>JAFPVP010000131.1 GCA_017412925.1 Selenomonadaceae bacterium
CAATTCCAAGTTGTCAGCCCGAATCCTTACTTGAGTTTGTCGGGCGGCTACGTTCATTGGCACAACGATTTAACAGTTCGCCGCGTGAAAAGTATTTGATAAAAAAAATATTTCGGGTATAATAAGCTGAATAAAATATGGAGGCGAAATTTTTGTGGAGACTTCTGAAGTAGAAAAGTTCAACCTAAAAAATTTTCTCTCGACAAAGGGCGCAGCGATAGCGGCGGCGACGGTGGCGGTCGTCGGCGTGGGAGCGTTGGCGACTGCAAATTCAGTGGCTAGTGGCGATAAAATTGTTCTCGGAATCAGAGCGGAAGGTCAGCCAATCGGCGGCATGAACAGAGCGACTGCTGAAAAAGTTTTCACGAACGTAGCCGCGCAGAAAATTCACCCGCTCACATTCCGCTACGAGGGCGAGGAGTTCGTCATCACACCCGAAGATATTAACTTGACGCCGCTGGTAGAAAAGGCGACGCAGGAGGCATTCAGCTACGGGCGCAGCGGCTCGACAATCGGCAACTTCAACGAGCAGATAAGGTGCATTTTCAACGGGCGCAACGTCAAACTCGACGCCCAATATGATTCAAATTTGCTCGACGAAAAACTTAATGCCATTGCCGCGCAGATTAATCGCGACCCAGTTAATGCAATTTGCCGATTTTCGGGCGATGTCATTGAAAAAATTCCAGGCGTCGTAGGTAAAAAGCTAAATACTCAAGAACTTGCCGAGAATTTAAAAGCACCGCTCACAACTTTGAACTTGCCGACGGGAATTATCGATTTGAAGCCCGAAGAAATTCAACCGTTCATCACGACCGAAGATATTTCCCAAATTGATTCGGTTCTCGGCTCGTTCAGCACGTATTATTACCCTGGCGACAGAGGAGATAATATTTGGCTCGCTGCGAATTCCATTTCTGACAAAATCGTTAAGCCGTCGTGGACTTTTTCCTTTAATGACACGGTTGGCGAACGAACTTGGGACGCAGGTTATAAAGTTGCGGGCGTTATTATCAACGGACGACCTGCAGAGGACTACGGCGGCGGCGTTTGTCAAGTCAGCTCGACACTTTACAACGCGGTTTTACTCGCAGGACTTACTCCGACCGAAAGAACCCCGCATTTTTAT
Organism: Selenomonadaceae bacterium; assembly: GCA_017412925.1. GTDB lineage: Bacteria > Bacillota > Negativicutes > Selenomonadales > Selenomonadaceae > Quinella. The sequence goes on from JAFPVP010000131.1 coordinate 1,130, forward strand.
CAATCAACCTATGTCGCGCCTGGTAGAGACGCCACTGTTGCCGACGGTTATCTCGATTTTAAATTCCGCAACGATTTTCCGCATAATGTTTATCTTATCGCGGAGGCTTACGGCTCAACCCTTAGCGTTTACGTTTTAGGCACGAAAGCTGACTTGGGCGGCGCGGAAATTGCCATCGAACGCGAAGGTTCTGATATGTCGCCGTCAATTTATCGCGTGTGGTATTCGGGCAACGAAGTCATCAAAAGCGAATTTTTGCACACCGACGTTTACGAAACGCCCAAACCTCGACTCGAACAGGGACAAACTCAACTTTAATCCAATTTTTTATCGTCCGCCATTGTCGGCGGGCTTTTTTTTTGCCCAAATGTCAAATTCCCGTATTTGGGAATTGGAACTTTGCACGCTCAAAATCACCCCAAAAACAGGGGGGTTTTTTTATGCCCGAAAAAACCGCATTGTGACGCGGCTTTTTTTAGTGTTCAATTCCCATATTTGGGAATTTGCACTTTGCCCCTAAAAATCGCCCTTCAAACCCATTTTTTTGTCTCATAATGCCCGAAAAATTGTTTGGAGGCTTGATTATGAAGAAAAAAGTTGCCGTAGCTATGAGTGGAGGCGTTGATAGCTCGTTGGCAGCGGAAATTTTGCTTGAATGTAGCTTTGATGTCCTCGGAATCACTATGAAACCCATTTTTTTGTGTTATAATGCCTGAAAAATTGTTTGGAGGATTGATTATGAAGAAAAAAGTTGCCGTAGCTATGAGTGGAGGCGTTGATAGCTCGTTGACGGCGGCAATTTTGCTTGAACGCGGCTTTGATGTCCTCGGAATCACTATGAAACTTAATTCAGACGAAAAAAATATCATCGACGCTCAAAAAGTTTGCAATCATCTTGGAATTAGTCATCACGTCGCCGATTTTAAAGAAATTTTCCGCGCTGAAGTCGAAAATTACTTCGTGGCGGAATATCTGCGCGGGCGAACGCCTAATCCTTGCGTCCGTTGCAATCTCAAAATAAAATTCGGCGCGTTATTCGACTTTGCAAGCAATTTGGGCGCAGAATTTTTTTCAACCGGTCATTATGCGCGAATTATTTTCGAGGACGGGCGATTTAAGCTCAAAAAAGCCGTCGACGTTAAAAAAGACCAGTCATACGTCCTTTATAACTTGACGGCGGATAAACTTTCCAAAATTTTGTTGCCGCTCGGAGATTTTTCTAAGGTTGAGACGCGCATTCTCGCCGAAAAATTAAATTTGCCCGTGGCGCACAAGCCCGATAGTCAAGAAATTTGTTTCGTGCCAGATGATGACTACAAAAATTTTATTTTGAGCCGCGAACCAGCCGCGCAGGCGTTAAAATCGGGAGAAATTGTTGATTCAAGCGGAAAAGTTTTAGGAAATCATCACGGCGTAGCGAATTACACGATTGGTCAGCGCAAAGGTTTGGGAATTGCCGCGCCGCAACCGCTTTACGTCACGAAAATCGACGTTGCAAATAAAAAAGTCGTCGTCGGAACCAACGACAACCTTTTTACTAAAAATTTGACGGCTCACAATGCGAATTGGATTTATAAACCGCCGCTCCCAAAAATTTTAACCGCAAAAATCAGATACGGCGCGAAATTTTCAGCGTGCACAGTCACCGAGGAAGAAAATTCATTAAAAATAATATTTTCGGAGCCGCAACGAGCGATAACGCCGGGACAGTCGATAGTTTTTTACGACGGCGATGAAGTTTTAGGCGGCGCGATTATAAATTAAGTCAAAGCGCGTTTCGGACACACTTTTTTACATTTCCCGCAACGAATACATTCAGCGGAAGCAAAATCTTTCGTAGGATTGAGGTCGAGCGGGCAATTTTTTTTGCAAATTTCACAGTGAACGCATTTTTCAGCGTTATAATTGAGTTGATAGAAGCTGAATTTGTTAAGCAAGCCGTAAATCGCACCGAGCGGACACATAACGCGGCAAAAAAATCTGTGAGCGACGACGCACAAAAAAATCACGGCGAGCAATACGGAAATTTTTAATAAAAACAAATTTCCGAGCACGCCGCGAAATTCTTCATGTGTTGCGATGAGCGGTAAGCCGGCTTCCAGCGTTCCGGCGGGGCAAATGTATTCGCAAAAGGTCGGTTCGCCGAATTTTGACGCGACAGGCAGAATCAGCACGAAAATTATCAGAAAAAAATACTTCACGGGCAAAATTTTCTTCGGTAAAATGATTTTTGGCGACGGAATTTTATTTAAAAGCTCTTGAAAGAAACCGAACGGGCATAAAAAGCCGCAAACAGCGCGTCCGAGAATCAATCCGATTAAAATTATGATGCCCGCCGCATAAAAACCGAATTTACCGTAGCCGCCGACCGCTTGCAAGGCTCCAATCGGGCAACTTAGCGTCGCGGCAGGGCATGACCAACAATTTAACCCAGGCGCACAGAAATTTTTTAGCTCACCGCGATAAATTCTGCCGTTAAAAAAATTTGTCACGTGCGGATTAGTTAAAATCGTCGCCGCGAGCTGAATTAAACGCCGTTTCATCAGCCGAGCCCGATACATTCCAGACAAACTCGCGTTGCCTTAGCAAAAATCGTCGATAATTCACCGCGCTCAATGCCGAAATAAATCATCGCCGCGCTCACCGCCAAAATTATTATCCTACTGCTTGAGAAGTTTTTCGAGTTCATCTTTGTAAGCCTCAACATTTGCGCCGATAAGTGTTTTGCCGACGACTTCGCCCTTATTATTGACAAAAATTGTTGTCGGAACCGCCTCGACGCCGTCCATAAACCTTAAAAGCTGTCCGTCGGGGATAATATTGACAAAATCCGCGCCCGCCTCTTTAGTTATCTGCAAAGCCTTTTGAATTTGCGGAGAATTTTCCGATACGTCGATAACAAAGCCGATAATTTGCGCATTTTCGGGCATGGAGCGAGCAATTTCTCCGAGTTCGGGCATTTCAGCTATACACGGCGGGCAAAATGTCCCCCAAATGTTCACGATAGTAATTTTCTTCGCAAAAAAAATCTCATGTGTGACAGTTTCGCCCGTAATTGTCTTGGCAGAGAAATTTGGAATGTTTTTGGCGACGGGCGACGCCTGCGCGGTGTTGGAAGAATCATTAACATCCGCCGAATCGGAGCAACCACTCATGAAAATTGCCGCGCACAGAAAAACCAACGCAAAAATTTTTTTAATCAAAGTAATCATCTCCTTTGTCGATATTCTAACATTAGCATTAAACATGCGCAAGCAGGGGAATTTGAGCGTAGGCAGAATAAATCAGTAAAGTTTGCGAAAAATTTTTGAGGTGGATATGAAAATCGTAATTTCCGGCTATTACGGCTCGAAGAACGGCGGCGACGAGGCAATGCTCGCGGCGATGCTTGAAATTTTGCGCGAGGAAGTTTCAGACTTGCAAATAACAGTTATCTCGCTCAATCCCGAATACACAAGGATTCGCCACAAAGTCGACGCAGTGCCGTTGCTGGACATTTGGACAATCATAAAAAAAATTCGTGCGGCGGATTTATTGATAAGCGGCGGCGGCTCACTTTTACAAAATGTGACGAGCGGGCGCAGTCTTTACTATTATCTTGCGATAATTTTTTTTGCGCTGGCTTGCGGACGGAAAGTTATGCTTTACGCGCAAGGTATTGGCCCGATTCGCGGCGTTTTGGCTCACAAAGCCATGAATTTAATTTTAAACCGCGTCAATCTAATCACCGTCCGCGATAAAGGCTCGCTTGAGGAGCTTTCACGGCTCAAAATAAATCGTCCGAAGATTTTTTGCACTGCCGACCCTGTTTTGGCGATAAAACCGGTGCCGCTTGAGTTTGGAGAAAATATTTTAGAGCACCACGGGATAAAAAAGGTTGATGAGAAATTTATTGGCGTGGCGATTCGTCATTGGATAGGCTGGGGAAAATTTCAAAGCGAACTTGCCGAGGCTTTAGACAAAATTATTGAGGCGACGGGCGCGAAAATTGTTTTTATCCCGATGAAATTCCCAGAAGACATTCGCTCCGCCATTTCGACTGCTGAACTTATGAAAGAACATTGTCTTGTGTTCGAGGAAGAGTTTTCTACGCAAGAAATTTTAAGTTTGGTAGGTTGCATGGACGTTTTAATCGGCGTTCGACTGCACGCGCTGATTTTTGCGGGCGTCATGGGCGTTCCGATGGTTGGAATTTCCTACGACCCGAAGATTGAACGTTTTCTTGATTCTGTTGGCGAAAAACCGCTGGGAAATATGGCTGACGTGACGGCTGACGAAATTTTCGACGCGGTTTTGAAGAAACTTTCCATGCACAAAAATCCTTGCGACGACAAACTTTTAAAAGAATTGGGCGCACTGGCTCGCAAAAATGCAAAACTTGCCGTCGAGCTGGCGGAGGGCAAATCATGAACGAAAATTTTTTAATCAGCAAACCCATTAATGCGTCGTTGTTCAAAAGCGGTTTCGCAATTCCCTCCGAGGCTATGGAAATTTTTTCTTTTTATCTTAGCGGCGGGCAGTTGGCTCACGGCGAAAAGCGAACGGTCGCGCTCCTTATTGCCGGAGAATTTTTTGAAGTGACTTTGCGTAGCATTGGCTTCAATCAAAATAAATATCCGAATCGAAAAGACATGTGGCAGATTAATTACAGCAGGGCGGTTGGCGAACGTGTTCGCGAAATTTTTTCGGCGGGACAAAAATTTTTCACGCTGTACCCGACGGAAATCAAAAACATTTTTTATTTGAAGGCGGAGTTCGCCTACAACGAGCAGACAGTCGAAAATCTTTTGGACTTGCCGACGCTGACAGACCCGCAAGCGGCGTTAATTGAAAAATTCGGCTTGACGAAGTATCGCAAACTCAATCGGGAAATCGGCGAGCGGTTGAAGCGCAATTATAATTTTCGCTGTCAAATTTGCGGGCGGAGCGTTGGCGAGTTTTACGGCGTGAATTTGGTTGACTGCCACCACATAACGCCTTTTTCTGAAAGCTTGAACAACGACGCGGCGAATCTTCTAATCGTCTGCCCGAATCATCATCGAATTATTCACGCCGCCAATCCGATTTTTGACCGCGAGCGCAAACTTTATCTCTATCCGAACGGTCGCGAGGAAATTTTGCAACTCAACGAACATTTATAGCGCGGTCGCAAAAAATTTTTTTGTACAAAATCGGCAAGCTGTGATATTATTGCAGAAAAATTTTTAGCAGGAGCAAGTATGGGAAAAACGACTTTTTTGGGCAAGAAATATTTGTACGAAGTCTTGCCGATGTTAAAATGGGTCGCTGAACAAGTTCCGGGCGGGTTCTTCGTCTATTCTGCCAAGGAGCCCTATGAACTTTTCTACGCCAACAGCGCGGTTTTGGATATTTACGGCTGCGAAAATCTCGACGAATTCAAAGAGCTGACGGGCTACACTTTTCAGGGCATGGTTTATCCGGACGATTTCGACGCAATTCAGGAGTCAATCGAAGAGCAAATCGCCGACCCCGATAACGATCGCCTCGACCACGTGGAATATCGAATCACGCGCAAGGACGGAGAAGTTCGCTGGATTGATGACTACGGGCACTTCGCGACCTTCCCCGAACACGGCGACGCTTTTTACGTTTTTATCAGCGACATTACCGAACGACGGCTTGTTCAGGAGGAGAAGTTGCGCATGGAAATAGAATTGGAAAGAGAGAGACAGGCGAGCGAGGTCAAAGCGGCGTTTTTGTTTAGCATTTCGCACGACATCTTGACGCCGCTGAATTCGATTCGAGGTTTTACGGAATTGGCGCGGCGGCACCTCAATGAGCCGGAACTTTTGAAAAGTTATCTGGAAAAAGTCGACGAGAGTAGCCTGCAAATGCTAAATCTCGTCAACGACCTTTTGGACATGAGCAAGATAACCTACGGCAAGACGCAACTGCGCTCCGAGGTCTGCGATTTGGAGGAGCAAGTGCTGGTTGTGGTTCACGCCTTCAAGCACAGGGCGGAGAGCAAAAATATTTCTCTGGAATGCGTGACGAATTTGCCGCGCGAAATGGTTTATACTGACGACGTGAACTTAAGAAAAATTCTTTCAAGCCTGGTCGACAACGCGATTAAATTCACGCCGACGGGCGGGCACGTCAAACTCACCGCCAGAAAGAAAAAAATTTCCGAGGACACAAACTATGTCCGTTGCGAATTCACGATTACTGATGATGGCGTCGGCATGACGGCGGAATTTATGAAGCGCATGTACGAGACCTTCGAGCGCGAGGCTACTTCGACGGAAACGGGGCATATCAGCGCGGGTCTTGGGCTTGCCATAAGCAAAAAACTTATCGACGCGATGGGCGGCTCAATCGAAGCCGTCAGCGAAAAGGGCAAGGGCACAACTTTTACCGTGGGCTTGCCGTTTAAAATTTATCGCGAGGAGAACGAAGTTGATAACGCCGCGCCGGTTGAAAAAATTTCCGCAGAGGACGGCTACGGTAACAGGATTCTGCTTGTCGACGACATTGAACTAAATCGAATGCTTGCTGAAACTATTTTGGAGGAATCGGGCTTTTCAGTCGAGACGGTTGCTGACGGCGTCGAAGCTGTGGAGGCTTTTACCAAACACCCGCCCGGCTACTACGATTTAGTTTTGATGGATATACAAATGCCGATAATGAACGGCTACGAAGCGACGCGGGCTATTCGCGCGCTTGACAGACCCGACGCGAAAGTTTTGCCGATTATCGCGCTAAGTGCCAACAGCCGCGACGAAGATAAGCGCATGAGCATGGAAAGCGGCATGAATTATCACATAGCCAAACCGTTTGACGTTGTGCAACTCGTTGCCTCCGTCAACAAATATATTGCAGCTCGAAAGGAGTTATAAAGAATGGAAATTAAAAAGGAACAAAACGGTAGTGCATTGACGATTAAAGTTATCGGACGGCTTGACGCGACTAGTGCGCCCGAACTCTCCAAGGAACTGACGACCGCGCTTGACGGCGTGACGGACTTGACGTTCGATTTCGCGGAGCTGAAGTATATCGCGTCGGCAGGACTTAGGGTGTTGCTCGTCGCTCAAAAGCGCATGAACAAGCAAGGCTCGATGAAACTTATCAACGTGAGCGAAGCAGTTATGGAAGTTTTGGATATGACGGGCTTTGCGAGCTTGATGACGATTGCTTAACGGTGAAGTTTATGGAAAAGATTACTGTTGAGGCTGTCCTTGAAAATCTTCAGACGGTCATTGACTTCGCGACGGAACATTTAGAAGCGCGCGATTGCTCCATGAAAATTATCATGCAGGTTGAACTTGTCGTCGAAGAAATTTTTGTCAACATCGCGACCTACGCTTACAGCCCCGAAACGGGCGCGGCGACTTTTTGCATGGAGTTTGAGGAAAATCCTTCCGCCGTGCTGATGACTTTCATTGACAGCGGCAAACCTTACAATCCGCTTGAGAAGGCCGACCCCGATACTGATCTTGCCATTGAAGAGCGCGACGTGGGCGGCTTGGGCATTTTCCTTGTCAAAAAAAATGTCGACGAAATTGCCTACGAATATGCGGACGGAAAAAATATTCTGCGCATGAAAAAATTTTTCTGAGGTTGTCTCGATGAAGTGGCACATACAAAAAAGACTGCTCGTCCTCGTTTTGGCGGCGGGGATATTGTCATTTTTGACTTTGAGCGGTCTTTCTTTTTACGGTATGACAATCATGCGCGACGAAATGACGGAGCTGGGCAATAAACTTGGCAAGGCGGGCGCGAACTTTACCGAATCGCTGGTGACTTATCAAATCAAGCAGGCGCTCGGCGAAGTTGCCTTTGTCCGCGCAAATTTTATCGAACAGAAGCTGGACGTTATTCGCGCCAACATAATAATTTTGTCGCGAACGGCAACTAAAATCACATCCAATCCCGAAAATTACAAGCCCGTTAAACTTATCAATCCGCAATTCGAGCCGGTTTATAATCTGCAAACGTACATGACTTACGGACCGGAAATTAAGCGCAACGGCTTGACGCCCGAACTTGAACGCGAGCTTGGGGCAATCGGAAACATTCGCATATTGCTTAGACCGATTGAGCGCACGTTTATGCAATACCCGTCGTCGATTTATATCGGCACAAAGCACGGCTGTTTTATTTGCTGTCCGTCCTTCCCCGATACGCCAAAAGACCCGAAGCCTTTCACGGAGAGCGAAATTTCCGATTACGACCCGCGAACTCGTCCTTGGTACAAAAACGCCGTCGACGCGAAAACGCCGATTTTCTTCGATCTGTATTCGCACGCTAATCTGGGCAAGTATCAGCGGTTCGGTTGCTCTGCGCCCTACTACGACGCTAACGGAGAGGTGGCGGGCGTCGTCGGAATGGACGTGCCCAACATTGAAATTTACAAGTCCATTGAAGACACGGCAATCGGCGAAAACGGCTTCAGCTTCGTGATGAACGGAAACGGCGAAGTTATTTTTTCTTCGCACGAAAGCACCGACCTGCGCTCAAACGAAAACAAATACGACGTGCGCACAAGCAATGAAAAAACTTTGGCGTTGGCGGCAAAAAAAATGGTCGACGGCAAAAGCGGGATTATGCCCGTGGTTGTCGACGGCGAAGAATATTTGCTTGCGTTCTCGCCCATGAAAAGTATCGGCTGGAGTTTCGCCACGCTGACTCCGCGCAAAGACATTACTGCGGCGGCGGACAATGCCAAAAATTATTTCTTTGCGCAGGTCGACGGCTTCATCAGTCGGTTTCAAATCGAATGGTTTTTTATAATGCTGGTCAGCGCGGTTTTGTTGGGCGGCTTGAGCTATGTTTTTTGGTTGACAAGCAATAAACTTTCAGCGCGATTAGTCAAGCCGATTCACGAGCTAAGCGACGGCGTGCGCGTCATTGCGAGCGGCAACTTCGACAAAAAGCTTGACATTCAAACCGGCGACGAGATTGAACACCTCGCAACGTGCTTTAACGCCATGACCGACGAGCTTAAAACTTACATGGCGAACTTGACGAAAGTCACCGCCGAAAAGCAACGCATCGCCACCGAGCTTGACGTTGCCACGGATATTCAGCGCGGCATGTTGCCAGAAGATTTCCCTGTCCGCGCAGATTTTGAACTTTACGCGACGATGAAGCCCGCAAAGGAAGTCGGCGGCGATTTCTACGATTTTTATTTTATTGACGAGACGCACCTGGCGATAACGGTCGCGGACGTTTCCGGCAAGGGAATTCCCGCCGCACTGTTCATGGTTATCAGCAAAACGGTCTTGAATAATTTCATGGTGTCGATTCACAACCGCGAAGGTCTTGCCGAAGTCGTCGCCGCCGCCAACGATAAACTCTGCGCCAACAACGAGGCGATGATGTTCGTGACGGTTTTTATCGGCGTGCTGGATTTGGAGACGGGCGAATTTACTTACGTCAACGCTGGACACAATCCACCCGTCGTCTATCGCGCGGAAGAAAATCATTGCGACTTCCTCGACGTGAAGAAAAATTTCGTTATGGGACCAATGGACGAAATTCCCTTTGTCGAACAGCGCACGACGTTTAAGCGCGGCGATATGATTTTTATCTACACGGACGGCGTAACGGAGGCTTTGAACGTGGCGGAGGAAGAATATTTGCCCGAACGGCTGATTGCGTTCATGAACTCGACGAACTGCGCGGCTGACTTGAAAACTTTGCTAAAAAATATTCGCGGAGACGTGGCGGCGCATGTCGGCGAAGCTGAACAGTCGGACGATATTACGATGTTCGCGCTGAGATTTAACGGGAGTCGAGAAAATGAAGCTTAACATTCACAAAAAAGTTTTGATATTGGTTTTGGGCGCGGGGCTGACGACTTTCCTTGTGCTCGGCATTTTCTCTTACTTCGGCAAAAATATTGTGCAGCGGGATATGGCGTTGATGAGCGTCGAACTCGGCGAGAAAAGCGCAAACTATACTCACAACCTTTTGATTAACCAGCTTAAGCAGACGCTCGGCGAACTGGCTTTGGCAAGGGCGCAATTCATGGATCGCGAACTGTCAATCATCAAAGAGGACGCTGAAATTTTGGCGTCGGCAATGACGGAGATAATGTCGCAACCCGAAAATTATCTGCCAAAAACTTTGCCCGACCCGCGCACCGACTCCGTACGCAATGACGAACCGTATCGAATTTACGCGCCCGATATTCGCGACAACCTCACGCCCGAAATTCAAAATGAATTGGAGCTTGCGGCGAACATCAATGTGATTCTTGCCGAAACTCTCAAGACTTACGAAGGCTATAACGCTACGGCTTTTGTCGGCGGCGAAAAGGGCTGGTACATATGCGCCCGCCTTGTTCTCGATAAGGACGGAAAGACCGATTACAATACTCCGATTCATTTTTCGCACGAAAGGATTTACGAATTCGACCCGCGCAAACGTCCTTGGTATATCGCTGCAAAGAATGCAAATAAGCCCGTCATTTCCCAACTTTATCGCACGATTGAAGCGGACGGTTATCTGCAAATCGGCGCGTCCGCTCCCTTCTACGACGCGGCGGGCAATTTAATTGGCGTTGCCGGCGTGGATTCTTCCAACATCGACCTTTACAACTGGGTTAATGAGGTGAGCGAAAGCGGAGACATTATCAATTTTGTTTTGAACGATACCGGCGAAATTATTTTTTCTTCGCAAACGGAAGGCATCTTGGCTGTCAATAATTCCAAAGATTTGCGCCACGGTTCCGAAAGCACTTTGGCGGCGGCGGTGGAAAAAATGATCGCCGGCGAACAGGGCGTTTTGCCCGTCACTTTGAACGATGAAAATTTTTATATTGCCTTCGCGTCCATGCCTGAAACCGGCTGGTCTGTCGGTATGCTCGTCTCCGAAAAAGATATTTTGAGTACAACCGCCGGCACCCGCGATTATTTTCAAACACAAGTCGCCAATCTTCAAGCGCAAATGCGGCAGGAATATTCTTACATGAACAACTTGGTCGTGGGCGTGCCCGTCGTCCTGCTGATAATTTTGTTCCTTATGAGTACGGGACTTGCGCGGCGATTCGTCAAGCCGATTCACGAACTAAGCGACGGCGTGCGCGACATTGCGAGCGGCAACCTCGACAAGAAGCTCGACATTGAAACCGGCGACGAGATTGAACACCTCGCCGTTACCTTCAACGCAATGACTGACGAGCTTAAAACTTACATGGCGAACTTGACGAAAGCCACTGCCGAGCGCGAACGCCTTGCCACCGAGCTTGACGTTGCCACGGATATTCAGCGCGGCATGTTGCCAAAAGATTTCCCCGCCCGCGCAGATTTTGAACTTTATGCGACGATGACGCCCGCTAAAGAAGTTGGCGGCGATTTCTACGATTTTTACTTCCTTGACGAAAAACATTTGGCGGTAACGGTCGCGGACGTTTCCGGCAAGGGAATTCCCGCCGCGCTGTTCATGGTTATCAGCAAAACGGTTTTGAACAACTTCGCCGCGAGTTTTTACAAGCAGAACGGACTGGCTCCGGTGGTTGCCGCCGCCAACGAACAGCTCTGCGCCAACACCGAGGCAATGATGTTCGTGACGGTTTTTATCGGCGTGCTGGATTTGGAGACGGGCGAATTTGTTTACGTCAACGGCGGGCACAATCCTCCCGTCGTCTATCGCGCGGAAGAAAATCATTGCGACTTCCTTGACGTCAAGAAAAATTTTGTGCTCGGACCTATGGACGGAATTCCCTTTGTCGAACAGAAAATTACACTCAAGCACGGCGATTTACTTTTTATCTACACGGACGGCGTAACGGAAGCTTTGAACACGGCGGAAGAAGAATATTTGCCCGACCGATTGATTGCGTTCATGAACTCGACGGACTGCGCGGCTGATTTAAAAACTTTGCTGAAAAATATTCGCGGAGACGTGGCGGCGCATGTCGGCGAGGCGGAGCAATCCGACGATATTACAATGTTCGCGCTGAGGTTTAAAGGAGGCGGCAAGGCTTGAAGGAAATTTTTTGCGCAGTGATTTTGGTTGCGGCGATGATTATGAGCGGCTGTTTATTTGGCGGAACTTTGATTATAAAATCAACCGACATGACGATTCACCTTGAGGGCAAGGATAGCGACGACGGCGACGCTGAAGGTTATATCGAAGTTCCCGACGGAGTCTTGGCTGTCGAGGCGAAAATTGAACACGGGCAAATTGAAATGGAAATTGGCGGCAGAATTCACACACTAAACAAGACACAGGAACTTTCTATCGACTTGACGCCCGGCAATTACGATGTTTTTTTCGTAACGCATGATAATTTTACGGGCGAGGTGACTTTGCGAGCTTTGCCGAAGATTTAGGAGAAAAATCATGGACAGAAGAAAATTTTTGAGCGTCATGGCATTTGCGGCGGCGGGATTATTTTTGGGCGACGAAAAAGCGGCTGCCCGATACGTCTTGGAGACGTGGGAGCCGCCGATTAAAAAATTATTTTTGCGTTTCACCGAGTACGAAGAGCGTGCGACGACGGAAATGATTGTGATTCACCACGCGGGCTTCCCCGACGGCGACAAAGATTCTTCCGCCGAAGAAATCCACAAGTTTCATCAGGAGGTGAATGGCTGGGCGGGCATCGGCTATCATTACGTGATTCGCAAGGACGGCACGATTGAGCAAGGGCGCAGACCTTTGGCGGTCGGGGCGCACGCCTATCACCACAATAAAAATTCCGTCGGGATTTGCGTCGCGGGGAATTTTGAAGTTGCCAAGATTAAGTCCGCGCAGTTGGATTCGCTGAAACTTTTAACGGCGTGGCTCTGTCAGAAGTACAAGCTCAACCCGCTGAAAGAAGGCGTTATCGTCGGGCACAGGAACTTGAACGACACGGCTTGCCCCGGCGAAAATCTTTACAAAAAGTTGGACGAGATACGCTATTGGTGCCGCGATTTTAACAACGCTTAGCGGCGGCGACCTCTGCGCGGGTTACGCCAATCATCTTCGACGGGCGCGGGCTTCGGCTTAGGTTTCCTGTTCAAAAAATAAATCGCGCCAACCAAGACGACATCTAACACGATTAAAATATTGGTGACGGTTTGGCTGTCAGCTTCGGCGCGCTCCCTGTCCTCGTAGCTTGTAGCATCTTTCGAGCCGCCGATATATTTTGTCCAAAAACTTTCCAGCTTGCCGACGCCCGTCTTTTGGGAAATGCCCGCGTCGTAGGAAGCAATCGCCATCGTGTTGGAATTGACGCGATAAACCAGATAAATATTCGAGATGATTAAAATTGCAATGAGAATTCGGGAAATCATTTGCTTAGTCATGAGAAAATTTCCTTTCTAAAGGTTGGGGATTTGCCAATCGATAGGAATTTCGCCGATAGATTCAAGGAATTTGTTGACTCGGGAGAAGGGGCGGCTCCCGAAAAAACCACCGCTCGCCGATAACGGACTTGGGTGCGCCGATTCAACGATAAAGTGGCGCGGGTTCGTTATCATATTTTTTTTGCTCCGCGCCGGTCTTCCCCACAAGATAAACGCAAGCGGGCGTTCGTGGTCGTTGAGCAGGCGAATAATTCTGTCCGTGAAAATTTCCCAGCCGTGTCCGCGATGTGAATTCGCCGCGTGTGCTCTGACTGTCAAGACGGCGTTTAGGAGCAAGACGCCCTGCTCCGCCCAAGGTTTCAAGCAACCGTTATTCGGGATAAAACAGCCCAGGTCGTCGCGCAACTCCTTAAAAATATTCATCAGCGACGGCGGCGGCGGCACATTCGGCAGGACGGAAAAACTTAGCCCGTGCGCTTGCCCCGGCTCGTGATACGGGTCTTGCCCCAAAATTACAACCTTTGTATCGGCGTAGCTCGTGAAGTGTAGCGCGTTGAAGATGTCGTACATGTTCGGGAAAATTTTTTTCGTGCTGTACTCGTCAATTAAAAACTTGCGCAACTCTTGATAATACGGCTCCTTAAGTTCGTCGTCCAAAAGCTGAGCCCAATCATTTTTAAAAATTTTTTTCATCGCGTGTATCTCCTAAAAGCAATGCGTAATGCGCAATGCGCAATGCGTAATTGTTCAGAGGAAGTCAAAATAAATTCGTCCAAAAAATTGGGAAAAAAGGCGTCTGCGTCAACTGCCGCGTCGACAACCGTTAAAATAATTTCTGTAGCGTATGGAATGAGTTCGTTAAAAATTTCCGCGCCGCCGACGACAAAATTTTCCTCCGCCGTGTCAAGCACGTTAAAAAGTTCTTCGAGACTGCCGACAATCTCCGCGCCCGAAATTTTTTGCGGCGTTCGGCTCAAAAGAATATTTCTGCGCCCGTCGAGCGGCTGTTGATTCGGGAAAGTTTCAAGCGTGCGCCGCCCGAAAATAATTGTGTGATTGAGCGTCAACGCCCGAAAATTTTTCAAGTCTGCCGGAATGCGGAAAAGGAGCTTGCCGCCCTTGCCCAGCCCAAAATTTTTATCCACGCACGCAACCAGCTTGAATTTAAAATCAATCGGCGAACCGTGAACTTTGACGACTTTGTCGCCGCGCAGATTGTATTCAAGCGTCGGGAAAATTTCAGCCAGCGGTATCAACGCAAAGTCGCGCTCGAATAAAAATTTGTGCGGCACCGTCAAGCGTTCGTGTGAAATTTCCGCGCCGTAAAGTATGTCGATGTCAAGCGTGCGTGCGCCCCAATGTTCGCGGCGAATTCTGCCCAGCTCCAGCTCAATCCGTTGCAATTCGTCAAGCAAGGCGAGCGGCTCCAGCGTCGTGGAAATTTTTATCGCGGCGTTTATGTAATTTGGCTGACCTTCGACGCCCCAAGGCTCCGTTTCGTAAAACGACGACACCTGCTTGAGTTCGACGGCGGGAATTTTTTTTATGAGTTCAATCGCCCGCCGCAAATTTTTTTCGCGTTCACCGAGGTTCGCGCCCAAACCTAAATAATAAATCATCTTGTCCGCGTGCGCTCGATTTCGACTGCCGCGCCCGCAAATTTTTCTTCGACGGGCGGCTCAGGTTTTCTAAGAATTATTTTCACGCCGTCCAAGAGCAAATATTTCCGCATCAAAAAATCGCAAATGTCCTGCGCGACGGTCTCAATCAAATTGCGCGACGTGCCGCCGACGATTTTTTTTATGTCAGTGAGAACTTGCGCGTAGTCAATCGAGTCGCCGAGGTCGTCGGTCTTGCTCGCCCGCTCCAAATCCAGATAAAGTTCCGCGTCGACGATAAAGGGTTGCTCGTGTTTGCGCTCCTCTTCGGAACAGCCGTGCCGCCCCATAATTTCCAAGCCTTTTAAAATAATTTTGTCCGCCATGAAATCACGCCTCCTTTATCAATTTGTCAGTCGTTAAACACATTCGCGAAATCATTTTGACATTGTGGACGCGGACGAGATCGACGCCTTTAGAAATCGCGTGGACACAGAGCGCGCCCGTTGCCTCGTCGCGTTCGTCAATTCTCAAGCCCAGCGTTTTCCCGATAAAACTTTTGCGGCTTAAGCCAATCATCAAAGTAATTTCTTGCCCGTCCAAAGTTTTCAGCTCGTCGAGGCGGCGCACAATCTCCAAATCTTCCGCCGTAGTTTTGCCGAAGCCGATACCAGGGTCAAAAATAATTCGCGCCAGATTAAATTTTTTCGCCGCGCAATTCGCCAGTGTTCGACGGAAAAATTTTTTAATGTCGCTGATGATGTCGCCGTCGGAGCATTTCTCGTTGTGCATGACGATGACGGGCGCGTTGAATTTTTTTGCAACGTCAATCATGCGCGTATCCTCCAAGCCGTGCACGTCGTTGATAATGTTCGCGCCGCGCATTAGAACTTTTTCCGCGACTTCGGGCTTGTAGGTGTCGATTGAAATTGGTACGCCGAGCTTCCTTATCGAGGGCAAAACTTTTTTCAAGCGGTCAAGTTCTTCGTCCGCGCTAATCGGCGTCGCGCCAGGGCGAGTGGACTCCGCGCCGAGGTCGATAATGTCCGCGCCGTATTCAATCATCTGCGCCGCGTGAACCATCGCCGCATCGCGATTAAAATATTTCCCGCCGTCCGAGAAAGAATCGGGCGTAAAGTTCAAAATGCCCATCACCAAAGTTTTGTCACCGAGTTCGAGCCGCCGTTTGCCGCGTAATCTAAAAATCTTATTCAAAAAATCATCTCCTCTTTTGAATTATAGCGCATTGTTCGCGCAAGTTCAAATTGACATTTAGCCGCCGAAACCTTAAAATCCTTTTGTAATTTTTAAAGAAACGGGAGGGGTCGAAGTGGTTTTATCGAAAGCCAAATTGATGACAATGGCGGCAGTCTTCGCCGCGTCTTCGATAATTTTCGGCGGGTGCGGCGACGATAAAAATCAGCAACAGGCGCAAATGCCAAAGGCGCAAGTCAAAGCCATGAAAGTTATCCGGCGCGACACGCCGCTTGCAATCGAGTACGCAGGACATTTGGTCGGCACGGAGGAAGTCAAAGTTCAATCAAAAGTTTCGGGCAACGTCGTGGAAAAATATGTAGTCGGCGGGCAATTCGTCGAGCAGGGGCAGTTGCTCTATCAAATTGATTCGCGCCAATACAACTCCGCCGTGCTCAGGGCGCAAGCAGATTTGGCGCAGGCAGAAGCAGTTCTCCAACAGTCGGTGGCAACTTACAACAACTCGCTAATTGACTTGCAACGCAACGAAAAATTATTCGAGGAGTCGGCAATTCCGGAGCAGGCGGTCACCACTCAAGCGGCGACAGTTCGCGCGAACGAGGCAACCTGCGCGGCGAACGAGGCGGCAATTTACGCTTGCCAAGCTGCTTTAAGGACGGCGCAGGAAAATCTTGACGACACAAAAATTTACGCGCCGATGAGCGGACAACTCGGCGTCGACGACGTGTCAGTCGGAACTTTCGTTTCGGCGGGGCAAACGACTTTAGTCACGCTCGGCGCACCCGATCCAATCTTCGTGCAGTTTTCAATCAGCGAATCCGATTACCTGCACTTCATGACGGTTCAGAACATGCAATCGGAGCACAACCCAATCGACGTGACGATAACGCTCGCTGACGGCAAAGAATATCCCTTCGGTGGGCGAATCGTCGAGATTGACCGCGAACTGGCAAACAGCACCGGCTCGCTTATCATGAAAGCAATTTTCCCGAATCCCAGCGGCTTGCTTATGCCTGGCATGTTCGCCCGTGTCAAGCTCAGCGGCGAAATTATTCCCAACGCAGTTTTGGTTCCGCAACGCTCCGTTCAACAGCTTTTGGGCAAATCGTTCGTCATGGTCGTCGGCAAAGAAAATAAATCCGAGGCTCGCACCGTCGAACTCGGAGAGCAAGTCGGCAGTTATTTCGTCGTCACGAGCGGCGTTAATCAAAATGATACCGTCGTCGTCGAAGGCTTGACGAATTTGCGCGAAGGCGTCGAGCTGGCTGTCACGACCGTCACGCCCGGCGAAATGGGCTTCACTCTTGCCAATGTCACCAGCACTTATAACGCGGACGCCGGACTTGACGCGCCCAATAGAAATCCCAACGCTCCCGATAATCTGCGCGGCAGATGAGGTTCGGACGATGCAAAAAAATTTTTTTATGGACGCGGAAAATTTTTCCGACGCGCAGGAGGCGATTGAACATCAGCTAAAACAACTGGACGTAAAAATAGAAGACATCTTGCGGGCGCAACTTCTGGTAGAAGAAATTTTTTGGCGCATGATTAAACAAGGTCGCGCCGCAAAAGTTGAGGTTCAGGTCGTCAAGCAATACTTAGGCAAAATTCAAATTCAAATGACGGCGGAGGGCACGCCTTACAACCCGCTGATTGAAGTCGCCGATTGGAGCGAGGACGACGAAGATTATTACACCGCAATAATTCTAAAGGGCAACCGGCACCGGCTGAACTGGTTGCGCAAAAATAATCTCAACGCCGTGACAATCGACGTGAGCGGCGAAACCAATCGGCAACTTTGGCTGTTAATTGCGGCTATCGTCAGCGGTCTGATATGCGGCGTCGTAATGAAAGAAATTTTGTTGCCGGAAACAATCGCGCTCATCAACGATAACGCAATCATGCCGATTCAAACGATGTTTATGAACGCTTTAAGCATGATTATCGCGCCCGTAGTTTTCTTCAGCATCATCAGCGGCGTAACGGGCATAAGTAAGGGCACCGGAATAGGTAGAATCGGCTTAAAATTAATATCTTATTCTTTGTGCCTGATGATAGTTTCCGTATGTTTTTCGCATGTTGTGGCGTGGATTTTTTTTGAAGGTGGAGTGCCGCAGATAAATGCGCTTCCCGCCGCCGCAGAAATTTCCGCCGACGCAAAACAATTTTCCTTTATTAAATTCATTGTCGACATTATTCCAGGCGATTTCGTCAGCCCCGTCGCGGAAGGTAAAGTCTTGCAAATTCTTTTTATCGCCGTATTCTTCGGAATAGCTTTGAACTCGCTTGGCGACAAAATCTCCAACTTCAAAGAGTTGCTCGGAAACCTGAACGATATTTTTATGAAAATGATTTCGTTGCTAATGTTCTTCATGCCGCTGGTTGTCTTCTTTTTAATGATGAATTTGGCATTCGATACCGCCGCCGAAACCTTAATGCTCATCTCAAAGTTGCTTTTCGGAGAATTAATCGTTATAGCATTGCTGCTAGTCTTTTGCGCGATTTTTATTCGGTATGTCGGAAAAATATCGTCGACGCCGTTTTTTAGAAAGGATTCCGAAGTGTTGCCGACGACTTTTGCGACGAGCAGTTCAATTACAGTTATGCCGTCCATGATGAAGTTGTGCACGAATAAATTGGGCATTGCGCCGAAAATTTCTTCGTTTAGCATTCCGCTGAGCGTTACATTCAACACGGCTGGTTCGCTGATTTGCATAGTCATGGCAAGCGTCATGTTTTTGAGAATGTACAGCATTGAAATTGATGTACATGCTTTCGTGATAATTTCGTTCTTGGCAATAATGTTTTCTTTCGGCGCACCGGATTTTATTTCCGTCACAATCATTGCAGGCAATTTCGGTGTTCCGGCAGAAATTGCGGCGTTGATGTTTTGCATTGACGCTTTGAGCGACAGGCTTGGTACCTGCGTAAATGTCTTCAGCAACATGTCTGCGACACTGACATTGGCGCGGACAGAAAATCTTTTGGACGAGAAAATTTATTTCAGCAGTTAGTTACTAACTAAGGAGACCGCTTATGGCAAAATTTTTTATCCACCGTCCGATATTCGCGATAGTCATTGCCCTGATAATTACCCTCGTCGGAATTCTCGCGGCATTGCAACTCCCAATCGCGCAATATCCCCAAATTTCTCCGCCGACAATTTCCGTCAGCACGACTTACACCGGCGCAAATGCCGGCGTCGTCAACGAGACAATCGCCCAAGTCATCGAGCAACAAGTCAACGGCACCGACGGCATGGACTACATGAGCTCCAACTCCGACGACACCGGTCGTTACAGCTTGCAGGTCGTCTTCGAGGTCGGCACCGACGGCGACATGGACTCCGTTAAAGTTCAAAATAACGTCGCTATCGCCAACGCCAGCTTGCCCAGCGACGTTCAGCGGCAGGGTGTCACCACGCGCAAGGCGTCAAATGAAATGGCTCTGTTCCTGTCAATGTATTCACCCACCGGCGAATACGACCGCGCCTTCATGAAGAATTACGCCGATATTTATCTCATGGACGAGATTAAGCGCGTCGACGGCGTGGGCGACGTTCAAATTTTCGGCTCCGATTACTCCATGCGCATTTGGCTCAACCCCGACAAACTCGCCGAATACAACTTGACGGTCGCCGACGTTACCTCCGCCATTAACGAACAAAACTTGCAGGCGGCCGCCGGCACAATCGGCTCCATGCCGCTGGCGCAAGGGCAGGAAAAACAATTCACCGGCAAAGTTCAAGGGCGTCTCACCGAGATTGACCAGTTTGAAAATATTATCCTCAAGTCGAACGGCGACGGCACCTTTGTTTACATGAAGGACATCGCGCGAATCGAGCCTGGGCAACGCCAAAATAATATCGTCGCGAAATTCAACGGCTACCCCGCCGTCGGCTTCGGCATTCAGCTCACAAGCGACGCAAACGCCATGACGACAGTCCGCGGCGTGCAGGATATTATCGAACGGCAAAGACCGAATCTCCCGCCCAATCTTTTTATCAGCGAAATTTTCGACAGCACAGATTATATCCGTGCGTCAATCAACGAGGTCGCGCACACGTTCGTTGAGGCGTTGGCTCTCGTTGTGTTCGTTATCTTTATCTTCCTGCAAAGTTGGCGCGCAACGCTCATTCCGCTGCTTGCCGTGCCCGTGTCATTAATCGGAACGTTCACGGCGTTTGTTATCCTCGGCTTCTCGATTAACACGCTGACACTTTTTGCAATGGTTTTGGCAATCGGCTTGGTCGTCGACGACGCAATAGTCGTTATCGAAAACGTCGAACACCACATGGAAAGCGGCTTGACTCCGATTGACGCAACCGAACGCGCCATGGACGAAGTTCAAGGTCCCGTCGTGGCGATCGCGTTCGTCTTAGCGGCGGTGTTCGTGCCAGTCGCATTTTTGGGCGGCATGATGGGCGTTTTGTATCGGCAATTCGCGCTGACAATCGCAATTTCCATGGGCTTATCGGCATTCGTCGCACTGACTTTGACGCCCGCACTTTGCGCCATGATTCTCAAGCCCAAAGACCCCAACAAAAAACTCGGACGCCTCGACAAATTTTTTAATGGCTTCAACAACTGGTTCGACCGCACGAAAAATTCTTACGTCGGAATCGTCGCGGCATTTATCAAACGCTCCAAGCTCGCAGTAATTTTCCTTGTGATTATCCTCGGCTGCACGGCTTGGATTTATCAGCGGCTCCCGTCGACTTTCGTGCCCGAAGAAGACCAAGGTTATTTCTTCACGTCGATAAGCTTGCCCGAAGGTACCTCGATGAATCACACTGTCCAAACGATTGACAAACTCGGCGGCGCGGTTATGCGGGAAATGCCTGGCTTGAAAAACTGCATGATGATTACTGGCTTTGATATTCTGTCGTTCGGCGCGAAGCCCAGCGCGGGTATAATCGTCTGCGGTCTGGAAGATTGGACTAAGCGCGGCAAAGATGCCTCTGTCAACGCCTGTATCGGCACGATGTTCAGGCTCGGCGCGATGACTGTCCCCGAAGCGCAAGTTATCGCCTTCAATCCGCCGGCTCTGCCTGGCTTAGGCAACGTCGGCGGCTGGTCAATGCAACTTCAGGACATGGCAGGTCACACGGACGTGGAGCTTGACGAGCTGACGAAAAAAATTGTCGCCAAAGCAAATCAGCGTCCCGAAATGCAGGGCGTGCGCACGACTTTTAACATTGCCTCCCCGACCGTCGAATACGAAATCGACCGCGAGAAAGTTAAGCTCCTCGGCGTGCAACTTTCCGACGTGTTCTCCGCTCTGCAAGTCAACTTCGGCGGCATGCAAGTCAACGACTTTAACAAATTCGGGCGCACCTACAAAGTCATGCTCCAATCCGACGTGCTCTATCGTAGTGAGGCTGATTGCGCTAGGTTCGTCTTCGTAAAAGGTTCGGAAGGGCAAATGGTGCCGCTCAGTGCTCTTGTCACGCCGAAACTTTCAACAGGACCGACGCAAATCTCCAGATTCAACGCGGCGCGCGCCGTGACGATTCAGGGCAACGCGGGCGCAGGTTACAGCTCCGGTCAGGCAATGGCGGCGATTGAAGAAATCGTCAACGAGGAGGCGGGCGTCGGCTTCAATATCGAATGGTCGGGGCAGTCGCGCGAAGAAAAGAAAGCGGCAAGCTCCACCGGACAAGTTTTGGCGTTGGCGTTGGTGTTCGTATTCTTAATGCTCGCCGCGCTGTATGAAAGCTGGTCGGTGCCGTATGCGGTGCTTTTGAGCGTGCCGACGGGACTTTTCGGCGCGGTCTTCTCGGAATATTTCATGGCGTGGCTTGAGGCATTTCTAAACAACGGACAACAGAACGCGGGACTTCAAGACAGCGTCTATTTCCAAATCGGCGTTATCACGATAATCGGTCTTGCGGCGAAAAATGGTATATTAATTGTCGAGTTCGCAAAAGTTCGCGTCGACCGCGGCATGCCCCCCATCAAGGCGGCTTTGGAGGCGGCCGGCTTGCGACTTCGCCCAATTCTGATGACTTCGTTTGCGTTCATAATCGGTTGCTTGCCGCTCGCCATGGCGACTGGCGCAGGTTCGGCGGCTCGTAACGGCATGGGCGTCTGCGTTGTTGGCGGCTTGCTTTTCGCGACGATGTTGGGAATTTTCGTTATCCCCGTGCTGTTCGTCATAACAGAATACGTCGC
>JAFPVP010000132.1 GCA_017412925.1 Selenomonadaceae bacterium
GCGTCAATTCCTTCATGATGATTGACAGGGTGTAAGGCTCCGCGCCGATTGAACAGCCCGCGCTCCAAATGTTGAGCGAGTCGTTGCGCTTGAGCAGATACGGGATTACGTCTTTTTCTACTTGGTCGAATTTGTCGGGGTTGCGGAAGAATTCCGAGACGTTGATTGTTAGATATTCGATAAAGTCCGCGAATTTTTGCTTGTCCCTTACCGCGTCGGCGAAAAAGCTAGTGTAAGATTTGAACGGCGTCTTTTGAATCAAGTTGTTGATACGCCGCCTCATTTGTTGTTCCTTGTAAAGTTGCAAATCGATTCCGGTCTTGCGATTCAGCTGTTGTTTAAAAATTTCCCAATCCTTATCGTCCATAATTCTTCCCCCTTGATTAAAAATTTTTCTTGCATTGTAGCAGAGGACAGGAATAATTTCAACACAAAAAGCCACGCCACAAGACACGGCTTGAAATATTCTGTATTGGTCGGGGTGACAGGATTTGAACCTGCGACATCAAGTTCCCAAAACTTGCGCCCTACCACTGAGCTACACCCCGTGCCAAAAATTTTACACAAACGCCGCCGCGCTGTCAAGGAGCGATTTATCCAAGACAGTCAAGACGACTTCCAAATCTTTTTGCTTGAGGAAATTTTTAATGGCTTGAACGGCGACTTTAAGGGCGTCGAACTTCGGGTAGCCGTAAATGCCGCTGGAAATTAACGGGAAGGCGACGCTCGACAAATTATTTTCGGCGGCGAGTTGTAAGCTGTTGGTGTAGCAGTTGCGCAAAAGATTTTCTTCGCCTCTGTGCCCGCCGTGCCAAATCGGTCCCGCCGTGTGAATGATAAATTTCGCGGGCAGGTTGAAGCCGGGCGTTATGACTGCCTCGCCAGTTTGAATCGGCGCAAGTTTATCGCAAACCGCTTGCAGTTCGCGATAGCCCGCCGCACGGAAAATCGCTCCGCAGACGCCGCCGCCCGCTAAAAGTTGAGTATTCGCCGCATTGACAATCGCGTCAACTTCAAGCCGCGTGATGTCCGCGCTTAGAATTTTTAACGCCATGATTAAAACTCCAAACTCATAAAAACTTCATCAGTGTCCAGGTCGAAGATTTGAATTTTATCGTCGGTGATGACTGCGACGCTGGTGCGCTTATCTGGCTGATTTGTAAGATAAGGTGAGACGGTGCCGGGGTTGAGGAAAATTGTATTGCCGCGCTTTTCGAGTACGGGCTTGTGAATGTGCCCCGTGATAAAAATATCTGCGCGGAAATTTTTAGCCATTTTATCTTTGTCGGCGTCGGTCGGCAGGAGGTGCCCGTGATTGACGACGATTCTTTTTCCGCCCGCGAAGACGTGAGCATAGGGAATTAGCACGGGAACTTCCAAAACCAGCTGGTCAACTTCGCTGTCGCCGTTGCCGCGAGCAATCACGAACGGAATTTCCGAGGCGTTGATAAAATTCGCCAGAGCTTTGGGATTGTAGTCGTCGCCGCGATAGTTCGGGTTGTTCGGTCCGTGATAGCAAACGTCGCCGGCGTGCAGAATCAAATCGGCGTCGGCGAAAAATTTTTCCACCGCGAGCTTAACGCGCCCGTCGTAGCCGTGAGTATCAGAAATAACTCCGATTTTCATTTTGACCGCCCCTTATTTGTTTTCCAGAGCCATGATTTTATTGACGCGCCGCGCATGCCGTCCGCCAGCAAATTCCGTCGTCAGCCACGCGCGAACAATTTTGCCGGCAACTCCGAAGCCGATAACGCGCCCGCCCATTGCCAAAACGTTGGCGTCGTTGTGCTCGCGGCTCATCGCTGCCGAATAATAATCGTTGCACAGCGCACAGCGTATCCCGTGAATTTTATTCGCCGCAATCGAAATGCCAATGCCCGTGCCGCAAAGGACAATGCCCCTGTCGGCCGCGCCGCTCACCACGTCCGCGCAAACTTTCTCGGCAACGTCCGGATAATCAACCGCCTCAGTGCCGAACGTCCCGACATCTTTAACTTCCACGTCGTCAAATTCCGCCAAAACTCTCTTGACTGCTTCCTTGAGGTCAACCGCGCCGTGGTCGCTCCCGATTGTAATTTTCATGTCAAATGCTCCCTTCAAAAAATTTTTTAGATTATATTGCAACGTAGGACGATTGTCCATAAAAATTTTCACGGCTGAATATCGTCGAAGACCGCCGGCAATTTCTCGGCGAGGATTTTATAAATTTTCAGCGCGATTTGTCGCATTTGAGGATGAGCCGCCGCCGCCGTCCGCAACTTTAAAAAGTGCCGCAGTTCGCGCAAGTTCATCGTCACGAAAATTTCCGTCTTTAGCGAGTTCGGCAGGATTGACCGCGCTTCTTCAGGTTTGGCTCCCGCCGCCCGCAACGCCAGATAATTTTTTTCCAGCTGAGCCATTGTCGCTTTCCACAGCTGAAAATTTTCGTCGTCCTCCGACCAGAAACACGGCTTGATAAAAGTCAGTTCACCGCCGAATTTGCCCGCGCTGTAGTCGCAGTAACGGGTTGATTCTTGGCTGTAGCTGGCGATTCTGTGGCGAACAAGTTCATGCGTGACGCCGCGGTCGCAAATAATTTTAAATGAAACCGCCGCGTGCTCGATAACCGATTCGTGCCCGCGCTTGATTATGGCGCGAATAAATTTCTCCGCGCTGTCGTCCTTGATATTGCCCTCCGATTTGTAGCAGACGCGCCCCGCCCGCTCGATTTTTTTCATGATTGCCGCCGCGTCAAAGTCGTCAATCAGCTCAACGCTCGGCTCGATAATTTTCATTCAAACGCCCCCTTATTCCAGAAAAATTTCGTCGCCGCGCAGATTAAATTTGTTGTTTGCAACGACTTCTTCGGGCGGCGTCTTTCTGTCGATAATCTCCCGTTCGCGCAACAACTTCCCGAAAAATTTAATCGGCATTCCGTCCACGAACGGTATATCAAAATCCTCGCCGCCGTGCCGAATCGGAACCGACCTTATCGACAGCGCGTGCGAATTAAAATAACCTTCAAGGTCGGTCTCCAAATCGTCCTGCGCGGCTTCCAATTCGTCTTCGTCAAGCATGAAAACTCGGTTGTCGCGAACTTTAAGCAAACTCTGCGCGGCAACTTTTACCGCCGAAGAATTCCGCCCGATAACTTTCCGCCCGTGCAAAAGTTTATCAAACAAAGTCAGCGACATGCCGTCCACGAACGGAATTTCAAAGAGATTGCCGTTGTGCTTGACGAAAATATTTGCGGCGGCGTGGTGTTCCAGGTAAGCGGCAAGGTCGCCCGTCGCCTCGGCGTAAAGTTCAATCAGCTTGTCCTCGTCGCAAAGATAAACTTTCCCGTCGCGCACGTCCAGAAAATTTTTCTTGGCGATGGTCGTGGCGGAAGTGTTCTTGCCGATGATATTTTTTTCGCGCAGAAGTCTGCCGAACATTTCAAGGCTGATACCGTCCACGAACGGCAACTCGAAAACTTTCCCGTTGTGCTTGACGAAAATTTTTTTGAGTTCCGCCGCGTGAAAGCCAAAATATTCGTCAACCTCTTTGATTATGTCGCCGTAAGCCGCAATCTGTTCCTCCTCGTTGCGCAGATAAATTTTGTCGTCGACAATCTTGAGCAAATTTTTCTCGGCGGTCTGCGCGGGCGAAGCACTTTTGCCGATAATTTTTCTTTCGCGCAGGAGCTTGCCGAAAATTTCCGTCGACATGCCGTTCACGAAGGGAATTTCAGAAAGGTGATTGTTGTGCTTGATGAAAATTTTAACAGTCTGCGCGGCGTGTTCAGCGAAATATTTTTTGACAAGTTCGGCGTCGGTCGGCGCGGAAAGTTCTGATTCACTGCGGAAATAAATTCTGTCGTGCGAAAGTCTTAAAAAGTTGGCGGAAATGAAATCGCGCAGAGAATCCCCGTAGCCCAAAATGCCCAACTCGCGCATAAGCCGCCCGAAAATCGAAATCGTCATGCCCGCCACGAACGGCACTTCAAAAAATTTATCGCCCCGCTTAACCAAAATGTATTTGATTCGGTTCTCGCGGTCGAAAAGATATTTCTTAATGCCAAAAGTCAGGCGCGGCAAAATTTTTTCAAGCTTCTCGGACACGCCGAACTTCAAGCGGAAATCTTTCAGCTCGACGGCTTGCGGATTCACGCCCAAAATTTTCAGCTGTCTCTCCAAAGTCCTGTGCCCCTTGCCATTCGACACGATGAAAATTTTTTTGTCGAAATCGGCGGCGAACTTAATCGCGGGTAAAAAATCTTTGTCGCTGGAAACGATAATTATCAGCTCTAAATCCGGCTCGTCGATAATCGCGCGCACCATCTCCATACAAAGCCACGTGTCCGCAGAATTTTTCCCGTAAAAACAATTCTGCACGCGGTAAATTTTTTCGTCAAGGTTACGGTATTTATAGGGAAGCGCGTCTTCCTTGGCGACGATGTCAACTTTGGTTATAGTGTGCTCTTTGCCGAAATGTTCGACGACTTTGAACGTGACCGACGGCGGAATATTTTCAGCGTCAACGAAAACATGTGCGACCAAAACTCAAGCTCCTTTCTTGACGAGAATTTTATCACGGCGGTTAAATTTCTACAATGCAGGATTTTTTCATAGTTAGCCGAATTAAACATTGAATATAGGAGAGTCTTCTTTGGACGGAATGGAGTAGTGACTGATGAGCAAAAAAATTTTGGCGTTAGCACCCGATGAAATATTGAACCGCGTACTTGAAGAGTTTGCAAAGTTGGCGGCAATCCCGCGCCCTTCCAAGCACGAGGAGCAAGTCAGCAATTTTTTAAAAGGATTTTTCACGGAGCACGGTTTGACGGTCGTGCAGGACAAATTTAAAAATATTATAGCCGAAGTGCCCGCCAGCCCCGGCAAGGAAAATGTTCCGCTGACGATTTTGCAGGCGCATATGGATATGGTCTGCGTGGCGGAGGAAGGTTACGCTTTTGAGCCGACGAGCGACCCGATAAAGTTAATTCGCAGCGAAAAATTTTTGGAGGCGGAAGGCACGAGCCTTGGCGCGGACGACGGAATTGGCGTCGCGGAAATTCTCTATCTGGTCAAAAATCTTGACGCCTTTGAACACGGTCGCCTTAGGATAATTTTCACGACGGACGAGGAACAGGGCATGAGCGGCGCAATCGGTCTGGACAAGAAATTTCTTGCCGACGCGAACTTTTTAATCAACTGCGACTCGGAAAAATTCGGCGAGATTGTCGCGGGCAGTGGGGGTTGCGTTCAAATAATTTTTTGGCGCGAACTACACTACGTGCGCCCTGACACGAAACTTGGCACGAACGTGGAGATTAAAATTGGCGGATTGCGCGGCGGTCATTCGGGCGGAGAAATTTCTGCTGGGCGCGTCAACGCGATAAAGCTTGCCGTTCAAATTATGCAGATGATAACCCGTCACGGGAAAATTCGCGTGTCGAGCTTCGGCGGAGGTCAAGCTTTCAACGCCATACCCGACAGCGCGACGTTCGTCTTTGCCACCGATTTAAAGGCGCAAACGGTCGAGGAACTTTGCCAGGAAGTCACGCGGCGGATTAAAAATGTTTACGGCGCGACCGAGCCCGACCTTAAAATCGAGACGAAAATTATCAAACGCCCCGATAAAGTTTTACACGCCAAAGATTACGAATTGCTCACGAATTTTATCGCGTTGATTCACAGCGGCGTTTATGTCATGTCGCCCGAAAACCCCACGCAAGTTTTGGCGTCGGCGAACTTGAGCGCGGTTCGCATGAACGATAAACTTGTCGAGCTGAAACTTTTGGCGCGCGGCAATGCTGATGAACTTGTCGAAGAATTTATCGAGGGCTTCGAGCAGGCAGCGAAACTTTGTGCTTTCGAGAGCAAAATTTTCGAGCCGTCGCCCGCGTGGACTTTTAATCCGAACAGCAAACTTTTAAAATTCGCCGAGGAAATTTTCGCGGAGCAAAACGGTCACGCGCCCGAAGTCAGCATAACTCACATGGGTTTGGAAACAGGAT
The DNA here is from genome assembly GCA_017412925.1 of Selenomonadaceae bacterium. Lineage (GTDB taxonomy): Bacteria > Bacillota > Negativicutes > Selenomonadales > Selenomonadaceae > Quinella. The sequence continues at coordinate 5,981 of JAFPVP010000132.1, forward strand.
TTTTTATCAAGAAAAATCCCGCGCTGGAAATAATTTCAATCGGCACGACGAACGAAAACATTCACAGCCCCAACGAACGCTTGCACTTGGAAACGGTCGCGCCGCACGTGAAATTTATCGTCGGCTTGCTGGAGAAAATTTCTGCCACGCGAGCTTGACGGATAAAGTCACGGCGATTGTCACGACGTAGAAAATTAGCGCGTTCGGAGCCGTCATGATAAGCCCCAGCTTGCCCAAGCTGAGCGACAGATAAGTTATCGTCAGCGGGTGCGCTAGGTAGACAAAGTAGGAATTCTTGCCGAGCACGCTTAAAAATTTTTTCAGCGGCGCGGGTAACGAGCCCGATTGAAACAGCGCGA
>JAFPVP010000133.1 GCA_017412925.1 Selenomonadaceae bacterium
AAATTTTTGCCAGCAAAGATTTTCGGTGTAGGCGCGTTGAATGTTGCTTTTTTCTCTGCTGGCAAGCAGGAGAAGTGGCGAAGCGTTCGACGGAATTTGAATGCAACGGCTCAAATATTCCAGGTAGCGTTCGCTGTCGTCGAAGTCAAAAGTTTTAAACTCAATCATTGTACAAGCTCCTCTCAAAAATCAATATCCAATGACGAAAGATTTACATTAACGACGATGTCTTGATAGTAAGGGTCGGTGACGGCGACGCCTGCGGGCACGTCAAAATCTTTCGGGCGGTTCGATTCGTCGGCGGGTACCACGACCCAAAACACAACGTCAACTTGTCCGGAAGTCAGAGCGGCGGCGCGGGCGGCACTTTCAATTTGCACGAGTTCGATATTTTTCCCGATACGTTTGGAAATTTCGGAGAGGACAGCGGTATTGAAGCCGGCAGGTTTTCCGTCGGGCAAAACGTAATCGAGCATGGGCAAATCGCCGGTTATGCCGACCTCAATCGTCTCCGCGCCGTCGATTTTTGCAATGTCAACGGGAACCGTATTATCGGCAAAATGCGTAACGTATTTGTCAACGAGCGCGTCGAGTGTGCCGTCAGATTTCATCGCGGCAATCGCAGTGTCGAAAGAATTTTTCAAAGCGGTATCGTCTTCGCGCATGGCGCAACAAAAATTATCAACGAGCGGAACGGTCTGGCTTTCGCTGATTTTTAGTTCGGAATTTTGCGCCGCCATGTACTTTGCCACGCTACCATAAGTTTGAATCACGTTGATGTTGCCCGACGACAGAGCCATTTGCATCGAGTTGAAGTTGTCGAAGAAATTCATCTCGCCGCCGCTGATAAGTTTGGTTGCCTGTTCGGGCGTCGTGTTCAGCTGGGTGAGCGTGCCGATTTTAATCGTCTGCTTGTCGTCCGATTGCGACGCACCACAGCCGCTTATCATAAAAATTATCATCAGGAGTAAAATAATTTTTTTCATTGCCCTAATTCCTTTCTTGCTTGTTGTTGCAGTTCATAAAGTTTACCCATTGCCTCAATCGGCGTCAAGCTCGGCACGTCCAGCGCGAGTAAATCTTTCAAGCTGTGCGCAACAAATAAATCGGGCGCGGAAGATTTTTTATTTATGACGGGGCGCACCGGTTCGGCGGTTTCCATTGATTTTAAAATTTCTTCCGCGCGTTTCATCACCGATTTGGGAAGTCCCGCCAACTTCGCAACTTGAATTCCGTAGGATTTATCCGCGCCGCCCTGCTTTATCCTGCGTAGGAAAATAACTTCACTTCCGCGCTCCTTGACGGCTACACAAAAATTTTCTATCCGCGCAGAAGTTTCCGCTAAGTCCGTCAGCTCGTGGTAGTGCGTGGCGAACAAAGTTTTCGCGCGAATTTTTTTGTCAATGTACTCAATCACGGCGCGGGCGATACTCATGCCGTCGAAGGTTGAAGTGCCGCGCCCGACTTCGTCTAGGACAACCAGACTGCGCTCGGTGGCGTATTTTAAAATCTGCGCGACTTCGTTCATCTCAACCATAAACGTCGATTGCCCGCTGACTAAATCATCACTCGCGCCAATCCGCGTAAAAATCCTGTCGACGGGAGAAATGTTCGCGCTCGCCGCCGGAATGAAACTGCCCGCCTGCGTCATCAAAGTCAACAGTGCAACTTGCCGCATGTAAGTTGACTTGCCCGCCATGTTCGGTCCGGTGATAATCATCATTGCGCAACGATTCGGCGCAAGGCTCGTGTCGTTCGGGACAAAAAGACTGCTCGTCAAAATGCGCTCAACCAGCGGGTGCCGTCCGTCGCGAATGTCAATCGTGCCGTCAATGTTCAAGTCGGGGCGCGTGTAGTTGTTCGCCTGCGCAACCTCCGCCAGCGACGCGATAACGTCAATCAACGCGATTCTTTTGGCGGTGTCTTGAATTTGCGGCAGAAGATTTTTAACGCGGTCGCGCACTTCGCAGAAAAGATTGTATTCAAGATTGACAATGCGCTCCTGCGAACCGAGGATTTTAGTTTCGTAGTCCTTGAGTTCGGGCGTTATGTAGCGTTCGGCGTTGACCAGCGTTTGCTTGCGGATATATTCGTTGGGAATTTTGCTCGCGCCGCTGTGCCGCACTTCGATGTAGTAGCCGAAAACGCGATTGTAGCCGACCTTGAGCGCGCGAATCCCCGTCCGAGTTTTCTCGCGGTTTTCAAAGTCCTGCAGAAAAGCTTTGTTGTCAATCGAAAAGCGGCGCAGTTCGTCAAGCTCCGCGTTGTAGCCGCCGTTGATAATTCCGCCGTCGCGCACGGACAGGGAAGCGTTCTCGCTTATGGCGTCGTCGATAAGTTTAGCCTCGTCGCTGAAATCGCCCAGCCCGTCGCGGCAAGCCGCCAAAATATCACTCGTCGCGCCGCCGAGAATTTCTTTAATCTTCGGCAGGGCAAGCATAGAAATTTTTATCGCGGTCAAGTCGCGGGCGTTGGCGGAGCCGACTTCAATCTTTGTCATGAGCCGTTCAAAGTCGTGAATGTCGCGCAAAGTTTCTCGCAAATTCCGCCGCGTCTTGAAATCCTTAAAAAGTTCCTCCACCGCGTCGAGCCGCCGATTAATCGCGGTTATGTCGACGAGCGGACTTTCCAGCCACCGCCGCAAAAGTCGATTGCCCGCCGCAGTTTTTGTGCAGTCCAGCACGTCGAAGAGCGTATCTTTCTTGGAGCCGTCGCGCAGATTTTTGACGACTTCCAAATTTCTCAGCGCGGTTGCGTCCAGGATTAGATGATTGCTCATGTCGAGGCGCGTCAATTTCGACAGATGATTTAAATCCGTGCGAACAGTCGCGTGAATGTACTGCAGGAGATTTTCCACGGCGGCGGCGGCAAGTTCAGCGGCGGGCAAATTTTCCTCTGCGAAGTGCTCGGTAGAAAAATTTTTGGCGGAATTTTTTTCGGCGTCAAAGGTCGTGAAGGAGCAGCCGTCAAGTTTGAGGTCGGCGAAATTTTTCAGCCGCTTAAAAAAAGTCAGCTCGCCCGCGATTAAAATTTCGTGCGGGCTTAGTCGATAAAGTTCGTCAAAAAGATTCTGTTCGCGATTGCCGCCGTCATAAAGCCCGTAGAAAATTTCGCCCGTAGAAATATCCGCGCCCGCCAAAGCGATTTCGTCGCCGCCCTCCAAAATCAGCGCGAGATAATTATTTCCGCTGTTTGTCAAAGTCTCCTCCGTCAGAATCGTGCCCGGCGTGACGATTTTTGTCAGGGCGCGTTCAGTCAAACCCTTCGCCTTCGGGTCGCCGATTTGGTCGACGACGGCCACGCGATAACCTTTGGCAACGAGTTTCTGCAGATAACCTTCCACGGCATGGGCGGGCACGCCGCACATCGGCACTTGCTGGCGGTGCGTCAAAGTCAAACTGAGTTCCCGCGAGGCTGTCAGCGCGTCTTCGTTAAACATCTCGAAAAAATCGCCCAGCCGGAAAAATAAAAGTTCGTTCGGGTGCTGTGATTTCTGCGCGTGGTATTGTTCCATCATCGGCGTTAAATTTTTGTCGTTCAAAGCTTCACCTTCTGAAAATTTTTTCAGCTGCAGTTTAACAACTTCCCGCGTTAATTGCAAAAAAAAAATCCTCCGTCGGGAGGAAATTAATTTTTAATCAGCTTGGCGGCAAAAAAGCCGTCGGTATTCGTGACGTGCGGCAAAAAAGTTTTCGTTTCCACGAGTTTAAAATCTCCGTGCGCCGCTAAAAATTTTTCGACAACGTCTTGGTTCTCGCGCTTGAGGATTGTGCACGTGCTGTAAACCAAAACTCCGCCGCGCTTAAGAGTTTCAGCCGCGCTCGCCAAAATTTTTTCTTGTAGGGCGGGCAGGTCGTTCAATTCGGCAGAAATTTTTTTCCAGCGAATATCAGCCTTCCGCCTAAGCACGCCCAAGCCCGAACACCGCGCGTCGACCAAAACTTTGTCGGCTTGATTGAAAAATTTTTCGCCGATATTTTGCGCGTCAATCAGCAACGGTTCGATAATTTTTATTCCGAGGCGTTCGGCGTTCTGCGTGATGTGTTCGAGTTTGGTTTCGTAAATATCCGCCGCGACGATTCGCCCGCGATTTTGCATAAGCTCCGCCAAATGTGTAGCCTTGCCGCCCGGTGCCGCGCAACAGTCAATCACGAATTCGCCCGCCTGCGGATTCAGAAATCGCGCCGCCGTCATGGAGCTTTCGTCCTGCACCTGGCAAAGCCCCGCGCGGAGCGGTTGAAATTTATCCAGTGCGCCGTGATTTTTCGTGCAGATTATTCCTTCGGGCGCGAACGTCGACGGCTCGGCTTGCACTCCCGAATTTTTCAGCGCGTCTAAAATTTTTTCGCGCGTCGTTCTTAAAAAATTCACGCGCAAGCACAGCGGCGGCTCCGTGTTGTCGAAGATCAAAATTTTTTTTGCCGCGTCAAGCCCGAATTCTTCTGCAAAAAGTTTCACGAGCCACAGCGGATGAAAATTTCTCAACGCCAGCGATTTTAAGTCGTCGCCCGTCGGGAAGTCCGATTTATGCGGCTCACGCACCGCCGAGCGCAAGACCGCATTGACGAACTTTGCCGCACCGATTCCGCAAAATTTTTTCGCCAGCTCCACCGATTCATTTACCGCCGCCGAATTCGGGACGCGGTCAAGGAAAAAAATTTGATACGCGCCCACGCGCAGGACGGCTAAAATTTTTTCGTCGACTTTGGCGAGCGGGCGGCTTAGGTATTTTGAAATTTTCCAATCGAGCGACGCGCCCGCCTTGACTGTGCCGTAAACCAGCTCCGTGCAAAATTTCCTGTCCAAGTCGGAAAATTTTTCTGCTCGCAACGTCTGCGCCAGAGCCACGTTTGAATAGGCTCCGTTCGTTGCCACGTCGTATAAAATTTTCGTCGCCGCCAATCTGACTTTATCCAAGCTCAACCTCCTAATCAATCCGCGTGACTTTGAACTCGCCCGCCGCCGAAATTATTTTTTCGTCGCTGACTTCGCGGTTCCTATCCATGAATACTTCGATAAAATTTTTATCCGCGCGATAAATTGCGTCCGTCACGCCGCCCAAAGTTTTCAGGGCGTCGGCAATTTTTTCTTGAATCTGCGCGGGCGCGTCGACGTAAACAACTTTGTAATCAAGGCGTTCGATTCTGAAAATAACAGGGCGAGTTCCGTCATTACAACAGGCAATCATCATGTGTTCATCGTTCGTCCAGCCGCGCATAATCGAGCCGCCCTGCAGAGCCGTATAAACATATCGGCTGAAACAATCCCACGCCTCGGAGCAGTGTGCGCCCTTGCCCTGCGTCCAGAAAGTGTCTTCGTCGCCGTAACGTTCAAAAAAATATTCCGTGCCCACTTCATAGAAAGGACACGCGCCCGATTTCGGGTCGGCAAGATATTTTTCCTGCAGGTCGCCGAAAACTTTTTTGTCGATAACCGTCAGCTTGCACTTGTATTGCATATCGTTCACTCTCCTAACATGAAAACAAGTTGTAATTTTTAAAAGCTGTGGTATAATGATTGCGTTTTTGAAACACTTGCTCATTGCCAAATGCAAACGGTAGGCGGTCTAATCAAAAGAACCCCCAGAAAGGGGGTGAAGCAGATGACAAAGATTGTTGTCAGGGTCGTAATTTTGACCCCCATAATCCTCTTGTTCCTCTCAAGAACAGCCGCCTAAGCTTCGCCAAAGCCAACAGCGGTTAAAGTTTTTCCACACTACTCAAATATAATTCGGGGGCAGACCGCTTATGAGCATCGCCCTGTTACAGCAGGACGATTTTTTTTTGCCTATGTAAATTATAATCGTCGCGCCGTAAAAAATCAAGATAAAAAAAGTTTTTCAGACGAACCAGCTACTTTTATCGGGCAAAGTTCCTTCAAGTTGATAGTATTCAAAAATTTTTCTGCACATACGATAAGCCATACGGTCGATACCGTTCGGCAAAAAACTCCAGGCGTGGCTACAATTTTCGATTTGAACATCGCCCGAATCAATCAGTTCATACAAAGGAACTTCGCGCAAAATAATTTTTACAAACTTGCGCCGCTTCCCGCTCGGCATACGTCGAAATTTTTCGCGGCGTTCAGGCTCAAGCAACGCGCTCTTCTTAATCAGAATCAGCCCGTCAAAAATTTTTTTGCGGTCTTCAAAGCTTAAGTTATAAGAAAAATATTCATCGAGAACAAAATCGGCGTCCTCGGAAATTTTTCGGCAACCGCCGCCATAACCTAAGCTCATAAAAACAACTCCGTGACGAAGACGACCGAGCAACACAACAGCGCAACTTTAAATAAACTCGCGCCGAACCACGCCGCTAAAATTCCCGCAACCAACGCCAAAGCTCCAGAAATTTGCGATTGCGTGGCGTCGATTATCGCGGGGAAAGTCATAACCGCCAGCGTCACATAGGGCACGTAATGCAGGAACGAGCGAATCGTCACGTTTTTTATCTCGCCGCGAATCAATGTCAGCGGCAAAATTTTTATCGCCAAAGTCACCGCGCTCGCGACCAAAATGTAAATCCAAATGTCATGCGTCATCGTCGTCCTCCTTGACGGGGAAAAGAATTGCCGCCGCGCCCGCGATTAAAATCGTCAAGGCGATTGTCCGATTGCCGGCGGAAATTTCAGGGAAAAATTTTTCAGCAAGCCAGCTCAATAAAAAACTCACCGCGACCGCGCCACCGATAATTTTTTCTTTGCGAGCGGGCGGAATAATCACGGCAAGAAACATTCCGTAAAGCGCGACGCTCAACGCACTGACAGCCGCCTCGGAGAAAAAATACCACGCGACGATTCCGCAAGCCGTGCCCAACGACCAGCCAGGCAGAGCCGTCAACATCGCGCCGTAGTTGTAAAAAGGATTCAGCCAGCGACCGCCGCGCGCAACAGTTATTCCGAAAATTTCGTCCGTCACGTCGAAGCCGACAAAAATTCTGTGGTAAAACGGCGTGTCCGGCGAAAATTTTTGACTTAAAACCGTGCTCATCAAAACGTAGCGGGCATTGGCGATAAAAGTCAAGAGCGCGATTTCAAGATAGGGCGCGTCCGATTTTATGACCGTGAACGCCGCGTACTCGCCCGCCGACGCATTGTTGAGCAGGCTGATAACGAAACCTTGCAACGGACTAAGCCCGACGTATTTTGCGACGATGCCCAGCGAAAAGCCTACAACAAAATATCCTAAACCAATCGGCACGCCGTCGCGGAAACCGTCCATCAACGCTTGACGATTTTCACTCGTCATAAAAAATTAATCCGTCACTTTCCAGCTGTTCACGCAAGCCGCGCATAAACTTCGGACCAGGGTCAGTTTTAATCGCGTAGTAG
>JAFPVP010000134.1 GCA_017412925.1 Selenomonadaceae bacterium
AATGTAAATGCCGTTGCGTTCGGTGAAGATGTAGCGCGCCATTTTCGGATTCCAGCGACGAGTCTGGTGCCCGAAGTGCACGCCCGCTTCCAAAAGCTGTTTCATTGAGATAACTGCCATTTGAATTTCCTCCTGTTTTTCTTCCGCAGAACATTTCCGCGCCGATAAACCTTTCGGAACAGGCGACGCTCCGATTCTGCGTGAATTTGTTAAACGCGGCGCATTATATCATACGAAAAATTTCGCGGCAAGTTTTATTTTGGCAACGGTTCAAAATTCTTGAATAAAATTTCACAAACAGAAACTTGATTCACTTAATGCAAAACACCTTCAAAAACATTCCGTGCTGTTGATTTTGAAATGTTCAGTCATTATTATTGATTAAAATAGTTTTAAAAATTTTTTTTGGGGGGAGTGTAAAAATGGGGCTTAATAAAGATTTGATAATGCAGAAAGTCCAACGCTTCGGCGGCGCAATGTTCACGCCGGTCATATTGTTTGGTGTCTTCGGTATTATCGTCGGCATATCAATTTTGTGCAAGAATCCGATGATTTTAGGCTCGCTGGCGGAAGAGGGCACGGGCTGGTGGCAATTCTGGTACATTGTCGAGCAAGGCGCATGGACAGTTTTTAATCAGATGGCAATTTTATTCTGCGTGGGCTTGCCGATTGGTCTTGCTAAAAAAGAAAATGCCCGCGCCGCAATGGAGAGTTTCGTTATCTTCATGCTGTTTAATTATTTTATCCAAGCGATGCTAACACTTTGGGGTTCGGATTTCGGCGTAGATTTTTCTAAAAATGCGGGCGCGGGTTCTGGTCTTGCAATGATTGCCAATATCAAAACTCTTGACACAGGTATCGTCGGCGCAATTATCGTCGCGACAATTTCGGTTCAGTTGCACGACAGATTATTCGACGTAAACGTTCCGGATTATCTCGGAATTTTTAAAGGCTCTTCGCTGGTCGTTTCAGCAGGTTTCCTTGTAATGCTCCCTACAGCGTTTCTTTTCTGCCTGCTTTGGCCGAAAGTGCAGTTGGGCATAGCCTCCTTGCAAGTTTTCTTGACAAGTTCGGGCGTCTTTGGCGTGTGGCTTTATACATTCCTTGAAAGATTTTTGATTCCGACCGGTCTACATCACTTCATATACTTGCCATTCATTTTTGGACCGGCGATTGTCGATAACGGCTTGCAAGCTTATTGGTTGGAGCATATACGCGAATTTGCCGAGTCGACAAAACCGCTGATTGAATTATATCCTCAAGGCGGCTTTTCACTGCACGGCATGAGCAAACTTTTCGGCTGTCCCGGCATAGCTCTTGCAATGTACTTTACGGCAAAACCGGAGCGGCGTAAAAGAATTGCGTCATTGGTCGTTCCTGCGGCGGCAGTTGCAGTTTTCTGCGGTATCACAGAGCCGCTTGAATTTACTTTCCTGTTTGTCGCACCAGTATTATTTTTCGTTCACGCGGTTTTGGCGGCAACGATGTCTTCCGTAATGTACTTCTTTGGCGTCACGGGCAATTTCGGCGGTGGCATTTTAGACACTGCTCTTTTTCAAAACTGGATTCCGCTCTGGTCAAATCATTGGGGAACTTACTTAACGCAAATTATAATCGGCTTCTGTTTCACGGCAATTTATTTCTTCCTGTTTAGATTTTTAATACTCCACTTTGATTTCAAGACGCCCGGACGCGGCGAAGAGGCCGGTGGCGATAAACTCTTCACGAAAGCCGATTATAAAGCCAGCAAAGCTCAAGGTGATGGTAAAACGGGCGGCGGCAAAGAACTCGACGAGCGCGACTTAAAAGCGGCGGCGTTCTTGGCTGATTTGGGCGGCAAAGATAATATTGTTGACGTTACAAACTGCGCGACGCGATTGCGAGTAACCGTTAAAGACGACAGCAAAATTGCCGATGTCGGAACTTTTACTGCGCACGGTGCTCACGGTCTCGTTCACAACGGCAAAGCAATTCAAGTTATCGTAGGCTTATCGGTTCCACAAGTCCGCGAACGTTTCGAGGCTCTGCTCAATGCCCCCGACGAAGAATCTGACCCGAAAAAATAAGCGCGTCTTTGAAAAGGAAACTTAAAATTAAAATCGAAAAAGTCACGAGAAATTTTCGTGGCTTTTATTTTTGGGAGGGGCTTGAAATGCAACTTGAGAAACTCGTCAATGCCAACAAAGAATTGCTCAATCCGACCGATATGTTGATTTGGAAATACATCTCGAATCACAGAAAAAACGTTGCGCAAATGTCCGTTCATGAGTTGGCGAAGTGTTGCGCGGTGTCGGGAGCTACAGTTGTGCGTTTTGCGAAGAAATTAGGCTTTCGCGGTTTTGGCGAACTTAAAGCGGCGATTAATTTTGAAAAGCCCTTGCCCGCCGATTACAAAGGCAACGTCATCAAAGACATCAAAGAATTTCACAACAAAACCCTCGACTATCTGGCGAATCTTGATTACGGCAACGCCGTCCGTTTGATTTGCAATGCGCGGAATGTTTTTATTTTTTCGTCGGGCTACGTTCAAAGCAATGTTGCAAACGAAATGAAGCGGCTTTTCTTGGTCAATAAAATTTTCATCATCGAAATTTTTAACATCGGCGAATTGGAATCGATCCTTGAGTCCTTGACAGAAGACGATATATTTATTCTCGTGTCGCTTAGCGGCGAATCGCCCGTTGTCGTGGAATTTGCGCGGCGGCTGAAAGTTAAAGGCGTCCAGACAATTTCAATAACGCGCCTCAGTGCCAATACGCTTGCCTCCCTCTCGACCGTCAATCTCTACATTTTGCCCGCAAGTTTCGCAACTATTAACGACGCCGGCAATACGCAATTTTTAAATCTCATGCCATTTTTCTTGCTCGTTGAATTTTTATATTTGAACTGCCGCATTTACATTGAGCAACAGGAAAAAGAATTTTCATGAACGCAAAAAATCCCCGCCGATTTGCAGTCAGCGGGGTTTTAAATTTGCTTGCGTAAAATTATTTGAGTTCAGGCCAAAAATCTTTGTTGGCGGCAATTAAATCGTCCAGAATCAATTTGGCAACTCGTGCGCTCGGAACGGTCTTTGACATCGTTAAGGCTTGCCACAAACTTTGATAGGAATGATTTATCCAGGCGTCGACAGTCAATTTTTCAACGGCGACTTGCTGCTCCATTAAACCTTTTTGGAAGCGCGGAATTTCTCCGACGACCAAAGGCTCCGGTCCGTTGTTGCCGACAATACACGGAATTTCAACCATAGCAGTTGGGTCAAAGTTGCTGATCGCGCCTTTGTTCTCGACAATCAAAAGCATATTCGCCTTTGTGTTAAATGCAATCGCCGTTGCAAGGTCGACGATAAACGAGGCGTGCGCGTCAACTTCGATAGTCGTATCTTTGGCGGTGCCGACGGATTTAATCCTGCGGCATTCGGCGAAAACTTTTTTCTCGCGCCCTTCGACGACTTCATTTGTGCGCGTGTGATTCGGGTCGGAGTGCTTAACAATTTCGTCTTGGCACAGATAATATTTCAGATAAGTATTCGGCAAAGTGTCAGGGTCAATCGGCGCGAACTCCTTAACCATCTCGAAAGTCACAATCCAGCTTGGGTCGATATGCTGAACGCCTTCATCGCCGTGCAGATATTTCAAATTGTAGCCGTGCTTGTAGACGTATTCGCGGATTTTCGGGAGCAACTCATTGCCCTGCTTATCCTTAATGCTCGTCCACCAGCCGAAATGATTCAGCCCGAAATATTTAAACTCCAAATCGTGCAGAGACTTGAAGCCGGCAATTTGCGCCATTTTCTCTTCAATGTCAACGGGCATGTCGCAGATATTTATGATTTTGGAATTCGGGCAAAGGCGGCGCGTGGCTTCGGCGACGATAGCGGCGGGATTGGAATAATTGAGCATCCAAGCGTTAGGCGAATATTTTTCCATGTAGCCGACAATCTCGACGATACCGCCGATTGAGCGCATACCGTAGGCAATGCCGCCAGGACCGCACGTTTCCTGACCGACGACGCCGTATTTGAGCGGAATTTTTTCGTCAAGCTCACGCATTGCATACTTGCCAACGCGAATGTGCGCCATAACAAAATCAACGTCGCTGAAAGCTTGCGAGGGGTCTGTCGTCGCTAAGAATTCAATTTCGGGCGCACGCTCTTTTAAAATAATTTCCATTGCGTCGGCTATAATTTTCTGTCGAGCGGCGTCGTTGTCGTAAAGTTTAATCTTACGGAGCGGAAATCTTTCTTGATGAGAAAGCAACATTAGAATAATCCCCGGCGTGAACGTACTGCCGCCGCCCGCCACAACCACTGAAAATTTTTTGTCAGCCATAATCTTTCCTCCCATTAAATTTATACGGGCAGTTTAATCAAAAATTTTGGCGAACGCAATATTTTGGCGGCAAGTTGATTTTTCCGTTCACGTCATGAATTTTATTCCGCGTTATGAAATTAGTTACGCTTCCAAAATTTTATCAATCTCCTTGAAAAGTTCGGCGACAAGTTCGGATTCGGGAACCTTGCGGACAATGACGCCCTTGCGGAAAATAATTCCCTCGCCGTCCGCGCCCGCAATGCCAACGTCAGCAGTTCGCGCCTCGCCAGGTCCGTTGACGACGCAACCCATGACCGCGACCGTCAGATTTTTTTCTATGGAAGAAATTTTTTTCTCGACCTGCGCGGCAATGGCGGGCAAATCAATTTTCGTGCGCCCGCAAGTGGGACAGGCTATCAAAGTTACTCCGCCGTCACGAAGCCCCAGCGATTTTAAAATTTCCTTGGCAACTTTAACTTCGGCAACGGGGTCGCCCGTCAGTGAAACGCGGATTGTGTCGCCGATTCCTTCCGCCAAAAGTGCGCCGATTCCCACCGCCGATTTTATCACGCCAGTGTTGACTGTGCCCGCCTCCGTTATGCCCAAATGGAGCGGGTAATTTTTCTTCGCGCTCATCAATCGATAGGCCGCCAAAGTCAGCGGAACGTCGTGCGCCTTGAGTGAAATTTTTATGTCGAAAAAATCTTCCGCCTCCAAAATTTCCACGTGCTCCAAAGCTGATTCGACCAACGCTTCGGGCGTCGCGCCGCCGTATTTCTGTAAAAGTTTCCTGCTCAGCGAGCCGGCATTCACGCCGATTCTTATTGGAACTTTCGCCGCCCGCGCAGATTTGACAACTTCGCGAACATGCGCCGCCCCGCCGATATTGCCCGGATTTAATCGCAACGCCGCCACGCCTTGAGCAATCGATTCTAGCGCGAGTTTATAATCAAAATGAATATCCGCGACAATCGGCACCGCGACCGCCGAAATTATTTTGCCCAAAGTTTTTGCCGCCGTCATGTCGGGCACGGCAACGCGCACAATATCGCAACCCGCCGCCGCCAGCCGCTGAATTTGTTCGATTGTTGCCGCCGCGTCGTGAGTTTTAGTGTTCGTCATCGATTGAATGCTAATCGAAGCACCGCCGCCGATTTTTATTTTCCCGACGCTGATTTGCCGCGTCTTTTTCCGCTCAAACATTTTTATCATCTCCGAAGTTTCTATAACAAAAAAGGCGGAAGCTCGCGCCTCCGTCTTGGCTTATGTATGAGTCCTACGTCAATTATTCATATCTCACCTTCTCCTGACGATGTTTGGTGGACATCGCTGAAATTTGCCGCCGACCAAGTTGCGGGGACAACCCTTCGGCACTGTGGCGTTATGTTTTTAATTGGGATTAACGGGAATTATATTTTAAGATGATTAGAGGATTATTAGAACAAGATTAATTCTCCTGCGAAAAAAATTCTCGTTCCTCCCGTTGCCTAACTGTAGCAGAAAACATTTCCCTTTGCAAGTCACAAGTCAAAAATTTTTCAGGGACGACAAAAAATATTGTATTCAAGCTAGCGCGGGCTTGAATTTATCCGGCGCGGCGAATATAATATGCGGCGGTTACCAAAGCGAGACTTGAAAGGATGAATTTGAAGTGACAAACGTCGACAAAGAAGCCCTTGCTCTGCACGAAACGCACCACGGCAAGCTGGAAGTCAAGAGCAAAGTGCCCCTGAAGACGAGTAAAGATTTGACGCTTGCCTATACGCCGGGCGTCGCAGCTCCTTGCCTTGAAATAAAAGATGACTTTGATAAAATTTACGACTACACAAATCGCGGCAATCTCGTTGCGGTCGTCACGAACGGCACGGCTGTTCTCGGCTTGGGCGATATTGGCGCGGGCGCAGGTCTGCCCGTCATGGAGGGCAAGGCGATTCTGTTTAAAGGTTTCGCGGGCGTCGACGCCATACCCATTTGCCTCGATACAAAAAGCGTCCCCGAAATTATTAAAACAATTCAGCTCATGGCTCCGAGCTTCGGCGGCATTAACTTGGAAGACATCAAGGCGCCCGAATGCTTCGACATCGAGCAAGCCTTGAAAGACTCCGT
>JAFPVP010000135.1 GCA_017412925.1 Selenomonadaceae bacterium
TCAAAACGTCCGCATCAAAAATTATCTGCCGAATTTTATTTTCCGCGCAAAATTTATTTGACGTATCGAGTTCTCGGTAGGGAACGAATACACTAGCCGCCGTCAACGCGATTGCTTTATCGCCTAACGTATCGTGCGCGACTTTAAGCAGGAAAGTTGAATCGACGCCGCCCGAAAAAGCGACTGCCACACTTCCCAGCCCGCGCAGATAATTTTTCAACCGCTCCAACTTTAAGGCAAGCTCCGCCGTCAATATCATTTCCGGAAAAATATTTTTATCGCGGTCGAACCGAAAACTTTTCAGCGTCGGTTCCGCCTCAAGCGACAAAATCAGATAGCTGAGTTTTGTATCAAAGACGAGGCGTTTATCTTCTTCTGACGGACGCGCAGGGCTTTTCGGGTGCGAATGGAAATTTCCAAGCAGTTGCAAGTCGTGAGAGCGCATATCTTTGACTGCTGCGAATTGTTCGGCGGGTTCCATTGAAAAATGTTCGGGGCTTGCGTCGATGTTCGTGAGGAAATAAATTTTTTCAACGGTTTTAACATCGCCCGAAATTGTGCCGCCCAAAAGTCCGCAGTCTTCGTTCGGCAAAACTTTCTGCGCGTGCTCAACCAGCGAATCAAATTGGTCTTTGCTCAAAATTATCATGATGTCACGCTCCGAAACTGCAAGTCGGTTGCTCATAGTCGATAAGCTCGGTTATCGTAGGATTTTCTGAGCAGACGGCGCATTTTTTGTTACGCGGAATCTTAATCTTGCGGAAAGTCATCGTCAAAGCGTCGTAAGTCAGCAAATAGCCCGTAAGCAGTTCGCCGATACCCAAAATATATTTCAAAGCTTCAGTAGCTTGAATTGTGCCGATAACGCCGCCCATTACGCCCAAAACTCCTGCTTGCCGGCAAGTCGGAACGGCATCTTTCGGCGGCATGGTCGGGAAGACACAACGATAACACGGACTTTTTTCGGGGACGTAAGTCATAGTCTGCCCTTGAAAGCGAATAATCCCTGCGTGCGAATACGCTTTCTTCAGCAGGACGCAAGCATCGTTTATCAAAAACTTCGCAGGAAAGTTATCCGTGCCGTCAATTACAAAATCGTAATCCAAATCGCGGATTATGTCACGGATATTCGACGCCGTGACTTGCTCCGAGTAGGTGTGAACTTGAACATCGGGATTCATGGCGTTAATCGTCTCGCGTCCCGAAATAATTTTTTCCTTGCCAATGTCGTTGGTTTGGTGAATAATCTGCCGCTGAAGATTGGACAAATCTACCGTGTCATAATCAACCAGCCCGATATGACCGACGCCCGCCGCCGCAAGGTACATTGCCGCAGGAGCACCAAGCCCGCCCGTGCCGATTATCAAAATTTTTGCGTCGAGAATTTTTTTCTGCCCAATGCCGCCGACTTGCTCAAGGATTATGTGACGGCTGTAGCGTTCGAGTTGCTCATTTGTAAGTTTAGCCAAGCTGACCACCGCCCATGAAGTACAAAAATTCTATCTCATCGCCGTCATTCACAAAAATTTTGGCAAAGTCATCGCGAGTAACGAATTCTCCGTTGAGTTGTACTGTGACATATTCGGGTTGCTCTGCCTTAGCCGCAATTAAAAGGTCGGCGACGTTCAAAGACTTTTCAAGCTCCAAATTTTCTCCGTTGACTTTTACAATCATGATTTAACCTCCGTTTTCGATAATCGCGCCGCCCAAAACTTCCGCGCCGTCGTAGAAAACAATCGACTGCCCCGAAGTGATTGCCCGCTGAGGCTCATTAAACGTCACGCGCAAAAATTTTTCGTCTTGGGCGACTTCACAAGTTGCTCCAAGCGAGCCGTATCGAATTTTGGCTTGCAAAGTGGCGGGCAGAGGCGGTTTGTAAATCCAGTGAACATCGCCAGCCATCAAAGTCGTCGTGAAAAGTTCAGCGTTCGAGCCGACGCAAACTTGACGGTTATCAACATCGAGTTTTGTGACGTAGAGTGGATGCGGCGTAGAAATCCCCAAGCCTTTGCGCTGTCCGATTGTGTAATTGGCAACGCCGCTGTGAGTGCCGAGAATTTTTCCGCTGGTGTTGACGATATTGCCCGCTTGCAGAGCATCAGCACCGGGCGCGAAGTTTTGCAGAAAAGTTTTATAGTCATCATTGGGCACGAAACAAATTTCTTGACTGTCGGGCTTGTCGGCAACAGGCAAATTCATCTGCGCGGCAAGGCGGCGCGTTTGAGCCTTTGAAAAATCTCCGAGCGGTAAAAGAATTCGTGCGAGTTTTTTTGCCGTCAAATTGTACAGCACATAGGATTGATCCTTATGCAAGTCAGTAGCTTGCTTGAGTTTGAATCGCCCTTCCTCGAAGATAACCCGCGCATAATGTCCCGTAGCAAGATAATCTGCGCCGATTGAAGTTGCGAAGTCGAAGAGCTTGCCGAATTTAATTTTGCGATTACAACGCACACAAGGATTGGGCGTTCGACCGCGCAGATACTCCGCCACGAAATAATTCACGACACTTTTTCTGAAAGCCTCGCGCTCCTCGACGACGTGAAATTCTATGCCGAGTTTTTCGGCGACATTGGCGGCGTCTTCTACCTCTTTTGAACTGCAACAACTGCGCTCGTGAAAATTTCCGTCTTCAAGGAGCATGGTCACGCCGACGACCTCAAAGCCGCGTTCAAGTAAAAGTGCCGCAGTCAGCGAACTGTCAACGCCGCCACTCATTCCAACGGCTACTTTTCGGCGGTTCATTCGCCAAAAGTCAACGTCGACAAATATCTTTCGCCGGTATCGGGCAAAAGTAAGACGATTATTTTGCCGGGATTTTTTTCGGCGAGTTTTTTAGCCGCATAAGCCGCCGCTCCCGAAGAAATTCCGACCAGCAAACCTTCCGCGCGAGCAATTTCTTTTGCGGTTTCGTAAGCGTCGTCATTTGTCACGCGAAAGACTTCATCATAAATCTTTGTGTTGAGCGTGTCGGGAACAAAGCCCGCGCCGATACCTTGAATTTTATGCGGACCGGCAACACCCTCCGAGAGCACCGGCGAAGAATCCGGCTCGACGGCGACAACTTTTATCGCGGGATTTTTTTCCTTAAGAAATTCACCGACGCCGCTTAAAGTTCCGCCAGTGCCCACGCCCGCTACGAAAATATCAAGCTTGCCGCCAGTCGCCTCCCAAATTTCGCGGGCAGTCGTTTTCTTATGGCATTCGGGATTGGCAGGATTGGTGAACTGCGATGGAATGAAAGCGTTGGGAATTTGCGTAGCGAGTTCGTTGGCTTTGGCAATCGCGCCTTTCATGCCGAGATTTCCCGCCGTCAAAACCAATTCCGCGCCGTAGGCTTGAAGAATTTTCCTGCGCTCAATGCTCATGGTTTCGGGCATGGCGATTATGATTCTGTAGCCGCGAGCCGCCGCGACTGCCGCAAGTCCTACGCCGGTATTACCCGAAGTTGGTTCGATAATTACCGAGTCGTGTTTGAGCTTGCCGGAGCGTTCGGCGTCGTCAATCATCGCCCAAGCAATTCTGTCCTTGACACTGCCCGCAGGATTGAAATATTCCAGCTTTGCGAGAATCTGCGCGGACAAATTATTCTTGCGCTCAAAGTTATGCATTCGGAAAAGCGGCGTGTTGCCGATAAGCTCTTGAAACTGCGTGTAGATTTTTTTCATTCCTAATTCCTCATTTCTAATTCCTAATTGCCTTTAAATTCCTTCGCCGTCCAAGCCCGTGAATCTGCTTTGAACTGTGCGTTCCATTTGCGTCACGTGCCCTTTTTGAATCTTGATAACCAGTCGCCCATATGCAAGCGTTGAAAATTCTTGTGTGATTTGTTTTCTCAAAGTCTGTTGAAGTTCGTCGCTCCATGTCGAAATTTTTTCTGACCAATCGGCAAGTCGCCGACGTTGCGTAACTTCTACTTGCATAAGCCGTCCGTCTTGCGCCACGAATATTATTTCGCCGCTCAAGATTTTTTGCATTTCGGCAAGCGCGAACTCCATAACTTCATCGGGAATCGCTCCCTGTTTAATTTTTCTCATTGCCACCACCTCGATTTTTTATCGCCGCGCCTAAAATTATTACGACGAAGATATTTACCGCCGATTTAAGCAACAATCCCGGCGTCGACGCAATCCCCGCGCTCAAACTGTCATATAAAAATGCTCCGACCAGCGTATAACCCGCCGTCATCGCCAAACTTGCCAAAATCAGTCCGAGTAAAAAATTTTTCTCGCGCAGTCGCCAAAAAATTTCTGCCTCCGCCGCCTTGATTAAAATTGTCGGCACTATCCA
>JAFPVP010000136.1 GCA_017412925.1 Selenomonadaceae bacterium
AGTCAACGGAAACTTTAGCGAAGGTTACGGGCGTGAAAAGTTTGGAGGGACTTTCGCTGAAAAATAAAGTCGTGACAGTCGGCGCGGTTTCTCTTAACAAGAAAAAAGTCACAGTCAGCGACGGCTACACTCTCAAGCTTGCTAAAGACGTTACCAAACCTTCCACAACTAAAGCTTGGAGTCTTAGCAAGACGACGGCGACTTATAAGCAGACGACAAGCGCGGGCTATAAACTTGCCGACAACGCCATAACTTACTCCGCGAAGTCAACGGAAACTTTAGCGACAATTAAAGGCGTGACTTCGACGGACGGAATTAAAGTTAGCGGCAAGACGATTACTCCGGCGGCAACGTCTCTCTCGAAAAAAATCACGGTCGGCAGTGGCGATTACGCTTTCAACTTCGCTTCGGACTACGCCAACGCGACGATAATCGGCAGTAAAAATTCTGATACAATCACCGCGCGCGGCAAAAAAATTTCTGTGGACGGCGGCGCGGGCAACGATTCTATTAAAATTTTCGGCTCGGCAACAACACTCACGGGCGGCGCGGGCAATGATTCGCTTTGGGGCAGTAAATACGCGGACAAATTTATCTACGCGGACGGCGAGGACGTTATTTTCGGCTTCGACGATAAAGACACGTTGACCCTTGACGCCTTGGATTTCAAGAGTTCATATAAAAATGGAGTCGTCACGCTCAAATTTGATGACGGCTCAATCGCGCTGAAAGATTTTACGGCGACTACTTTCCACATTAACAACGACACTTATAAAATCAGCGGCAAGAAACTGGCGGCTACTAAATGAAAGAAAAAGCCCCTCCGAAATTGGAAGGGCTTTTTTTTATGCAAGAAAATTGTCGTCGAAATTATTTGATGCCTGCGCCGTCGAGAGCGGAACGAACGGATTTAGCAGCCGCGTGCATCTTTTCGAGTTCTTCGTCGGTGAGGTCGATTTCAAAGACGCGCATAAGACCATCGGCGCAAACCATGCGGGGCATAGAGAGCGCAACGTCGGTGATTCCGTATTCGCCGTTCATGATAGCCGAGCAGGGCAGAATGGTGTGTTCGTCGTAGAGGACAGACTTAACGAAACGAACCGCCGCCATAGCAACGCCCGTGTTGGTGAAGCCTTTGCGATTGATAACGTCGTAAGCAACTTGAATGAGTTCTTGCTCAACAGCTTTCTTGTCGAGTTTTTCAGCGTGGTGGAAATAGGTGTCGAGTTTTTCAAGCGGGAAGCCTGCGCAGCCGGTGGTTGACCAAGCGACAAAAGCCGCGTTGCCGTGTTCGCCGAGCACATAGCCGTTAATGTTCTTCGGGTCGACTTCGTACTTGTTGGCGAGAATGCGGCGGAAGCGATAAGTTTCAAGCATGGTGCCGGTGCCCATGATAAGGTTGCGCGGATAGCCGATTTCGTCAGCGATTTTGCTGACAACGTAAGTGGCAACGTCGAGCGGGTTGGTGATTAGAATGATGACAGCCTCTTTGGTGTGTTCGGCGATAGCGCGGAAGACGGAGTTCATGATTTTTGCGTTGGTGCCGGCGAGTTTAAGACGGTCAGGAGTTTCGCCGGGGCGAATCGACGGACCCGCGCAGATGATGACGATGTTGGCACCCGCACAAGCACTGTAATCGCTGGTGGAGCGGAATTTGATATTCGTGCTGTAAACGCAAGCGGTCGCGTGGCTGGAGTCGGTTGCCTCGCCCCATGCCTTATCTTGATTAAGGTCGATTAAAACGATTTCAGATGCGAGTTGGAAATCGGCGAGTTTGTTGACGACTGCCGAGCCGACGTTAGAAGTTCCGACGACAACAATTTTCCTGCGGTTACCCATTTGGCATTCCTCCCTTTGATAGAAAAAAACGTTCGCGGAGCCTTAAGCTCTGTTTAAAAAAAGTTTACAACTTTTGGCGCATTACGTCAAGGCGCAACGCATTAAAAATTCTGAAAATAATTAGTCGCGCATGACAGCTTTGCGGACGACTTCGGCGGAAACTGTAACTTCCTCGCTCTTTACCGTCACGCCATCGGGTACAAGTAGCCGCAAGACACTTTTAAAATATCTTTGTCCCGTCTGCACTGTGAACGGTACTGTCTTCAAAGTCACGATTGAATTTACCACTGACTCCGCGCCGACAACTTCCATCTGCGCGGGTTCGACGGAAACTTTAGTAAGCTCCCAACCTTCCGCCACGGAAAGTTCAGGGATAATGGGGACGATTCGCTTCTTGAGACCGCTCTCAATGTCAACGGAAACGGTTATGACGCTCGGCACCACGCGCACTCGCGGGACAATGTTATTTTTTTCGTCGACGGCGTTCATTTGAATTTGCTGTTCAAAGCTTGCGGTGTTGTTCGACAAATTTACATTGCCATAAACTTTAACCGCCTTCTCGACAAAACTTTTCGGACCGACAACAGTCACCGTGTCCATCGATTTTGTTATCTCTTTGATAGCCACGTCCGGAGAAACTTCGCCCGCCGTTATCAGTTCAATCGGCATTTGCCTTTCAATCAAAGGGTCAAGCTTGACGTTGACGACCAAAGGCTCCGTCTCCAACAGCTCGAAACCTTGCGGCATGATGACTTGCGGAAGAATTTGATGTTCGCCCTCGCCGAGTCCTTCAAGATTGGCGTAGACGCGGAAGGCGTTGGCGTCGTATTTGACAAAATTTGAGCGCGGCGCGCGCGTGTCAACGACCACGTTTTTTGTCTCGCAGATGGCAATGAATTCGTAGGGCACGTTCGACATTGTCAGCGGCACGGTGTAGGCGTCTTCGATTTCAGGATCCTGCTCCGTCATGACGAAAACCCACATAAAAAACGCCGCGATGAGTGCGATTACTTTTTTCAAGAAGTTGTGGCAGAAAATGTTGATTATTTTCATCATTGCTCCGCCCTCCACCTTGAAAAAAATTTGCCAAAGATTTTATTTTCCTTTTGCTCAAAAGCAGGGCGAATCTTAGCCGCCAAAGTTTTCTCGTCGAAACGCCGCATTAATCGCCCGCCTTCGGCAACGGAAATTGTTCCCGTCTCCTCGCTTATCGACAGTGCCTGCTCCGTAGAAAGTTCGTGATTCTCGGCTAGTGGAAGGATAAATTTTAATCGCGTCATTTTTCGTCCCTCCACCTTGAAAAAAATTTGCCGAAGATTTTATTTTCCTTTTGCTCAAAAGCAGGGCGAATCTTAGCCGCCAAAGTTTTCTCGTCGAAACGCCGCATTAATCGCCCGCCTTCAGCAACGGAGATTGTTCCCGTCTCCTCGCTTACCACGACAACCAGCGCGTCGCATTGTTCAGACAGCCCGATTGCCGCCCTGTGCCGCGTGCCCAGCTCCGTCGAAAGTTCGTGATTTTCGGTAAGCGGCAGGACACACGCCGCCGAAATTAATCTGTTGCCGCGAATGATTGCCGCGCCGTCGTGCAGGGGAGTGTTCACGATGAAGACGTTCAGCAA
>JAFPVP010000137.1 GCA_017412925.1 Selenomonadaceae bacterium
ATTGACGGCGGCAACGCGGAAAAAGTTTTCGTGGCGGACGATAATTTTCACGAGGCGATTTCGACGGCGGCGCATAATTCTCTGCTTGGACAAATCGCAAAACTCGTTCGGACTTTGACTAGCGAAATGCGCATGACTACCATCAGCAACATGATAAAAATCGGCAAGAGCGATGAACTCAAAAAGGCGCACGAAGATTTATTAAACATTGTCAAATTTAAAGACGATAAATCCGCGCGCAAACTGCTCGTCGAAGGATATTTTTATCGATACAACGTTTTACGCAAGTAATCAAACCTCCCGTTCAGGGAGTTTTTTTATTTGACACGGACGCGACATCAACATTAGAATAAAAAAAATTTGTGGCGGAGGTGACATCATGAAAAAATTTCTGGCGGCAATCTGCGCGGCTGGATTTTTAATCAGCGGTTGCGGCGAAACTCCTCAAGCGACCTCAGCAGAAATAAAGGAGGCGGTTCCGATGAAAAATTCTTTGACGATTCAAGTCAACGGCAAAATTTTCAGTGCGACGCTTGAAAATAATCCGACTGCCCGCGCCTTCGCCGAGCTGTTCCCACTTGAAGCAAACATGACCGAGCTAAACGGCAACGAGAAATATTTTTACCTCGATAAAGATTTGCCGAGCGATTCGGTGAACGTCAAGCAGATTCACGCGGGCGATTTGATGTTGTTTGGCTCAAATTGCGTCGTACTTTTCTACAAGGACTTCGCGACGGGCTACAGTTACACGCGGCTCGGCAAGCTTGACAATCCCGCCGACCTTGAAAAAATTTTGGGCAACGGCAATGTTTATGTTGTCTTCAAATAATTTTGGGGAGGTTTTTTTATGAAACATTCGCTGAAAAAATTTTTAACTGCCGCGTTGTGCGCTGGGATTATCGGCGTGCCCATTGCGAGTGAGGCGGCGACTCCTGTCCTCGACGTGAACGCTCCAAGTCTCAAAGTTCAGGCGGAGAAACTCGACCTCGTCAAGGATTGGGACAAAGTTTTTCCGAAGAACTTAAAAGTTAATCACCGCAAAGTTACGTTCGTCAATCGCTTCGGCATAACGCTCGCCGCAGATATATACGAGCCGCGAAATTATTCCGGCAAGCTGGCGGCTATCGCAGTGGCTGGACCTTACGGCGCAGTCAAGGAGCAGGTCTCCGGTCGCTACGCTCAAGCTATGGCGGAGCATGGATTTTTTGCAGTAGCCTTTGACCCGTCGTTCACGGGCGAGAGTAGCGGCTATCCGCGCAATGTCACCTCCCCCGATTTAAATACCGAGGACTTCTGCGCGGCTGTCGATTTCCTTTCCACTCAACCCAACGTCGACAATCAGCGCATCGGCATAATCGGCATTTGCGGCTGGGGCGGTTTCGCACTCAATGCCGCCGCGCAGGACACTCGCATTAAAGCAACCGTGACTTCGACGATGTACGACATGACCCGCGTCACGGCAAACGGCTACTTCGACAACGACAAGGACACCGAAACTTTGCGCAAGGAACGCATGGAGGCGCGCAGGGCTGCAAGTGAACAACGCACCGTCGACTACAGGAGCGGAACTTACAAGATGGCGGGCGGCGTCCCCAAAGAAATTACCGCCGACATGCCGCAGTTCGTCAAAGATTATCATGATTTTTATCAAACTAAGCGCGGCTATCACAAACGCTCCTTCGGCTCCACGACTGGCGCAACTTTTAGCTCCGCGCTTTCCTTCATGAACATGCCGATTCTTTGCTACAGCAACGAGATTGAAACGCCCGTGCTGATGATTCACGGCGAAAAAGCTCACTCCAGATATTTTTCTGAAGACGCCTTTAAAAAGTTGACTGGCTCGAATAAGGAATTGCTGATTGTCCCTGGCGCGAGCCACGTCGACCTTTACGACTCGAATAAAATTCCCTTCGACAAAATTGCGCTGTTCTTCAAAAACAATCTGAAATGACGGGTCTTGTCATGCTGAAATTTTTAATCGCGCTGATGATTCACAGCACCGGCGACTATATCGTTCCTTACACTTACAGCTTGAGCTACAAAAAATTTACAGGCGGACTTGCGATTGGGCAGTCCAAATTTTTTTGTGGCATGTTGCACAGGCACTTGACAAAAAAATTTTCTATATGATTATAGATGTGCTAAAAGTCACATTAGGAGGGCTAAACATGGAGAGGAGGACGTTTGTAAAAATGATGTTCGGCGGCGGCTTATTGGGAATGCTGTTCGGCGCGGGCAAAAGCGAGGCAGAACTTTTATTGCGACCGCCGGGCGCATTGAGCGAGGAAGAATTTTTAGCGACGTGTGCTCGGTGCGGCAAGTGCGCAGAAATTTGTCCGACGGGTTGCATAAAAATTGCCCACGGCGAGAGCGGCTTGGCAATCGGCACGCCGTATATCGTCCCAGTCGAGGCGGCTTGTAATCTTTGCATGAAGTGCGCTCACGTCTGCGCGGCGGGTGCGCTTAAGCCGATAAAAAAATCAGAAGTGCGCATGGGCTTAGCGCAGATTGATACCAATCTTTGCTTGGCGCGGCAAGACCACGACTGCCGAGTTTGTCACACTTCTTGCCCGCAATACAACAAGGCGATTTGGCTGGAGAAAAATAAATACCCGACGGTGAACGCGGACTATTGCACGGGCTGCGGCATGTGCGAACACGTCTGCATTGCCGACCCGAAAGCGATTCACGTCAAGCCGAGAGGGGGCGCGGAATGAAGATAAAAATTTTTCGGCGACTGATTCAAATAACCGCGCTGATAATTTTGCTCCTGCCGATTTGGTTCACGGATTTAATTTGGTACGGAACATACATTTCAGCTGAATTGGCGGGCGTCGACTTGACTGACCCGCTGACGGCGTTGGAAATCACCTTGGCGAGCAAAACACTTTGGACGCCGCTAATAATTTCTGCGGTGCCCTTGACGATCGTCGCAATTATTTTCGGGAGAATTTTCTGCAGTTATATATGCCCGCTGAATTTTTTGTTGGAGCTTCTACCCGTCAAGCGCAAAAAAATTTTAACAACGCGGACACTGCCGCTACTCTCGCTGGCAATCGTGCTGGTTTTGTCGCTGATTTTATCCGTACCGATAAATAATACTGCGTCGCCGGTCTTCGCGTTCATGCGCGTGATGATTTTCGGCGTCGGACTTGAAATTATTTTAGTTGTGTTGGTAATCGGCGCGGCGTTTATTTGGGGGCAAAAAATTTGGTGCAGGACGCTTTGTCCGTTGGGCGCGCTTTACGGCTTGCTCGGACTTAAAAAATTTTTAGCTGTGAATGTTGACAAGAGCATATGCATACGTTGCGGCAAGTGTGAAAAAGTTTGTTCGATGGGTACGTCGCCGCTGAAAAACGATTTCGCCGATAAATTTTTATGTACTAATTGCGGCGATTGTATTGATTCTTGTCCTAAAAAAGCTTTGAGTTTTAAAAGAGGTGAATAAAAATGAGTTTGCTGGATAAAAAATTCACGCTGAAAAAAATTGCGGCGGCGGGTTTCGCCTGCATTGGATTATTCGCAATTTCCTACGGCGTGATTGAGGCGACGAATCAAACATCATTCTGCGGGACGACTTGCCACGAAATGGATCCAATGTATCAGACGTGGCAAACTTCCAATCACAAAGTCGTTGAGTGCGCGGATTGTCACGAAAAGCCGGGACTTCAAGGCACGATTGAAAGCAAATGGAAGGGCACGAAGGAACTTTTAATACACATCAGCGGCAACGTTCCCGACCCGATTAAGATTGAGAACACCAACGACGTCAACTGCTACGTCTGCCACCAAGATAAAATTAAGGAGCGGGATTTGGCGTTGTCGAGGAAAGACCCGCACACGGAGCGGCACTTCCAAGAGGGCATGAACTGTGTTAGCTGTCATACGGGCTTGGTGCATGACGAGATGAAGAATAAAGTTTTGCCGAGCCGTGACCGCTGTTATACGTGTCACCTTGATGCAATGAGTTCGCTGGTAAGGAGGGATTGAGATGAGTTTGAAATTTTCGAGGCGCGACTTTTTGAAATCAATCGCGGTGGCGGCGGCTATGCTTACTGCGGGCTGTTCGCCGAAACGCGACACTCAGCAAGGTCCCGTTAATGCTGTCGAGGCGGACAAATGGGTTAAGGGCGTCTGCCGATATTGCGGCACGGGCTGCGGCGTTTTGGCGGGCGTGAAGGGCAACAAAATTGTCACGGTCAAAGGCGACCCCGATTGTCCCGTTAATCGCGGACGGCTTTGCGTCAAGGGTATTCTCCTTGCAAAAATTATCGACACGCCCGACAGAGTTAAAAAGCCGCTGATTAAAAAGGACGGGCAATTTGTCGAGGCGACGTGGGACGAGGCGTTGGATTTAATCGTCAGCAAATACAAAGAGGCAATCGCTCAATACGGCCCCGACTCCGTGGGCTTTTACGGTTCTGGTCAAACGCTCGCCGAAGAAACTTACGTCATGCAAAAAATTATGCGGGCGGGTATCGGCACGAACAATATCGACGGCAATCCGCGAACGTGCATGGCTAGCGCGGTCGCCGGCTACATCACAACTTTTGGCGAAGATGAACCTATGGGCACTTACGCCGACATTGAAGCCGCTGATACTTTCTTCCTTATCGGCTCCAACATGGCGGAGGCTCACCCCGTTTTATTTTCGCGGCTGATTGACAGGAAAAATTCAAATCCCAACGTGAAAATTATCGTCGCTGACCCGCGCAAAACTCGCACCTGCGACATTGCCGATTATCATTTACCGTTCATTCCGAGCCGCGACCTTGCATTGATGAACGCAATGGCTTACACGATTATTGAGGAGAAACGTACCGACGAAAAATTTATCGCCGAGCACACCGAATTTGTCAAAGGCGCGGACGAGAAATTAACTTACGACCAATTTAAAACTTTCCTGCAGGATTACGCGCCGGAAAAAGTCGCTGATTCCTGCGGTATACCGGCGGCAACGATTCGCGAAGTGGCTAGACTTTTCTCCGCGCCGGATAGAAATACAATGTCGATGTGGTGCATGGGCTTGAATCAGCGCACGCGCGGCGTTTGGGTTAATAATCTCGTTCACAATCTGCACTTGCTCACGGGCAAAATTTGTCGTCCAGGCAATACGCCGTTCTCTTTGACGGGGCAACCTTCTGCTTGCGGCTCCGTTCGCGAGACGGGCGGCTTATCGCACTTACTACCCGCGCACCGCATGGTTGCCAATGAAAAGCACCGTCAAGAACTTGCAAAACTTTGGGGCGTCGAAAGTTTACCCGGCAAGCCAGGCTATCATACGCTAGAAATGTTCAAGGCGGCAGTCACAGGCGATTTAAAATGTTTGTGGGTCATGACGACTAACCCTGGTCAATCGCTGCCGAATTTGAATTATTATCGCCCAGGCATGGAGAAAACTTTTTTGGTTGTCTCCGAAGCTTATCACCCGACGCGCACTTCAGAACTTGCCGACGTGGTTTTACCTGCCGCGCTGTGGATGGAAAAGGAAGGCGTCTACGGCAACGGCGAGCGGCGCACTCAACATATCGCTCAAGCTATCAATCCGCCTGGCGAGGCTAAGCCCGACCTTTGGGCGATTATCGAATTCGCTAAGCGCATGGGCTACGAAAAACTCGTTCCCTTCAACACGCCGGAAGAAGTTTGGGCGGAGTATCAAGAATGCCAAAAAGGTACCGCGATGATGTTGGCGTCTTATAAAAGATTGCGCGAAGGTCACGGCTTCACGTGGCCTGTCCCCGATGACAATTCCCCCGAAACTTATATTCGCTACGCCGAAGGCTATGACCCCTACGTTAAGGCGGGTGAGGGCATTAAATTTTACGGCAAGCCTTCCGGACGCGCAATTATCTTCGCCCGCCCGCAACAGGACGCGCAAGAAATGCCCGACGCCGATTACCCGTTCTTCCTCACGACGGGCAGAATTTTGGAGCATTGGCACACGGGCACGATGACTTTCAATGTTAAGGAACTTAGAACCGCCGTTCCCGAAATGTACGTTGAGATTCACCCCGACGACGCCGCCAAGTTTGGAATTGCTGACGGCGATTTAGTTGACGTGACTTCACGCCGTGCCACCTGCAAACTTAAAGCTAAAATCAATGGGCGCGGGCAACCTCGCCCCGGACTGCTCTACGTTCCCTTCCACGACCAAGTTATGGAGCGCATGATTAATTTCGTCTTGCTTGACGCCTTCGACCCTGGCTCCAAGCAACCGGAGTACAAAGTTTGCGCCGTGAAAATTTCTAAAGCTTAAAAAAATTTAGGACTGCAAGCCGCGTTGACCTGCAGTCCTTTTTTATTGCTCGTCAGCCGTCGTCAAGTTATGGAGCGCATGATTAATTTCGTTTTGCTTGACGCCTTCGACCCTGGCTCCAAGCAACCGGAGTACAAAGTTTGTGCCGTGAAAATCGCCAAAGCTTAAAAAAATTTAGGACTGCAAGCCGCGTTGACCTGCAGTCCTTTTTTATTGCTCGTCAGCCGTCGTCACGTAGCTCGGATAAACTCCCAACGCGCCGTCCAATTTCTCCAGCTTCTGGCAAATTTTATGTAACGCTTGTAAATTGTCCGTCTCAATCAGCAGAATCATATCGCCTTCTGGCGTGTCCTGTTGCCAACTCACTCCCGAAAAATTTTCTAGCTCGCGCTTCACTTCCTCGCGCCGCGCAGATTCCGTCTTCATTATCGCCCCTGCGATAGCCATGCGTCTCACCTCCCGCAATTAAATTTCGTAAAGCCGTCTAGCGTTGGCGGTGGTGTAAGCGGTGACCTCTTCTAAAGTCTCGCCGCGAATCTCCGCCAATTTTTTTGGCAACGTGACGTTGCATCCAGTTAGTGTTGCTCGTCAAGAAATCCCATAAAGATTTTTTGAGTTGGCGGTGGTGTAAGCGGCGACTTCTTCCAAGGTTTCGCCACGAAGAGCCGAAAATTTTTTTGCGACTTCGACGACAAACGCTGGCTCGTTGCGTTTGCCGCGATAGGGCGTCGGTGCAAGATAGGGCGCGTCGGTCTCGATTAAAATCATGTCACGCGGAGCGGCTTTGACGATTTCGGGCAACTTAGCGGAATTTTTGAACGTCAGCGGACCGTCGACGCCGATTAACCAGCCGAGCTTGAAAACTTCGCGCGCCGTCTCCAAACTGCCCGAATAGCAATGCAAAACGCCGCGCAGATTTTTTCCTTCCGTCTGCAAAATTTTCAGCGTGTCGCCGTGCGCGTCGCGGTCGTGAACGCAAACAGGCAAATTCAACTGGCGGGCAAGGTCAAGCTGCTCAATAAAAATTTTTTGCTGAATCAGTCGCCGCTCCGAATCTTTTTCCCAATGATAATCCAAGCCGATTTCCCCGATAGCGACAACTTTTTTATCGGTGGCGAGTTCGGCAAGAAGTGCGCAAGTTTTTTCGTCGAAGTCGTCGATTTCTTCGGGGTGAATGCCGACGCCCGCATAAAGCTCCGGAAAATTTTTTGCAAGCGCGGCGACGGCGATTGAACTTTGAAACGTGCTCCCGAAATTTATAATCCGATCGACGCCCGCGATTTTTGCGCGGCTTAAAACTTCTGCGCGGTCGGCGGAAAATTTTTCGTCCTCAAGTTG
>JAFPVP010000138.1 GCA_017412925.1 Selenomonadaceae bacterium
AAGCCGAAAGTCGGAATGCCTTCGGGAAGCGGCAAGTCATTGTCAATCGTTTTGGGCACGTGCACAATGTTAATCGTCCTGCCGAGTTTGCGGGCGTATTCGCTGACGGCCGACGAGCTGAACGCGGTATCGTCGCCGCCGATTGTCACGAGGTAGCCAACGCCCAGCTCCGTCAACGTGTCGACGACAGTGCGCAGGTCGGATTCTTTTTTGGTCGGATTAAAGCGCGACATGCGGAGGATACAGCCGCCCGTCAAGTGAATGCGATTGACTGTCGCCGCGTCAAGACGGATATAACTTTTCTCGCCGCGACCGAGATGCGAAAAGCCGTCGTACATGCCAAGAACGTCCCAGCCGTGACGATTCGCCGTGTTTGTTACCGCGTTGATGACAGCATTAATACCGGGCGCGGGACCGCCGCCGCAAACTATCGCTACAACATTTCTTACACCAATCATTTAATATGCTCCTTTCAAACTGATAAAACATTTGCGCAAAACTTCGCCGCCCCGCCAAAAATTTCCTGCCGCGAAAAAAAAAATTCCCGCCGCCGTGACGGGGATAATTTTATTTTGAAATGGATTCGAGAATGCCGTTTACGAACCGCCCCGAATCATCGGTGCCGTATTTTTTAGCCAGCTCCACTGCTTCGTTGATTACGACATTTTTCGGGAGCAGAGGCTCAACAAATTTCATTTCGTAGACGGCGAGCCGCAAAATATTTCTGTCCGCCGCCATAATCCGCGGCAACTGCCAGCCTTCCTTCAAGTTCGCCGATATTATCTCGTCAATTTCTTCCAGACGCGCCCGCGTGCCCTTGACCGAACTTTCAATGTAAGCCAAATCTTTTTTCGTCAATCGCGGATTGTCGTCAAACATTGTCTCTATCGCCAAGTTCTCGCTGTATTCGCGCCTGTCTTCCTCAAAATTAAAATCCAGCTGAAACAACGCCTTGAATGTGGCTTCTCGTGCAAATTTGCGGCTCATATATTCTTCCTTCTAAAAATTTTTTACCAACGCTGAATTTTCTCAGGCAAAAGCTCGTCGAGTTTCCTGAGAATTTTTTCTACCAAATCATCCTTGCTGTCGAAACGCGAACCTACGAACAGCCCGATTGTTCCGCACAAAAGGATAAAAAGCGTGTTGAAAAAGCCGATAATCAAAATCGCCGCGCCCGTGATTAATCCCGTGATGAAACCGATTTTGCGCGTGCGATGAGATTCAAACAGATCGATAACAAAATTTTTTGCCGCCTCGAACATTTAAATCACCTCACGCGCCGCTTTTGCGGGACGACTTGCACTATTTGCTTGACTTTGACGTCGACGGGCACATAAAAACCCGCGCCCAACGATTCTTTCAACGCTTCGTTAATAACTTTGTCCGCCAGCTGACTTGCTCTCGGCGCGGAGGCTCCCTCCGCCAAAACCGCCGTCAAGCTGATTTTCATTGGCGTCACTTTGCTTGAAGTTTTTTCGACGGCAAGCTCCGATTCGTGAATTTCTTTGACCGTCGACACCGCTCGCTTGGCAAGTTTTTCGACCGTCGCAAATTCCACGTGAACGAGTCCGAAGTCCGTTTTCCTCAGCAAAAATTCTCCGCCACTCGTCCGCGCCGCCGAAAGTGTCACGACTCTTTTGGTCTTCTTTAAAATTTTTCCTATCAAATCTTTTAACATGTCGGCACCTCAAACGACACGCTTATCGCGTTCGGTAATTGCATGGGTAACTTCGTCCACTCTGATTTCAACGGGCACGTTTTCAATCTCAAGAGCCGTCCTCAAGGCGTCGTTAATCGCGGCAGACGTGGCTTCGCTGACACGCGGCGCGGAGAATCCTTGACCGAGCGTTATTGTCAGCCGAACTTTAATTGGCACCGCGCCATCTTGTCGATAAACGGAGGCTTGAACTTCGCGCACGCCCTCGACCGTAATCGCCGCCCTTTCGACGACGCTAACAATCGCGGGAACCGTAACTTTGACTTCGCCCGGTTTGCCTATCTCCAGATGAACATCGCCCGACGCCGCCGATAATCCTTTGCCGCCGCTCCTAGAAAAGACCGCGCCCAAGAGAATCAAACTTGCCACAGCCATGCCCGCCAGTGCTGCTAAAGTTTCGTGCCTGCCGAGTATGTAATCCAGTTCCTTTTGCCAGACGTTCACGGGAATTAATTGCAAGCACACGCCCGCGCAGATAACCAACGCCGCCAGCACTATCAGGACGTAAAAAAGTAATATAAGGCGTCGAATTATCCCCATAAAACCTCCTCACCTCCTGACAGTTTTAAATCCGCGTGTTTCAATGGACGCGAATGTCTTCCTCTTTGTTTTCGTCTTCGGGGAAAGCGACGCCTTGAACATGAACGTTGACTTCGACGACAGAAAGCCCCGTCATGGTCTCGATTGCCTTCTTGATGTTTTCCTGCGCCGCCAAGGCAACGTCGGGGATTCTTGCGCCGTACTTGACGATGATGAACAGGTCAACTGCCGCTTCGCGTTCGCCGACTTCAACTTTGACGCCTTTGGAGAAATTTTTGCGACCGAGCATTTCGGCAATGCCGCCGACAACGCCGCCGCTCATGCCCGCGATACCGTCAATCTCCGTAGCCGCCAGCCCCGCAATAATGCTTACGACCTCGTCCGCAATTTTTATCGCGCCAAGTCCTGCGTCGCTTTTTACCAAATCTTTTTCTTCCGCCATTATGGAAACCTCCTTAAATTCTCTGTGACAAACGCCACTTTTGCTGAATTATTCGCCGCCTTGTCGAATTCCCCTGCAAACGTTGAAATAAATTTGACAGCAGGGCGGCGGCAGTTTATTATTGCAATTAATTTCACATTTGGGAGGAGCAAACTTTGAGCAACATAGCCAAAACTTACGAGCCGCAGCAGTTTGAAAAAGAAATTTACGCGGCTTGGGAACGAGATAAAAATTTCCACACGACAGCGGAGGCGTCGGGCGAGCCGTATTGCATAGTTATTCCGCCGCCGAACGTGACGGGGCAACTGAACATGGGGCATGCCCTCGACGAAACGCTCCAAGACATTTTAATCCGCTATCACCGCATGAAGGGTGACAACACCCTTTGGATGCCGGGCACCGACCACGCGGGCATTGCCACTCAAGCACGGGTCGAGGAGCAACTGCGCGGCGAGGGTACCAATCGCTACGAACTGGGGCGCGAAAAATTTTTGGAGCGCGTCTGGCAGTGGAAAGAAAAATTTGGCAACCGAATCAGCTATCAGCTCCGCACGCTCGGCTCCAGCTGCGATTGGGAGCGCGAACGCTTCACGATGGATAAAGGTTGCTCGGCGGCTGTCAGAAAAGTTTTCGTTCAGCTTTACAACGAGGGGCTGATTTATCGCGGGCGGAGAATTACAAATTGGTGCCCAAGTTGCAACACCGCGCTCAGCGACATTGAAGTTGAGCACGAAACCGAGCAAGGACACCTCTGGCATTTGCGCTACCCGTTCGCTGACGGTTCGGGCTACGTGGAAGTGGCGACAACGCGCCCCGAAACTATGCTGGGCGATACTGGCGTTGCCGTTCACCCTGACGACGAACGCTATAAAAATCTCGTTGGCAAAACTTTAATTCTGCCACTCGTCAATCGCGAAATCCCGTTGTTCGCCGACTCCTACGTCGATAAAAATTTCGGCACGGGCGCAGTTAAAGTCACGCCCGCCCACGACCCGAACGATTTTGAAATGGGACTGCGTCACAATCTGGAGCAGGTTAAAGTTATCAACAACGACGGCACGATGATTGACGCGGGCAAATACACTGGCTTAGACCGCTACGCTTGCCGCGAACAAATCGTTAAAGACTTGGAGGAGGGCGGCTTCCTTGTCAAGATTGAAAATCACGAGCACGCCGTCGGACATTGTCACCGCTGCCACACGACGATTGAGCCGCTTATCAGCAAGCAGTGGTTCGTTAAAATGGAGACGCTTGCCGAGCCCGCGATTGAGGCTGTCAAGTCCGGCGAGTTGCAATTCGTCCCCGAACGCTTCACGAAAACTTATATTAATTGGCTGGAAAATATCCGCGACTGGTGCATAAGCCGGCAGCTTTGGTGGGGTCATCAAATTCCGGCGTGGTATTGCGACGACTGCGGCGAGATGACAGTTTCGGAGACGGATATTGACGAGTGCCCGCATTGTCACGGAAAAAATCTGCACCGCGAGGAAGATGTTTTGGATACGTGGTTTAGCTCCGCGCTGTGGCCTTTCTCGACCATGGGCTGGCCTAACGATACGCCCGAACTTAAAAAATTTTACCCGACGAGCGTCCTTGTCACGGGCTACGATATAATTTTTTTCTGGGTCGTACGCATGGTGATGATGGGCTTGAAATTCCGCGGCGAAGTTCCGTTTAAGTACGTCTTCATTCACGGCTTGGTTCGCGACAAATTCGGGCGCAAGATGAGTAAATCGCTGGGCAACGGCGTCGACCCCGTGGAAATTATCAACAAATACGGCGCGGACAGTCTGCGCTTCATGCTGGTGACGGGCAACACTCCCGGCAACGATTTGCGATTTTTTGATGAGCGCGTCGAATCTGCGCGGAACTTCGCGAACAAAATTTGGAATGCGTCAAGATTTTTGCTGATGAACTTGGAAGGCTTCGACAAAAATTTCAAGCCGACGCGCGAGGATTTGGAGTTCGCGGACGAATGGATTCTTCACGAGCTGGCTAAGACGATTGACGCCGTCACGAAAAATCTTGAACGTTTTGAGCTGGGCGAGGCGGCACGGCTGATTTACGAATTTATCTGGTTGGAGTTCTGCGATTATTACATCGAACTGACAAAGACGCGGCTCTACGGCTCCGACGCCCGCGCAAAATCAACGGCTCTGTTCGTGCTGGAAAAAGTTTTGGAGTGCACGTTGCGATTGTTGCATCCGTTTATGCCGTTCTTGACGGAAATTATTCGCCAAAAACTCCCGAACGCACAAGGCTCAATCATGCTTGCGCCCTACCCGACACGCGACGAGCTCAAGG
Source organism: Selenomonadaceae bacterium (assembly GCA_017412925.1). Taxonomy (GTDB): domain Bacteria; phylum Bacillota; class Negativicutes; order Selenomonadales; family Selenomonadaceae; genus Quinella. The sequence goes on from JAFPVP010000138.1 coordinate 5,004, forward strand.
ATTTGCTTTCGGACGCAGACAACATAGATGAATTCGCGAACGTGATTTTGAACACAGTTAGGACAATCCGCAACTTAAAATCGGAGCTGGGCATTGATTCGCGCAAAAAATCAGCGGTCGTGCTGAAAGTCACCAACGCGAATTACAAAAAATTTTTGGCGGAGAACGTGAGCTACGTGACCGATTTGGCGTTCGCGGAGCCGATAACTTTTGCCGACGAAAAGCCCGCGCACGCAATGAGCGGCGTGGTCGACGGATTGGAAATTTATCTGCCGCTCGAAGGATTAATCGACGTGGAAAAAGAAATCGCGCGGCTGACTAAGGAGCTGGAAAAACTCCGCAAGGGCGCGGCGTCGACGGCTGGCAAACTTAAAAACGAACGCTTCTTGAGCAAGGCACCCGCCGAAGTCGTGCAATCGGAACGCGATAAATTAGCCGCCGCCGAAGAAAAAATTTCGTCGCTGGAGCAGAGGATTAAACAGCTTGAGAACTTATAATGACGCGCTAAAATATTTGGAGCGGCTGTGCCAATTCGGCGTGAAGGAAGGTTTGGAGCGGACGAAAAGACTTGCCGCCGCGCTGGGTAATCCGCAAAATTTTTATCGGACGATTCACGTGACGGGCACCAACGGCAAAGGCTCGGTTTGCGCCATGCTCGCCGAAATGCTAAAGCTTCAAGGTTTGCGCGTCGGGCTGTTCACGTCGCCGCACTTGGAAAGTTATTGCGAACGAATCCGTATTTATGACGGTAAAAATTACGAAGTTAGCAACCCGCATGGGTTGCGTATGGACGCGGCGACAAACTTTAAAACGTCGAAACGCTATGGCGCGACCGCTGTTTGTCAACTTTCTAAAAGTTGCGGAGAAAATATTTCTGAAGCTGACTTTGCCGAAATGATTTTCCGCGTGAAAAATTCGGGCGTCGAAGCCACGCACTTTGAAACGCTGACGCTCGCCGCCTTTAAATATTTTAAAATTCGCGCGGTCGACGTGGCGGTTGTCGAAGTCGGCATGGGCGGCACTTTTGATTCGACGAACATAATCGCGCCCGAACTTTGTATCATCACGACGGTTGCGCTTGACCACGAAAAAATTTTGGGCGACTTGAACGGAATCGCGCACAACAAGGCGGGCATCATCAGACCGAACGTCCCGACGGTGACGGGCGTGACGGGCGAGCAGCTTGAAATTATCCGCGCCGTCGCTAAGGAAAAAAATTCTCCGCTGTATGAAGTCACGACGCCCGCCGAAGTCAAAATCAATCTGCGCGGCGAATATCAAAAATTTAACGCGGCAATCGCGATTAAAGCGGCGCAAGTTCTCGGCATTGACGACGAAAAAATTTATTCAGCATTGGCGCGCGTGGAGTGGCCTGGACGCTTTGAAATTTTTAAAAATTCTTCGGGCGTCACCGTGATAGACGGGGCGCACAATCCACACGGGGCGGCGGCGTTGCGCGAGAGTTTGGACAAAAATTTTCCGCACGGCAAAAGGATTTGGGTCTTCGGCGTGCTGGCTGATAAAAACTTCGCCGAAATGATAAAAATTTTGTTCCGCGCAGAAGATTTTGTAATTGTGACGCCGCCCGATTCTGAACGCGCCGCCTCTACCGAAATTCTCTGCAAAAGTTTGCGCGAACACGATATTGATTGTGTAGCCGTCGAAAATAACTTTGAGGCAGTCGAACGGCTTAAAAATTCGGACGGCGACGTAAAAATTATCGCGGGCTCATTGTACTTGATTGGCGCAGTCAGACATTTGATTTGCTTTAGCTAACGAAATTTGCGGCCGACAGGACGTCGGCCGTTGCGCCGCGCTGAAACATGGATGTTTCAAAGCGGCGCGGAGCGGTATCGGGTAGCTGTAACGTTGGAGCACTGAAGACCAACGCCCCCGCGAGGTGCCTTTTCTTTTTGCTACTTTTTCTTTGGGCATGCAAAGAAAAAGTAGTTCAAAAAAAATAAATCCAAATAACGAGGAAATTTCTTTGAAACCTTTCTAGTGAAAGAAAGGCTGAGGAGGCGAGGAAGTGGACAGAGTCAGCGTCTTTGCACGGCGTCGGCGGATAAAAAATCTCGAAGAGTGGACAATCTACGCCATATTGACGGAAGCCTTTTTCCTTGCGCTCTCTCCGAGTGTGGCGGCGGCGGCGGTCATGTTCGGCGTGATAACGTGGTTCCTGCGCAGTCGAATTGATTCACGTTACAAAATGCGCAACCTGCCCTTTGACGTGCCCGTCGCGATTTTTTTTCTAATCGGCGCAATAAGTGTTTTTCTGTCGTCGGTGCGCAGTTTCGAGCTGATTTACAATTATTTCTCGCTCGTCGGAATTTACGCGCTAACTTATTTAATCGTCGGGCAAACAATCCGCACAACCGCCCAAGTCAAAAAAGTCGCTCAAGCCCTGTGCGCGGCGGCAATATTGGTTGTGCTGTGCGGTCTTTTCCAATTTGTCTTCGGCGTGGACGTGGCTGACGTAAAATGGACTGACCCTGAAGCTTTCCCCGAACTTAAAAAAAGAATTTTCTCGACGCTGGAAAATCCGAACGTGCTGGCGGGCTATTTGGACATTTTTATCTGCTTAGCGTTGGGAATTTTAACTAAAGTGGAGCGGCGGGCGCAAAAAATAATTTTAATCGTCGTGATAGCTCTGCTCGCCGCGTGTTTGGCAATGACTTACTCGCGCGGCGCGTTCATCGCAATAGCGGTCGTCTTCGCGGTCTATGGCGTGCTAAAAGATTGGCGCGTGCTGATTTTGTTCGCGGCGGTCACGGGTCTGATTGCCTACAGCGATACGACCTTTACCAACAGAATTTTATCGGCATTTAGCATGGGCGATTCCTCGGAGGGCGTGCGCGTCGGCATTTGGGTCAGCACCAGCGCAATGATTAGCGACCACCCGTTCGCGGGCATCGGCTGGGGTGCTTATCAATACGTTTACCCGCAATACAATTATTATGTCGCCGACCCGAACATCGTTATCTACCACGCGCACAACATTTATCTAAATTACGCGGCGGAAGTCGGTATCGTCGGTGCGCTGGCGTTTTTCTGGTATTTTTTCGGGACAATGTTTATCTCCTTGGGCGCGAATGAACGCGGCGTCGAAAAATGGCTGACTGATAGCGTTGGGAAAATTATTTCGTCGAATTCTTTTCTGCAGGAGCTGGCTGACCTCGTCAACGAAAAACTTGACGAATTCTCAAACAGATTCGTAAACTTGTTCGGGAGAAAGAAAAAGTCTAAGCTAAAAAAAGTTCGCCGCGCAGATGTTCTCCACCATGAAGACATGAATTTTAGCGAACACACCCGCCAAAAATTTTCGGACGCGGAAAACGTCGCCACCGTGGAAAATATCTCCGTTGCGGGCGAAAATATTTCCGCGAAAATTATCAAACTCGACGATGAACCCGAAGAAAAGCCGGATTTAATCGAATGGGACGATTTGACCCAAATTGACGACAAAAATTTTCTCGAAGGAATGCGGCTGGGAATCGGGCTGGCGTTTTTGTCCATGGCACTGAACGGTTTCACGGACGATTTGCTTTTCAATATCCAAAGCTCAATGCTCATGTGGATGCTCGGAGCGTTGGGCGCGGCGATAAATTTGATTAGGGATTAGAAAGTAGGCAGTAAAAATGATGACGGTTTTAATGGTTTTGGACGCGATAATTTCAATCGCGCTGATTTTGGTTATCCTCGGACAGGAAGCGAAGTCGGGCGGCATGGGCGGCATGGACGGCGGCTCCGATACGGTTTTTTCGGGCAAAGCTCGCGGCATGGACGCGCTTTTGGCACGGCTGACTATAATTTTGGGCATTTTGTTCGGGATTATAACTTTAATTATCGCCAAACTCTCGATGTAGGAGGAAAATATTTTGATTAACGGCGGAGAACCTTTTTTCATGAAGGGTGGCGGCTCAAGCGGCGTCTTGCTGATTCACGGCTTCACCGGCTTGCCCGTCGAACTTCTTTTGCTCGGTAAACACTTAAACAGCGCAGGTTTTAATGTTTTGTGCCCGCGCTTGGCTGGTCACGGCACCGACGAACAAGATTTAATGCGCACAACTCGCGACGATTGGTTTAATTCCGTTCTGGACGGATTTTATATTCTGCGCGGCTTCTGCGATGAAATTTTCGTCGTCGGGCACTCTATGGGTGGAATTTTGACGCTTAAACTTTCCTCGGAGCAAAAAATTTCTAAGATTGTCACGCTCGCCGCGCCGATTTTTATTGACGACGGTTTAGGCTTAAAAAATTTGCCGCCGAAAGAATTTTGCGGGAATGCTTGCATAGTTCAGCCGCGAAAAAAACTTTTGGACGTGCCGCAAGCCGCCAATGAAGTTTACAAGAAAACGCCACTCGTTAGCGTGCATGAACTCCTTGCCTTGATTGACGACGTGAAAAATCTCCTCCCGAACATCACGCCGCCGATTTTAATCATGCATGGCGAGGACGATCACACTGCTCAGCCGCGTAGCGCACGCTATATCATGGATAATATCGGCTCGGAACGAAAATTTGTCACAACGGTTGCCAATTCCGGACATTTGTTGCCGCTTGACGATAATCGCGACTTTGTTTTTGAGGAAATCACAAATTTTTTAAGGAGTTGATTCAATGGCGACCGAAATCTTTATCGACAAGCGCGACGACTACGAATTGATTGAGGGGGAAAAATTCATGGCACCAAGCGCAGATATTTGGCATAACAACGTTGTAGTAAAATTGGCTATGATAGTTGGAATGCACGCCGCGATTAACAAGCTTGGTTTGATTTTTACCGACAATTTGGACGTACACTTCCCCGACGGCAATCTTTTTAAGCCCGATTTTATGTTTATCAGCGCGGCGAACAGCAAAATTGTCATCGACAACAAACATAGTACGATTCACGGCGTCCCGGATATGGTTGCAGAAATTTTTTCCCGTTCGACAATGAAACGCGACCTCGGCATAAAAAAAGACGTTTACGAAAAAAACGGCGTGCGCGAATATTGGATTATCGACCCGTGGAGCGAAAATATTCAAGTTTATATCCTGCGCGACGGTAAATATTTCCTCGACGACGTTTATCACAACTGGTCTGAAGCTGAATTAAACGAATTAACCGACGAGGAACGCGCCGAAATTAAATTTGAAGTGCCCGTGAATGTTTTGGACGGTTTTAAAGTCAAAATTAAGAACATTTTCGGCTGGTATTTTGAATAATTTTAAGGAGTTGATTCAATGAGCGATAAATATTGCTTTGCTTGCGGCGAGAATAACCCTATCGGCTTGCACTTAAGCTTTAATTTCGACGGCGAACGCATTTTTACAAAAAAAATTCTGCCAAAAGAGTTTCAAGGCTACGAAGGCACGGTTCACGGCGGAATTTTATCCACTATGCTTGATGAAACGATGTGCAAATTTATTGAGGCTAAATATCACGAAAAATCCGTTACTGGACGCCTCGAAATTCGCTATAAATTCCCGACACCAACCGAACAAGAACTTAAAATCACCGCGTGGGAAGAAAATCAGCGGAAAAATATAATTTCAATGCGCGCAACGGTTGAAACGTCTGACGGCACGATAACTGCGGAGGCGGCGGCAAAATTTGCGGTCGTGAATGCGTTATGAAGGCGATTATAGGTAAATTAAGCGTAAATATTAAAGGTTTTGGGTTCGTTTCGCCCGAAAATGGCGGCTCGGATATTTTTATTGCGGCGGAAAATCTGCGCGGGGCGATGAATGGCGACAAAGTTAAGGTTAAAGTCGTCGATAATTGGCGCGGACGCCGCGAAGGGCACATTATAGACGTTTTAGAGCACGCAAATAAAATTTTCGTCGGCACGCTGAACAAAATTGGCAAAAAAATTTTCGTGACACCCGACGATAAACGCATCGACCAAAAAATAATTATTCCGAAATTCAGCGGGAAATTTAGCGCAAATACAAAGGTTGTCGTGAAAATTATTGCGTGGAATCCTCTGCGCGGCGAAATTTTAGAGGTTTTAGGCAAAGAAAATGCGCCTGGCGTTGAAATTCGCGGGATTTTACGCAGTCACGGCGTCGAAGAAAATTTTCCGCCAGATGTGCAAGCCGAAGCGTCGAGAATTGAAATTGAACCCAATAAAAACGAAATTTCGCGCCGAATTGACCGCCGAAATTTAAAAATCGTCACGATTGACGGCGAGGATGCAAAAGATTTGGACGACGGAGTTTTCGCCGAAGAAATTAACGGCGAATTTTTTTTGGGCGTGTACATTGCGGACGTCAGTCACTACGTCAAGCCGCGAACTTTTCTTGATAAAGAGGCTTTTAATCGCGGAACGAGCATTTATCCCGTCGATAGGGTCGTTCCAATGCTCCCAAAAGAGCTTTCTAACGGGATTTGCAGTTTAAATGCGGGCGTCGACCGTCTGGCGATGGCTTGCGAAATGAAAATTAATTCTGCCGGCAATGTTATCGATTATAAAATTTTTCCGACGGTAATTCACGTTTTTAGGCGATTAACTTACACCGAAGTCAATAAATTTCTCGACGGCGACAAAAATCTTGCCGATTGCGCGGAAAATCTTAACGCTTTAAAGAAAATTCACGCCTTACGCAAAAAAATTCGTTCTGAACGCGGCGCGATTGATTTTAACCTACCCGAAATGAAAATTATTTTGAACGAGGCGGGCAAACCGCTTGAAATTACAAAAAGAATTCAAAGCGTAGCAGAATCGATTATCGAAGAATGTATGCTTCTCGCAAATGAAACGGTCGCGGAGCACACAATAAAAAATAAAATTCCGAGTTTATACCGCGTGCACGAAATTCCGACGCCAGAAAAAGTTTTAACGCTAAATCAACTGCTTGCGCACTTTAATTTACACATAACAAAGGCAAATGAGCCGCAAAACTTTCAAAAAATTTTATCCAAAGTCAAAAATTTGCCGGCGGAAAAAATAATTACGAGTTATGCGCTACGGACAATGCAACAAGCGCGATACTCGCCGGAAAATTTAGGACATTTCGGTTTGGCGGCGAAATTTTACACGCATTTTACGTCGCCAATACGTCGATACCCCGATTTAATCGTTCATCGGGCGTTAAAAGGCACTTTAATAAAGAATTTGGAGGAAATAGCGCGGCAAAGTTCGGAAATGGAGCGGCGAGCGATAGAAATTGAGCGCGAAACTTTAGATTTAAAAGCTGTGGAATTCATGCAACGATTTGTCGGGCAAAATTTCGACGGCGTGATAGAATCCGTGACGAATTTTGGCTTTTTCGTGGAATTGGACAATGGAGTTGACGGTTTGGTACGCGCGGCTGACTTAAAAGACGATTTTTATGCGTTCGTGGAGCGAGAATTTGCGTTAATCGGCACGCGAACGGGAAAAAGTTATCATATCGGGGACAATGTGCGCGTGAAATTGGTTGCGGCGAACATAAAATTGCGGCAGTTGAGCTTTGAATTAATCAGCGACGTGGCGAACCGCGATTTGATAGCGAAAATCTAAAAAATTTTTGCGAGGTGAAAACTTTGACGGACGAAATTTACATGCGCGAGGCGTTGAGGATAGCGCGAAATGCCGAGGGCAGAACTTCGCCGAATCCATTGGTGGGCGCGGTTATCGTCAAGGACGGAAAAATTATAGCGGAGGGCTGGCACCGGCAGTCGGGCACGCCGCACGCGGAAATTCACGCGCTGAACATGGCGGGCGAATTGGCGACGGGCGCGACGCTTTACGTGACGCTGGAGCCGTGCTCACATTTCGGGCGAACGCCGCCGTGTGCAAATGCGATTGTCGCGGCGGGAATAAAAAAAGTTTTCGCGGCGATTGAAGACCCGAATCCGAAAGTTGCAGGGCGCGGCATAGAAATTTTGCGAGCGGCGGGAGTCGAAGTAGAAGTCGGACTTTTGGCGGCGGAGGCTCGCAAACTCAACGAAATTTTTATAAAATGGGTCACGTGCAAGTTGCCGTTCGTGACGCTGAAATTTGCCTGCTCGCTTGACGGGAAAATTGCCACTGCCGGCGGCGAATCGCAATGGATAAGCTGTGAGGCGTCAAGAAAATTTTCTCATCATCTGCGCGACATCAACGACGCAATTTTAATCGGAGTCGGCACGGTTTTAGCTGATAATCCGAGTTTGACGACGCGGCTTGTCGTTGGGAAAAATCCTGTGCGTGTGATTGTCGACAGCAAGGCACGAACGCCGCTTGATTCAAAGGTCGTGGCTGATAAATCTGCGCGGACGATAATCGCCGTGACTGAAGACGCGCCGCCCGAAAATATTTCCGCATTAAAAAATCGTGGCGTCGAAATTATCGTGACGGGCGGCGAACGTGTCGATTTGAATGTTTTGATGCGTGAACTCGCCGCGCGGGAGATAACTTCGGTTTTGGTCGAGGGCGGCGGCACGATTCATTTTGCCATGCTAAGCGCGGGGCTTGTCGATAAAGTTTTGGCGTTCGTCGCGCCCAAAATTATCGGCGGGCAAAGTGCGCTGACGGCGGTCGAAGGCGCGGGCTTTGAAAAATTATTCGACGCAGTTAAGCTGAAAAATTTCACGGCGCAACCGCTCGGCGAGGACATTTTAATCAGCGGCTACGTCACGGAGGTTTGAACTTGGACACAAAAAAAGAACTGCCGCATTTTTATATCGGCGAGTCTCTCGGCGGGCAACAGAAATGGTATTCGCGAATCACGGATTTTGGCATGAACGTCGGCGGCTGTGCGGCAGTCTCGGCTTGCGATTGCGCCATCTACTTTGCAAAATATTTCGGACTGCGCGGGCTTTACCCGTTCGATTTAGAAAATATTTCGCGGGAAGATTATTTGCGCTTCGGAAAAATCATGGAGCCGTATCTTTATCCGCGCTGGTCGGGCGTCGACAAGTTGGAAATTTATCTTGACGGTTTCGGGCGATTTTTAAAAGACCATAACGTCGATTTAAAATTATCTGGCTGGTCGGGCGAAAATAATTTTGATGACACGCAAAAAATTATCTGCCGGCAGATTGACGCGGGCTATCCTCTGCCGTGCCTGCTACTCAAACATCACGTCGCGGAATTGAAAGCTTACGTCTGGCATTGGTTTATTTTGAACGGCTATGAAATTCGCGGCGGAAATTTTTTTGTCAAGGCAGTCAGCTACGGAATAGGGCGTTGGATAAATTTTGCGACGTTGTGGGGGACGGGCTATGAACGAAAGGGCGGGCTGATTCTGTTTGAAATTTGAATGCGATTGTTGCGGCGCGTGCTGCAGAAATATTCGGCTGTCGAAATTTTATTCGGCGGAAATGGATCGCGGCGACGGCGTTTGCAAACATTTAAAAAATAATTTGTGTGAAATTTATTCCGAGCGACCGATTTTCTGCAACGTCGACGCCTATTACGAAAAATTTTTGGCGGATAAAATGACGCGCGAAGAATTTTACGGCATGAATTATATTTTTTGTGACGAGCTAAAAAGTTTGACATAAAAAGTTAATCGTGTTATTTTAAAGTCCGGAGGGGAAAGTTTCACAAAAAATTTTGAATTTACCCGCCCAAAGTCGAGGCGGTTTAATTTTTGCGGAGGAGAAAA
>JAFPVP010000139.1 GCA_017412925.1 Selenomonadaceae bacterium
GCTCAATGAAATTCCGCTTACTGATTTAACGCCGCTGACCGTCGCTAACGTCTCGCTTGTGCTCGGAGTGTAGCTGATAGATTTGGCGTCGCTGGAGAGGGTGTAGCCCGCCGTCGTAGTCTGTACGTAGTTAGCATTCGTGCCGCTAAGACTCCAAGCATTTTTCGTTGAAGGTTTAGCACCGTCCGTTGTGAGCGTGTAGCCGTCGGAAACCGTTACGTTTGTAGCGTTGAGAGCCGCCGCCGGTACATTTACTACTTTGCCGCTCAATGAAATTCCGCTGACGGATTTAACGCCGCTGACCGTCGCTAACGTCTCGCTTGTGCTCGGAGTGTAGCTGATAGATTTGCCGTCGCTGGAAAGGGTGTAGCCCGCCGTCGTAGTTTGCACGTAATTAGCGTTCGTGCCGCTCAAGCTCCAAGCCGTCGTTGTAGAAGGTTTAGCACCGTCCGTTGAAAGGGTGTAGCCGTCGCTAACTGTTACGTTTGTGCCATTAAGAGCCGCCGCTGGTACATTTACGACTTTGCCGCTCAATGAAATTCCGCTTACTGATTTAACGCCGCTGACCGTCGCTAACGTCTCGCTTGTGCTCGGAGTGTAGCTGATAGATTTGGCGTCGCTGGAGAGAGTGTAGCCCGCCGTTGTCGTCTGTACGTAATTAGCATTCGTGCCGCTGAGACTCCAAGCCGCCGTCGTTGAAGGAGCGGTTCCATTGGTTAAAAGCGTGTAGCCGTCGCTAACTGTGACATTCGTGCCATTAAGAGCCGACGCCGGTACATTTACTACTTTTCCGCTCAACGAAATACCGCTGACGGATTTAACGCCGCTGACTGTTGCTAACGTCTTGCTGGAGTTGGGGGTATAGCTGATAGATTTTCCGTCGCTGGAAAGAGAGTAGCCCGCCGTCGTCGTCTGTACGTAGTTTGCGTTCGTACCGTTCAAGCTCCAAGCGTTTGTCGTCGAAGGAGAAGATATGCCGCTCGTTGCCAATGTATAGCCGTCGCTGACTGTTACGTTCGTGTCGTTGAGCACGGTGGCTGGTATCGTCACGATTTTATCTCTGATAGAAATGCCGCTGATTGACTTGACGCCGCTGACGGTGATTAACGTTTCCTGCGCATTGCCATAAACCGCCGCTGTGCCCGCCGCGTTCATGCTCCAATCATATTTTTCCGTGCCGGCTATATTCACTGTAGATAATTTCCCGGCGTTCTTCAAGGTGATTGTGCCGTCCTCAACCGTCACGATTACATCATTGTTGACGATTTCTTTGGAGTAAATGCCCGTGCCGTCTCCTATCTGCAATGTCGAATAGCTATTGAAGCCGTCGATTGTGTCGGAGCCGTCACCTTGAGAATACACGAACACGACGTTGTTGCCCGCGCTGGAAATAGAATCATCGCCCGTGCCGCCTTCTATCGTCACATCTGCACTGTTATTTACGATTGTATCGTTGCCTGCCCCGCCCGAAAGTGTCGCATATTTACCGTTGACATTGCTTATCGAATCATTGCCCGCGCCGCCACTGACCGAGACGTCCGTATTCCAGCCGTTATAAATGATGTCGTTGCCTGCGCCCGCGTCTATCGTCACGTTGGAGCTTTCAGTCGTGCCGCCGCCGTTGCTTATGCTGTCGTCGCCCGCGCCGCCGACAAGTGTAACCTTCGAGCCGTAACTTTTGAGCGAGTCATTGCCCGCGCCGCCATTAATTGAAACGTTCGAGCCGGTATTGTAGACATAATCATTACCGGTGCCAGCGTCGACAGTAGCATTTGCCGCGTAAGTATAAATCGAATCGTTATCGGAACCGCCGTCGATTATGACGTTGGAGCCATTGTTGTTAATGTTATCGTTCCCCGCGCCGCCGGTCAGTGTCGACCAAGTCGCCTTTTCGGTGTTGTTGATATAATCGTGCCCTGTGCCGCCATTTATCAAAACGTACGCGCCGCTGTTATCAATGTGGTCACTGCCGCCGAGGGCGTTAATCGTTGCGTTATCTAATTCATTTACGTAAGTGTCCGCGCTTTCGGTCAAGGTGATGAACACAGGATTTATTAACGTCTTATTAATTTTAACAGAAGACAATCTGGTTGCGCCGACCAATTTTATACTGCCCGTGCCGACGTTGACTAATAAATCGTTGCCGCTCACTTGCGTGGAGTAGCTACTGTCGATTACTAAATCGTCGTTCGTATCAAAGCCGTAAATCGTATCGGAGCCGTCTCCTGCGCTGTAATAAATGGAATTATTTTTCGCGCCGCTGTTGAGATTAATTACATCATTACCTGCGCCGCCAATAATAATAACATCTTCATCGTCATAGCTAAGGATAGTGTTATTACCGGAGCCGCCATTAATTGTGACGTGGGAGCCGTAATTTGAAATTGAATCATTACCTGCGCCGCTGTTGATACTGACATTGTCGGCGACATTTTTAATAGTGTCGTCATTTGCGCCGGTCTGAATCGTTGCACCTTTGACAGTGTTTTCGATAAACTCGCTACTGTCATCTCCGGCAGTGTCCATGTTGAAGTTGTTATTGTCCATTGGAATGCACTCCTTTCTTTAAATCCGTAATAAGAAAATTTTCAAAAGAATTATACGATAGTAAAAGGAATTAGTACAGCAAACGCGGATAAAATTTTCATTAAAAATTTTTATTGTGCACCAAAGAGCATAACGCTATTGCCCTGTTGGTCAGTGATGAGCCGCAAAATTTTTCTGCCGGCGTTTGGTGCCGGCGTCTGAATGAGCACAGTCGCTTTTAAGTCCCAGTGCCTCCATCGTCATAAGCAAAACCATGTAGGAAAGTTGCCCGTCGTCCAAACCTTCTTGCCTAGAAGGACAATTATGCGCCCCCAAATCAAATTTGTCTGCGCGGCGGCGACGGAAGCGAACATCAGCAGGAAAATTTTCTATCGTGTGTTTCACTGTCAATTAAAAATCTCCTAAGGCTTTGGCGAGCAAACATAGAAAGTAAAAAAATTTTTTAAAATATTGTGCGCTGAGCGACATTTTGTGCTATAATCCCCTGCGAACTTGAAGGGAGGGAAAAATTTTAGATGAAGCTGACCTCAATGCTTGTCAGGTGGAACCCGCTAAAATATTTGGGGATTATGGCGGGGTGTTTCGTTGCCGCCTCCTCAATCAATCTTTTCGTAGTGCCGAGTAGCTTGTTGACGGGCGGCGTAACGGGCATTGCGATTATTTTTTACTTTCTGACGGGCTTGCCAATCGGCGCGCAGACTCTGGCTTACAACGTGCCGCTGCTAATCGCCTCGTATAAACTTCTCGGCAAGAAATATACACTCGACGTGGTTATCGGGACGCTGATGTTCTCGTTCGCGCTGGACGCCACAAAATTTTTGGCGGCTTACACGCCGACGCAAGATTTAATGTTGGCGTCGATTTACGGCGGGATTTTCAACGGCATCGGCTACGGCATAGTCTTCCGCATGAACGGCTCGACGGGCGGTTTCGACATTCTCGGCGCGATTTTCAAAAAATATTATTCAATGGACATAGGCTCGGTTATCTTCGGCTTCAACTGCTTGATTGTCGTCGTGGCGGGCGGGCTTTTCAGCATAAATTCTGCAATGTTCACGCTGATTTGTATGTACCTGACCTCGCAGATGACCAACAAAGTTATCGACGGCTTGAATCAGCGCAAGGCGATTCTGATTATCTCCGACCACGCAAAAGATATTGCCGACGGGATTATCGCCGACATTGGACGCGGCGTGACATTCCTGAGCGGCGAGGGCGCATACACCGGCGACCCGAAAAAAATTGTGCTGGTCGTCGTGAGCATGACGCAAATCGCCAAAATAAAAATTGTCGTCAACACCGTCGACAGGAACGCCTTCATGCTGATATTATCTGCCAGCGAGGTGCAGGGGCGCGGCTTCACCAAAAGTGTTCGCCAAAATGTGCACTACCGCACCGACCAAAAAATTAATCCCGAAATGGAGCAGAAAATCCAAGATGCTCTGGCTAATCGGGGCGATGATTGAATTAGGGTCGTCACTTTGACGAAAAAATAAAATTTCATGGCGGAGGAGGGATAAAAAATTTTTTTTCAGCATTGAAGATTAGGGCGACCGGCTTACAAAAAAATCTACTGTCGGTCGAGGGAGGACTAAAGAATTTATGGATATTAATTACTTGTTGAACAGCGGCTTCTTGGTTCGCGACGAAAAAATTTTGCTGGTGTTTGATGACTGCGAAGACCCCGCCGGAATCGTCGACGCCGCGTATGATAAGGGGGACTTCGACAGGCTTTATATTTTCGTCTCGCACGCGCACTTCGATCACTTCAGCACGCACATTCGCTCCTACGCGCAGAAGACCACGCGCTACATTTTCGGCAGCGACATCAAGCACACTAAGCGCGTTAAAATCTTCCCGAAGGAAAAGATAACCTACATGAAACGCTACAGCGAGTGGCACGACGACACGATTAAAGTTTGGACTTATGATTCTACCGATGTTGGCGTATCTTTCTTGGTGGAAACGCCGTCGGGCGCGAAAATTTTCCACGCGGGCGATTTCAACTGGTGGCACTGGGAAGACGACACTCCGGAAAATATAGAGCTGGCGGAAAAAGCTTTCAAGCGGCAAGTGAAGCGCATGAACGGCATGGAAGCGGACGTTGCGTTTTTCCCCGTGGACGAGCGGCTTGGCACTTCGCAGGAGAAAGGCGCGGTTGAATTCGTGGCGCGGGCTAAGATAAAAAATTTCGTGGCAATGCACCGCGTCGATTTTCCGCTGTGGAAACCTTCGCAGAAATTTTTATCGGCGGCAAAGGAAATTCCGATTTGGTCACCGCAGACGCCAGGCGAACACCGCACCTTTGACGGGGAAAAACTTTCGGAGGATTGATTAATGACAAGCAATCCCCGTGGACGAGCGGCTCGGCACTTCGCAGGAGAAAGGCGCGGTTGAATTCGTGGCGCGGGCTAAGATAAAAAATTTCGTGGCAATGCACCGCGTCGATTTTCCGCTGTGGAAAACCTTCGCAGAAATTTTTATCGGCGGCAAAGGAAATTCCGATTTGGTCACCGCAGACGCCAGGCGAACACCGCACCTTTGACGGGGAAAAACTTTCGGAGGATTAATTAATGGCAAACAAAAAAACTATGCTTACTCAGGAAGGCTACGACAAGCTGGTTGAGAAGCTGGATTATCTAAAAAGTGTGCGGCGCATCGAAGTTTCGGAGCGGCTCAAGGCGGCAATAGCCCTCGGCGACCTCAGCGAGAATTCCGAATACGACGACGCCAAAAACGAACAGGGACGTTTGGAGAGCGAAATCAGCGAGCTGGAGGCTAAACTTCGCAACAGCGACATCATTCAGGCGGCAGTCGGCGCGGACAAAGTTGTAATCGGCAGCACGGTGACTATTCGCGACGTGGAGCTTGACGAGGTGGAAACTTATATGATAGTCGGCTCGACGGAGGCTGACCCCGATAACAATAAAATTTCGGACGAATCGCCGCTGGGAGCCGCTCTGCTCGGCAAGGGCACGGGCGTAACCGTTCAAGTTCATGCACCGGCGGGCGTCATTGACTTTGAAATTTTGGACGTTAAATGAGGGTCGCACGTTGTGCATTACCAGCTTTGAGATTTTGGACGTTAAATGAGGTTTATCTATGAATGTACTTTTAATCGGCGGCGGCGGGCGCGAACATGCGCTTGCCTGGAAAATTTCGCAGAGCCCGTTGCTTGAAAAATTTTTCGCAATACCCGGTAGCCCCGGTATCGCCGACTTCGCCGCGTGTGTGGAAAATATTTCCATCGCTGACAACGCCGCGCTCGTGAATTTCGCCAAAGAAAAAAATATCGACTTGGTTGTTGTCGGTCCCGAAGCCCCGCTGGTGAACGGCTTGACTGATGCGCTCAACGCGGCGGGCATTAAGGCGTTCGGTCCGAATAAACTTGCCGCGCAGATTGAAGGCTCGAAAATTTTTGCTAAGCGGCTTATGAAGAAATACAACATTCCGACCGCCGACTTTGAAGTTTTCTACGACGCCGACGCCGCCAAAGATTATATCCGCAAAAAAAATGCGCCGATTGTCATAAAAGCTGACGGACTGGCGGCGGGCAAGGGCGTTATCGTTGCGCAAACTTTGGACGAGGCTTTGAACGCGGTCGACGAGATGAAAACTTTCGGCGTGGCGGGCAGTAAAATCGTCGTGGAAGAATTCATGGACGGCGAAGAGGCTTCGGTGCTTGCGTTGACGGACGGAGAAAAAATTATTCCGCTGATTGCTGAGCAAGACCACAAGAGAGTTTTCGACGGCGACAAGGGCTTGAATACGGGCGGCATGGGTGCTTATGCGCCGGCTCCGATTGTCGACGAGAAAATTGCCGCGCAAGTCGAAGAAAAAATTCTCCAGCCGACGATTGCCGCGCTCAAGGCGGAAGGAATTATTTATCGCGGCTGCCTGTACGCGGGCTTGATGATTCAAAACGGCACGGCTAAAGTTGTCGAGTTTAATTGTCGATTTGGCGACCCTGAAACGCAAGCTGTCCTGCCGCTCATGGAAAGCGATTTGCTTGAACTCATGAACGACTGCGCGGGCGGCACGTTGAACGACAAAAAAATTTCGTGGAGCAAAAATTCTGCGGTCTGCGTGATTCTGGCAAGCGGCGGCTATCCGAAGTCCTACAAAAAAAATTTGCCGATTGACGGCATTGCCAAGGCTAAAAGTTTGGGCGCAAGGATTTTCCACGCGGGCACGAAACTTAAAGACGGCGAACTTGTCACGAGCGGCGGGCGCGTGTTGGGCGTCACGATAACTGCTCCGACTCTGCGCGAGGCTGTCGATAAAGTTTATCGTTGCGCCGAGGTAATTCACTTCGACGCCATGCACTACCGCCGAGACATTGCCGCGCGTGCTTTAAAATAATTTCATAACACAAACAAAAAAGAGCCGTTCGATTTGAGCGGCTCTAATTTTTTATGCGAGCAAATGCATTTCCCTAGCCTGTTCGCGCAAGTGTGCAATGCGGTCGTCGGTTGAGGGGTGCGTCGAGAATAAATTTTTCAACGCCTTTTTGGAATTCTCCAGCGGGTTGATTATGAACATGTGCGCGGTTGCAGTGCCGGCTTGAGGAATGGGCGCGTATCTTTGCGCGTAGTATTCAATTTTCTCCAGCGCGTTGGCGAGGTACATCGGGTTGCCGCAAATTTCTCCGCCGGTCTTGTCAGCGTCATATTCGCGAGAACGGCTCACGGCAAGTTGAATCAGCGAGGCGGCAATCGGCGCGACAATCACCGTCGCGATAAAACCAATCATGCCGCCGTTGTCGTCGTCGTTCGAGCGCGTGCCTAAAATCGCGCCCCATTGCACGATATTTGCAACCATGGAAATGACGCCCGCCATCGACGCCGCGATTGTCCCGATTAAAATATCTCTGTGCTTGACGTGCGCCAATTCGTGACCAAGCACGCCGGAAATTTCGTTGTAGTCTAAAGCCTTCATTAAGCCCGTAGTGACGGCAACCGCCGCATGGTCGGGATTTCTGCCCGTCGCGAAGGCGTTGGGAACTTCGGTATCAATCACATAAACGCGCGGCATCGGCAAATCGGCGTTCTGCGCGAGCTTCTTCACGATATTGTAAAGTTGTGGCGCGTCGCCTTCCGAAACTTCGCGGGCGTTGTAACTTTTTAAAACAATCGAATCGCTAAACCAGTAACTGCCAAAGTTCATGGCGATAGCAATCACGAGCATAATCGTCGCGCCAGTTGAATCGCCGACCAGCCCGCCAATCGCCACCATTAAACCTGTCAGCAATGCCATTAACACAAACGTCTTGAAAATATTCAAGCTAAAACCTCCTCACAGATAGCTAATTGGGTTGACGCGGTTGCCGTTGACGTGAACTTCGTAGTGGACGTGCGGTCCTGTGCTGAAGCCCGTCGAGCCCATGTAAGCGATTAATTGCCCGCGCTTGACTTGCTGACCAGTGCTGACGACGACTTGGGAGGCGTGACCGTAGCGCGTCATTAGTCCGTTGCCGTGGTTTATGTCGACCATGTTGCCGTAGCCGCCCGAATTCCAGCCCGCGTATTCGACGACGCCGTCAGCCGTGGCGACAATCGGGGTGCCCATGTCGTTAGCAATATCAATGCCAGGGTGGAAATCTGTGCCGCCCCAACGCAAACCGTAAGGCGAAGTCACGACGCCGGTCGTCGGCCAAATCGACGGGATACGAGAATCAGCCGCGCCAGAACCGCCAACAAGACTTGGGTCGAACGGGAAAGAACCAGGCGCAGGTATCGAGCCGGCGGACGGGATAATCGGCAAGCCGTTCGCGAAATCAAATTGGACGCCGCTTGAAGAACCCGACCAACTGCCCGCGCCAGGACTGTAGCCGCTAGCCATTGCCGCGCCGCGTGCAAGTTGTTCGCGCTGTTGTTTGAGTTCGTTTTGGAAATCGTCAAGGCTTTCCTTGCGCGTGCTGACTTTAGCCTCCAACATATCCAACGCCTCGGAAACTTCCGCAATGTCCAGCTCTTCGACGGGTCCGCCCTGTCCGTCGTGAGCGGCGGAATTTTTAACCGAATCGATTATGGATTTTATTTTTGACTCCGTTTCCGCGTTGCTTGTAGCGGGCGCAGTTTCAGAAGGTGGAGTTTCAGCGGGTGGAGCTTCGGGCGGCTTGTCATCTTTGGGCGGATTGAGTCCCGCTTGAATTCTAAGCTCCTGTTCCTGTTGCGCCAAGTTCTGAATCGTCTCGCTTAAGGTCGCCGCCTTTTTCGAGAGCGTCAACAGCTGCTCCTGCCTTAGCTCTGCCGCCTGTTCGACTTCGTGGATTGTCGCGGCGTCGCGTTGCATTTTCATCGCGCTGTAAAAGGAAAAAGCCGCCGTTCCAACCAAAAGAACTCCGCCGATTAATACACTCGCCACGCCGAAGCGGAACATGCCCGACGTAAGTTTAATCGTCCTCTCCTTATCGCCGCCCTTTATGCTGATTTCGTAGCTTTCAATCTTGGCGGACGGCTTTGAATCTTTTTCTTCCATAAAAATTTTCTCAGCGGTTCATTGCCTGCCGCAGAGCCTGTTCCTCCTCTCGCGTAAGTTTATAGCTCGGTGAAACGCGCCCGTCCTCTATCGGCTTGACGTAACTGCGCTCGGCTTCCTGCCCGCAAATCGACGAAAAGACCACGCCGTTATTGTTCCTGTCGAGAATGGCGACGCACCAACTCAAGCCCTGCCCCGTTTTTTCAAAGGCGTCAAAGTGAACGACTGCGACGCGCGCCAACGAACTGCGCACAAGGTTTTCGAGCGTGTTTATTTGCCCGTGAAGACCTTTGTACCTTTTCAGGGCGTCATTAACCTCGGTGGTGTGCGCGGCGAGCATCTGTTCGATACTGCTGCCCTCCGAGCCACCCATCATGCGTTTGTAGCGCGTCTTTATCGTCGACAGCTCCGAATATAAATTCATTATCAAGCCGAACATTATCAGAATAATTGCGACCAGCGCGAATGAAATTAAAAAATCTGTCGTGAAGGCGGCACTTAAGCCACTCATAATTTAAAAAACCTCCAATTCATTTCTTGCTGAATTTTTTAGCCAAGCGGCGAATTATTTTAAAGCGATAAAGCAAGCCGCTCATGCTCATTGGAATTTTTTCCGCCAATTCCTTCATCGTGCAAGAAGGATTTTCCAAGCGGACGGTCATCGCTTCCTGTAATTTTTTATTAACGGGAGCCTTTTTGTCAAGCAGAATTTTTATATCGGCAAGCTGACGTTGCGCGGCGTTGATTGATTTGTTGAGCATGGCGGTTTCGACGTTGACGATACGATTGACTTGAACGCGAACTTCCTTTAAGTTGCGGGCGATTTCAAAGCGTTCGACGGCCTGCTCCGCGCCGACCATGCCCAGAAAGTCGCAGATTGTGTCGCCCTCGCGCAACCAGACGACGAATTTTTTTTTGCGTTGAGAAACTCCGCCGTTGAATTCGAGTTTCTCCAGCTGCTTTAGAATAAACTTTGCCTCCGCCTCCGTGAATGTCACGATTTGCAAAAGATATTGAGCTTCGGGACGATTGACACTGCCGCAAGCTAGGAATGCCCCGCGCAGATAAGCGACTTTGAATCGCGAACGCTTGAGCAACTCGGACATATCCAGTGCGTCGAAAAAATTTTGAATCTCGCCCGCCGCGATAAATCTCACGACGTAGATTAAATTCTTAAGCAATTTTTTGCGACGAACGGCGGCGACTTCCGGCTTGACAAGCGGAAAAAATTTTTTGCCCAGCGTGATAACTCGGCGAACGACTGCGGCATTGGAACTTTTAAATTCAAGCCGCCCGTCGATTTTCCTTGCGCCGACTTTCAACAGCGCGACGAATTCGGCAAGCAGACAATCTTTATCGTCGCTGAAGTTGTGCGCCAATTCGTTTTTGACTTCTTGAGCATATGACGGCATCAGCTCCGCCCTCCCAAGCTGTAAATAATTTTCATGACAGCCGCGCAGAGTTTATCGGGGTCGTGGCGTCCGATTTCCGTCGCGCTCATCAAGTCCGCTTTGATAAGCCCGCAACCCAGCGCGTTAATTTTGTCCTCGTCGATTTCAACAGGTCTGGAGCCGGTGCCGCGCCACATCTCGTCGGGAATCGGCGTCGAGTTGACAAGCACATAATCAATCGTGCCGTGCCCCGTGTGGTCGAGAATCGCTTTGGCGTGGGCGGCGGCGGTGTAGTTGTCGGTTTCGCCGGGCTGTGTCAAGACGTTGCAGATATAAATTTTAATCGCCTTGGATTTTTTCAGCGCGCGGGCGACGCCGTCAACCAAAAGATTGGGCATGATGCTTGTATAAAGACTGCCAGGTCCTAGGATAATGGCGTCGGCGGATTCGATAGCCTCAAGGGCGGCGGGGACGGCTTGAACTTTTTTTGGAAAGAGTTGAACGCGGCGAATTTTTTTGTGGGCTTCAGGGATTTGGGATTCGCCCTCGACGACGGTGCCATCATTCATCACGGCGTCAAGGCGGACGTGTTCTTTGCTCGCGGGAATGACGCGCCCCTTAACCGCCAAAACTTTCGACGACTCCTTGAGCGCGGTTTCCATGTCGCCCGTCACTTCGTTCATCGCCGCGATAAACAAATTCCCGAAACTGTGCCCCGCTAACGCGCTATCGCCGCCGAATCTGTGCTGAAAAAGTTTTTCCATGAGCGGTTCGGTATCAGCCAAGGCAACCAGACAGTTCCGCAAATCGCCTGGCGGAATAATTCCCAGCTCCTCGCGCAGACGTCCCGAACTGCCACCGTCATCAGCAACCGTCACGACGGCGGAAACGTTGTTCGTTGAAGTTTTTATGCCGCGCAGAAGGACGCTTAAACCGTGCCCGCCGCCGATAACCGTGACTGCCGGTCCGCGTCCGAGCTTGCGTTCTTGGTAAATCATGTCGACGAGATTTTCCGAGCGGTCAGGGATAAGCACGGCGATTATCGAACGGATAATTGAGCGCGTCGCCCAAAGCATGAGACACGCGCCGATTATCACGATAAAGACGCCCACGACCGCCGTTATCATGTAATTGTAACTGCCGACCGCACGATATACCAGCATGAAAATTTCTTCTTCGACGCGCCCCAGATATTCGTAGTTAATCGCGAGTGCGCCGCCGAGACTGAACATCATGACGCCGACCGCGAACAGCAACAGCCAGCGTTTCATTTTCATGCCCGGATAAAGCCACTTCAGAAGATGGAACATAATTTAAACTTCCCACACGTCGTTTTTCATCAAGTCGCGGTGCTCCAAATTTACGGCGTAACCTTTCTTGGCAAGCAAATCGTAAATGTGTTTGGCAACAAAAACCGAGCGGTGCATTCCGCCCGTGCAACCAATCGCAATGACGAGCTGACTTTTGCCCTCGCGCACGTATTGCGGAACGAGAAAATCTATAAACGAATCGAGCCGCTTAAGATATTCCTGAGTGATAGTTTTTTCTTCGATATAGGCGGCGACTTCAGGGACGGTGCCGCTTTTGTGGCGCAATTCTTGAACGTAAAAAGGATTGGGCAAAAAGCGCACGTCAAGCACCATGTCCGCGTCGAGCGGCATACCGAACTTGAAGCCGAACGACAAAACCGCAATGTTCATGATGTCGCCGTCGCTGTTTCCGAAGAGCAAATGAATTTTATCGCGCAAATCGGCGCGCGCCAAGTTGGAGGTGTCGATAACGTAAGTCGCCTTCGAGCGCACGCTTTCCAATCTTTTGCGCTCCTTGAACACGCCGTCAGAAATTCTCGTCGCGGGAGCCATCGGGTGACGGCGGCGCGTCTCTTTGTAGCGGCGGATAATTACGTCGTCGCTGGCGTCCATGAAAAGCATTTCGTAATCTTGATTTTCCTTGTCCATGTCGTCTAGCACTTGAACTAGGTCATCAAAAAATTCGCGGCTGCGCGTGTCGACGATGAACGCCATTTTGTTAAAGTGGCTGTTGGCGTGCATGCACAGCTCCACGAACTTTGGAATAAAAACGGGCGGCAGATTGTCCACGCAAAAATAGCCGAGGTCTTCCAAATATCGGCAAGCTTGAGTTTTGCCGCTGCCGCTCATGCCCGTCACGATTATTATCCGCGACTTATCGGCGAATTCTTTAGTTTCTTCCATAAAAATCTTTCCTTACAAAACATAATCGTAGACAGCCTTGGCGAAGCCGTCGTTCTCGCAGGTATCGGTTATACGTGTGACGGCGGCTTTTACGGCGGGGACAGCATTGCCCATCGCCACGCCGCAACCGACTGAAGTTATCATCGCCAAATCGTTATCCGAATCGCCGATAGCCAGAATCTCCGCGTTGTCGACGCCGAACTTTTCCGCCAAAATTTTAATCGCGCCCGCCTTTGAAACGCCCAACGCCATAAATTCTGTAAAACGCGCCGCCGAACGTGTAATTTCTACACGTCCGCTGAAAAATTTTTTAGCCTCGTCAAGTTTCACCAAAGCTTCTTCGGGCGTGTCAGATACTGTCAAGAGTTTTGGGATATTTTTTGTCAGCGCACGCAATCCGTCCCAGCCGACTTCAACAGCCTCAACTCTTATCATCTTTTCGTAGAATTTTACAAGCTCGTTGCGTTCGGGGACATATAAAATATCATCTGAATAACTTTGCAAATGCCAGCCGCGTTTCTCGAAGAAATTTATTAGCTCCAAAACATTTTCCGCGTCCATGTATTGCGCGTGGAGAATTTCGCCCGCCGAAGATTTTATCAGCGCGCCGTTGTAGGCGATAATCGGCACGGGAACTCCGAGTTGGGCGGCTATCGGCAACGCGGCACTGTACATTCTGCCCGTCGCGATTGCAACTTTGACGCCCGCCTTAACCATCGCTTGAACTGCCTCGATATTTTTCGCGGGAACAACGCCGCTACCCACCGGCAAAAGCGTCCCGTCTATGTCAGTCACGAACAGTCTTATCATAAATTGCACTCCTTCCGATTGAATCACGCGCCGATTATAGCAGACATCAGCGCAAAAAAAAATGCCCGCAACCGCAGGCAGATAAATTTATTTCTTGACGAGTTTGGAGCCGCTGATTTTGTAAGCGTCGCTGTTTACGTGGAAAGTCGTCGCCGTGAAATTTTTAAGCGTCACGGAGCCGCCGCTCACTGTGAAGGAAACGGCTTTGGTTTTCTTGTCATAAGCCGCCTTGAATGCGAGATTGTCAAAGGTCAGCGTGTCATTATCGTCGAAGCCGAAAATAATATCGTTGCCGTCGCCTTTTGCGTAGAAAAATTTGTCCGCGCCGGCGTCGCCCCAAAGGGAATCGTTTCCCTTGCCGCCCCACAATGAATCATTACCGTTGCCGCCGTAAATTTTATCATTGCCGGCGTTGCCAGAAAGCGTATCGTTTTTACTTCCGCCGGTGATTGTGTTGGCGTTTGCGTTGCCGGTAATTTGAATTGCCTTCGTGCGTTTGGCGGCGTTGATAACTTTTATAGCGGAGTCGACAGTTACGGGAGAAGTTGCCGCGTTCGTCAAAGTCAAAGTCGTGCTGCCGAGTGCAAGCGCGTGTTCTTTGCCTTTGGAGTCGGTTATGTTGAAAGATTTTCCCTTGCCGCCCTTAATTCTGAGCGTGCCCTTGCTTGTCTTGAAGAGAATATCGGAGCCGCTGGTTGTCGTCTTTGAAACCGCAACGTCGAAAGAAATTTTGTCGTCCGCCGTGTAGTCGGTGATAATGTCGTTGCCGCCCGTGTAAATAAAAACGTCGTTGCCCTTGCCGCCGGTGAGCGAATCGTTTCCTGCGCCGCCGCTTAAAGTATCGTTGCCCGCGCCAGCTAAGATTGAATTCGCGCTGCTGTTGCCGTAAATTTTCACGGCTTTGGTCAGTGCCGAAGCATCGACAGTTTCGACGGCGGAGGAGGAAATATTAATTTCGTTGCCCGCAAAATTTTTTTCCACAGTCAAAACGGGGTCTGCAGGTATCACGCCGTAATTTGCCGCGCCCTGCTTAGCGAGGTAGCGCAAAAATATGTAGCCCGCCGCGTAAATCGCGGGAGTATTAGCGGTGGCTTTCAAATTCAAATAAGTTTGCAACGTCTTATAATTTTTAGCCAAGTCGCTGATAACTCCGGGGCGCATGTCGTCGATTCCCTGCGTGAGGTCGCCCAGCCCCTCGGTTATGAAGGTCGGCAGTTTTTCGTAATTGTCTACTTTAGCCATCATCACGGCGTGCGTCAACTCGTGAGCAATAATCCTGTCCAAGTAGACGGGATATTTGGAGCTTTTGCCGTCCACGTTCGAGCTTTTTAAATTTTTGAAGTGCGCTTCGTTTATGTTCAAAGTCAGCGCGTAACGCCCATTAATTTTTTGCGGATAATCAACGTAAGCCAGATAACTTTTCTTTGGCTCGTTCTTAAACACAACAAAAATTTCTTTGACTGTGGCGTCGGCGTCGTTGAAGCTGTAGCCGTAGGAATTTTCGATAAGGTCTAAGCTTTCTTTAGCCCACCAAGTTTTCAAAGCCCGCCATATGTAAGTTTGATTGCTTGACGAAACACTTCTATACAGGCGGAAAGTCAACCCGTTCGTCTGGAAAGAATTATCTTTAAAAGTCGTGTCCAACTTCCCGCTTTCCGGCACGATACTTGTCGGCGTCTTAACTTTTTTGCCGCCGGCGTCCGCGCCGACAATCGCGCCCGTGTCCGTGTTGCTTAAATTTATTCCGCACTTTTCGAGCAGAAATTTATTCGCGCCGAGCTTTTTACAGTCCGCGAGCAGTTGATTTATCGCCGTGGTTATATCGCTGAAATATCCGCCCGTTGCATATTTAACGGCTTGATTAAGGGCTTTGGTGCCCGAATACTTTGTATTGTCCAGCGACTGCATGAACATCTTTATAACATCTTGTTGAGTTTTCGCCATAAAATTCGCTCCTTCCAAAAAAAATCCCCTTGCGGGGAAATTTTATCGGTGCAAGAATTTTTTAGTAGAGGAAGACGACCGCGATATTTTCGAGGAAGTGGGAAACGCTGTTTTCGTAAAGAACCATTTCGGCATCTTCCATACTGAGGACGGGGTTGGCGTTCAAATCGTCGAGGCGAACGGCGCGGACAATCAGCGGATAGGAGCCTGCGCGGCTAGCTTGGCTCATGTCTTGCGCGTAGGTTGCCATGCCCTCGCGGATAATTCTGTCGTAGTCAAGATTTTTGTGCCCGTAAATTTTCGTGCCGTCTGCTCTTTTGACGACGGGGCTCATGACAAAATTAATCGTTCCCACGCCGCGGCAATCGACGACAAGCCCAGTGTAGTTGCCGCCGCGCGGAGCCGGTTCGTAATTGGGAATGGTCGGCGGAGCGTAATCCGTAGGCGGACGGTAATCGGGCGCGGGCATCGGGAAAGGCTCAACCATTTTCGGGCGTTCGATAACGGCTTCAGCAAGACCGCCCTGCCCGCCGAAAAGCGGAATTTCCATAGTTACAGAATAGCCGCCGCCAGCAAGTTCGCCCTCGGAGACAATCTGCGCGCCCTTGATAACCGCGCTGATTCTCGTCTTGACGACGTCGGAAGTCAACATCATCTGCTCAACGGTCGTTTCCGCGTCGACTTGCACGCCGTTGACCACTTCCGCCAGCTGACGATAAGCATCAGCGATTGCCGCACGACGCGCCATCATTGATGCATGAGCCGGAGTCCTCGCCAGTTGCGGATTTGTGACGCCCATGCCCGTTACTTGGATAGTGTTCGTGTTCCAGTTCGGCGCGGCGTCGACTTTGCCGCTTACAGCAAAGAGAATTACCGCCAACAACACGCCCAGCAATTTAAATTTTCTCAGCATGTTCAAAACCTCCCAAAAATTTTTCGCGTTTAGTTTAGTTTATCATTGTTAAAATCGGCTTTGAATCGCCGAAATTTTTTATCAATCCAACAGCCCCGTCACGAAAAAAGTTGCGCTCGCTTTGGCGTAGAGTTTGCCTTTCGCGTCGAGAATGTTGCACTCGCAGAACATTGTTTTGCGTCCGTCGTGCAAAACTTTCGCGTCGGTGAAAATTCGCGGCGTGTTTATCATTGTTAAGATCGGCTTTGAATCGCCGAAATTTTTTATCAATCCAACAGCCCCGTCACGAAAAAAGTTGCGCTCGCTTTGGCGTAAAGTTTGCCTTTCGCGTCGACGATGTTGCATTCACAGAACATTGTTTTTCTGCCGTCGTGCAAAACTTTCGCGTCGGTGAAAACTCGCGGCGTGTTTATCATCACCGAATGCATAAATTCTATCGTCAGCGAGATCGTCACGACTTTTTTACTCAACGCCAAACATTTCGCGCCCATTGCGGTATCAGCCATCGTCGTCAAAACTCCGCCGTGCGCCATCGAATACAAATTTGCGTGGCGAGAATCCGCGCACAACTCCAGCCGAGCCTCGCTGTCGGGTGTCGGCACCACTTCTACGCCCAAAAAATCTATGACGGTGTTCGCGTGACAGAACTTTATAATTTCTTCCTGCGTCGGCTTGCGCATGAAAAATCTCCTTTCGGTAGATTTTTAGTGATTAGTGAAAAGTGGTTAGCAATTAGAGCTTTTCCCTAACCACCAACCACTAAATACTAATCACTTCTTTTGACGTTCGCAAACTTGATTGCCGACGGTGCAGCTGGTCTTGCACGCGCTCTGGCAGGAGGCTTGACATTCGCCGCAGCCGCCCTTTTTGAGCGTGGCTTGCAAGTTCGGTTTGTTGACGGTCTTAATGTGTTTCATGTTATCAGCTCCCAAAAGTTTTTATCTCGTGCGGTCGACGATAAAATCAGCGACTTGTTCGAGGGCGAGCGCGACAGAAGTTTTCAGCGTCATTGGCAAATTAACACGCGCCGAATCGATATGCGCCTCCGCCCGCGTCCTGCAGTAGTCAACCGCGTCCGTGGCTTGAATAATTTTTATCGCGGCGTCAACATCTCCGCCGTTCGTGACAATTTCTTTGAGCGTTTGAGCTTCCTGGCTGACTTCAAGGGCACGAATCACCGGCAAAGTTATCACGCCGCTTTTCAAGTCGCCGCCGTGCGGTTTGCCCGTAACTTTCTCGTCGCCGAAGAAATCCAAAAGGTCGTCGATAATTTGGAAGGCAAGCCCCAAGCCTGAACCGTAAGCCGTGAGGTTTTCGACTTCGTGGCTGTCCATTTCGGAGACAATGCCGCCAAGCCGACAACAGCTTGACAGAAAAATCGCCGTCTTGAGATTTATGCGGGTGTAGTATTCAGTCAAGGTCGGCACTTCAAAGAGTGAGCGGTCTTGCGTAATTTCTCCGACGCACAGATTTTTAACGAGCTTTGAAAGAACCGTCGTGACTTCATGGCTGTAATTATTTTCCGCGACGAGTTGGAACGCTTTGGCAAAAAGATAATCGCCGACGAGAACCGCGATTTGTGCGCCGTATTTGGAATTGGCAGTTTCGACGCCGCGCCGTTTCTTTGCCGTGTCGATTATGTCGTCGTGGACAAGCGTCGCCGTGTGAATCAGCTCCAGCGCGACGGCAAGCGGCATAGTTTTTTCGGGCGGGCAATCTGTTTTTGAATTGGCACACAGCAAGAAAAGCATCGGGCGCAATCTTTTTCCGCCCTTGAACAGCGGCTCGCATGCTTCAAAGATGAACGGGTCTTCTGCGATTGACTGCCTGATTTGCTCCTCCAAAATGCGCAAACTGCTTGCTGCTGTTTCGTTCAATGCCGCCACGAAATTCAAACGTCTCACCTGCTCTAAAAGTTTTTCAAGATTCTATCACAGCGCAGATAGAATTTCAATTCCAATCACAAAGATTAAATATCAGACAAGAAAGCCGCGTAACCTTTTTTAGTTTCGTAGATGTCGATTTTAGACGTGACTTCCCAAGGCGCGTGCATGTTCAAAACGCCGACGCCGCTATCGATAACTTCCATGCCGTATTCCGCCATCATGTAAGCGATTGTGCCGCCGCCGCCCAAATCAACTTTGCCCAGTTCGCTGAATTGATAGTGGACGTTGTTTTTATCGAGAACGTTGCGGAGCTTGGCGACGTATTCGGCATTGGCGTCGCTGGAGCCAGATTTTCCGCGTGCGCCCGTGAATTTATTAAAGACCATGCCCTTGCCGAGGTAGGCGACGTTATTTTTATCGAAGGCGTTAGCGTAGAGTGCGTCGTAAGCACTGGACACGTCGGAACTTAGCATGAACGAATTCTTCAAGGCGCGGCGCAGAGCAAGTTCGCTGTACTGCCCGCAGGCGTTCAAAAGTTCGGCGAGCGTGTTTTCAAAGAAGCGGGACTTCATGCCCGTCGCGCCGTAGCTGCCGATTTCTTCCTTGTCAACGAGCAGACAGCAGGCGGTTCTGTCGAGTTCTTTATCAGCCGCCTCCAACATTGCAACCAGCGACGTGTAAGCGCAAACGCGGTCGTCCTGCCCGTAGCCGAGAATCATGCTCCTATCAAAGCCGAGTTCGCGAGCCTTGCCAGCCGGAACAAGCGCAAGCTCCGCCGAAATAAAATCTTTTTCCGTGGAGACGCCGTAATTTTCCTTTAGGAGCCGGAGGAGAGCTTTTTTAACAGATTCCTTGCTGCCTTCCTTGAGCGGATAGTTGCCGACGAGAACGTCCAACTTGTCGCCCTCGATAACTTTATCAGCGGTCTTTTTTAATTGCTCCTGCGACAGATGAATCAGCAAATCCGTCACGCAGAAGACAGGGTCGCCCTCCTCCTCGCCGATAACCACGTTGAGAACGCGACCGCTTTTCTTGACGATGACGCCATGCAACGCCAGCGGCATTGTCACCCACTGATATTTTTTTATGCCGCCGTAGTAGTGCGTGTCCATGTAAGCAAGCCCGCTTTCCTCGTAGAGCGGATTCTGTTTCAAGTCAAGGCGGCAAGTGTCAATGTGCGCGCCGAGAATTCTCAAGCCGTTTTCCAAAGGCTCCGTTCCGATTTGGAAGAGCGCGACGGTTTTTTTCATGCACACGCAATAAACTTTGTCGCCGGGCTGAAGCTGAATTTTATTCTTAATCACGTCGTCAAGATTTTTGTAGCCGACAGCCTCCGCACGCTTAATCGCCTCGACGACACTCTCGCGTTCGGTCTTGCAACGGCTCAAAAAATCAATATAGCCCGCCGCCAAACTCTCCAAAGCAACTTTATCTTCGTCCTTGTAGTCATTCCACACAGAAAATTTTTTCGGCATTTCTTCTTCCTCCGCATTCAATTTATCTTTTTCGATTTGAATTTTTTTCCACCGGCGCAGTCTCTCTCTGAGTTTTGTAATCTGCGCGGTCATTGTCTTATCGTCCATGTAAAACCTCGATAATCTTCAAAAAAGTTTCGGCACTGTCAGCGCGGTTGAATAAATTTCTAAGCTGTGCGCCGCCCGTCAAGCCCTTTGTATACCACGCGGCATGAGCACGCATTTCCCGAACGCCGACATATTCGCCCTTATAAAAAATAATTTTCTCCAAGTGGCGGCGCATGACTTCGGCGCGTTCGTCGACAGTTGGCGGCGGCAATTTCTCTCCCGTCAGAAAATATTTCAGCAGACGATTTATAATCCACGGATTGCCCTGCGCGGCTCGACCAATCATCACGCCGTCAGCTTGCGTCGTCGAAAGAATTTTTTCCAGCGAATCGAAATCGCGCACGTCGCCGTTCGCAATGACGGGAATTTTCACGGCGGCTTTGACGCGGGCAATTTCCTCCCAATTCGCCGCGCCGGAGTAAAATTGTTCGCGCGTCCTGCCGTGCACCGCGATAAAATCGACGCCGGCATCTTCCGCACGCCTCGCGACCTCGACAGCATTAATCGCGCCGCAACCGAGCCGAATCTTGACGCTGACGGGAAGTTTAACGGATTTTTTTACGGCGGACAAAATTTTTTCGACAAGCGCGGGATTTTTCATGAGCGCGGAACCTTCGCCGTTCTTGACGATTTTCGGCGCAGGACAGCCCGCATTAAAATCAATGACGGCAGCCGAGCCGAGTTCTTCGACGTAAGCCGCCGCCTCCGCGCAGATTGTCGGGTCGGAGCCGAAAATTTGAATCGCCACAGGTCGTTCCGCCTTGACCGTCTCCAACATTTGCAAAGTTTTTTCGTTGCGGTAGTGAACGCCCGCCGCGCTGACCATTTCCGAAAACATCAGCAGATTTTTTTTTGCAAAGTCGTCGCCGAGGAGCTCGCGCACCAAAATTCTGAACGCCGTATCCGTGACGCCCGCCATCGGTGCTAAAAAAATCGGCGTCCGAAAAATTTCTTCAACCGTCATTGTGAGTTCCGTTCGTGCAGGACGCGCAAGCCGCTAAGCGTCAAGAAATGGTCAATCTTGTCAATCGTCTGTGATTCGCGCTGAATCATCGTCGCCAAGCCGCCCGTCGCGACAACTTTTGCGTGCCAATCTGCGCCCATCTCCGCCCGAATTCTATTGACAATCGCGTCAATCTGCCCGACGTAGCCATAAATAATTCCCGCTTGCATACAGGCTATCGTGTTGTGCCCGATTACGCTTTTGGGCGGGACAAGTTCAATGCGCGGGAGTTTTGCCGTCGAATTAAAAAGAGACTCCGCGCTCGCCATAATCCCCGGCGCAATCACTCCGCCCATAAAGTCGCCCGTCTCCGAAACAACATCAAAGGTCGTCGCCGTGCCAATGTCAATCACAATCAGCGGACCGCCGTATTGTTCAAATGCGCCAACGACGTTTACAATCCTGTCCGCGCCGATTGCTCGCGGGTTTTCGTAGTTGAGTTTTATGCCCGTCTTAATGCCAGGTCCGACTACAAGCGGCTTGATTTTAAAGTAACGCTCGCACATTTTAACAATCGGCACGACCAGCGGCGGCACCACCGAGGAAATAATTATGTCCTTCACGTCGGAAATTTTCACGCCCTGATAGCGGAACAGGTCGTTAATCAACATGCCGTATTCGTCGCCGGTCTTCTGCCTGTCCGTCGAAATGCGCCAATGTTTACGCAAAATTTTTCCGCTGTAAGTACCCATGACGATGTTGCTGTTTCCAATGTCAATCACTAAAAGCAAATGACCAACTCCTTAACGTTTTACAAATTGAGCGCGGCGACTTGCCAAAAATTCGGGCGACAAATCGCGCTCGCTGTTTGATTACTTTTTAAAAGTAACTTCCTAAATTTTTGTAGGTATATTAGGCGGCGGCAATCGCAAGAGACTGCCCAAATATTCATCCGTTCCCGCAGATTTATAGTGGAAAAATCCTGCGTCATGCAAGAAAGTTATCTCGCCAAAATATAATCGTTCATTAATCTCAAAAAAATCAATCCGAGCATGTGAAAAACCCTTCGAGAGCTTCGCAGCGAGAATTTTCATTTGCTCAAAATTTTTCGGACGAGGAATTTTTTCGGGGTGATCGTTATTCGGGTGATTATCTTGCTCAATATTAGTATGTTTCCAGTTCATGTCAAAATAATCAAACCTTAAATCCG
Organism: Selenomonadaceae bacterium; assembly: GCA_017412925.1. Taxonomy (GTDB): domain Bacteria; phylum Bacillota; class Negativicutes; order Selenomonadales; family Selenomonadaceae; genus Quinella. The sequence continues at coordinate 21,921 of JAFPVP010000139.1, forward strand.
TCGAACGATTCGTAGCGCAAAAGAAGTAAGCGGGTTCGCCATTAAAACAAAAAACTTTGTAATCCACAAGGTCGAAATGTTCTTTATCCGTCATAAATTTTTCTGCGATGATTTTTCGTTTAATCGGGCTGTAATGGAGCTCCAAAAACAACATGGCGAAATCCGTCGCGAGCCAAGCATTAATTTTTTCGCGAGCCTGTTGCTTATCAAAATTTTTCTTGTCGCGAACGATGATATTCATGCCGGAGCCGTGGTTGCACTTTAGGACAAACTGATTTGGTAGCGCGTCAAAGTCAATCTCGTCGAAGCTGTCCCACGCGCCCAAGAGCGGAATAAGATACTCTTCGCCGATTTTATCAGCCACATAATCGCGCACGACATATTTATCTGCTAAGCGACTTTTGAGCGGCGTTGAATCGTGGAGCTTGAGCCAATTTAATTTTTCCGTAAAAGTTTTCGGATTGTCCAAGTCAAGCTCCCTGCCCATAGATTGCCGATACATGAGCTTTAAAAGTGGAGCGTACTGTTCGCGCGGCAGATTGTAGAATTGTTTTTGCCGTCCAAGCCGAAAAATCGTCTGATTTACAAAATCCGCGTCCGACTGATTCTTTACGTGAAACTCCAGCCCCTCGAAGCAAATGATCTGCGTGCCGTCGCGTTGCCGTAAGTTTATAGGGTTGATGATACCCCCCCCCATGTAGCAAATAAATTTTCGCGGCTCGACGCCTAGGCTAAGGAACAACGGAATCGTGTTATTCATATTTTTTGGGGACAAAATAAAAACCGCGTCGACGAATTTGTAAATGAATTTATTCACAGCCTGCGGAGTAATTACGTCAAGCGTCGCGGGGAAGTTGGGACGCAGCTCCCTGAAGGTTTCCACCTTGTTAAAAGTCAACGCGCCCCGCAATTTGCCGCTAAGCAGTGCCAAAACTTTGTAGCCGAGATAATTTTTGTCGCGCAGAAAATTTGCCAATCCCTTCTGAAGTGCAGATTCATCTTCCGCGTAGACAAGTGCAGTTTTCATGTCATGCCCTCCAATAAAAATCATTTGCGCTTGCGGAGCGTCGACTCGATTAAAGCAAATCCGTCTTCCGAAATGTTGGGTTTGCGGACGTGCCCCGCCGCCGTCGATTTATTTATCTCGCTGATTACCGCAAAGTCGCGCGTGTCCGTCATGATTATCACGGGGATATTTCTGAGCTTGGCGTTGGCGTTGACGAGCGACAAAAATTTCAGCCCGTTGACGAACGGCATATCCAAACTTACGAGCACCAAATCCATGCTCTGATTCTCCAAAACTCTCATGCCGTCCGCCGCGCTTTGAGCCGTTGTTATCGTGCAAGGCAGACGATTGCGGAGTATTTCGCGTTCTTGGCGCAGGTCGAAAATATCATCGTCGATAAGCAGGATATTGAAGGAACTTTTCTGCTGCGTTTCGGCGGGGGGCGTAGCAGGTGCGGCGACTTCTTTTTTGCCGCTAATCACTCTATTGACGCGCCCGACTAAATCTTTCGGGGAGCAGGGCTTCGTAACATAATCTTGCACACCGAGCGAAAAAACTTCGGCAACAATTTCCCGCCGCGTCGCGCCCGACATCATCATCACGGGAACTTTTTTAAAATGTTCGTCTTCGCGAATCCGCCGCAACATATCCAGCCCGTTATAATCGGCGTCCAAGATAACAAGATTTATTTCGCGGCTAATCAGCGTGTTAATCGTCGTCAAGGGATTGTTCGTCGCAAGAATTTTATATTCGGGCAAGCCGCGCTCCAAAACGATTTTTGTAATGCTCAAATTGCGTTCGTCGCTGTTGACAATCAGAATTATAACTTCGTTCCTGTCTTCGACGACTTTTTTTAAAGAATTGCTTTTAAGAGCTTCCATGCGTTCGCCCTGAACTTTTGCCCGTTCCCTGAATTTTTCAAGGCACGACTCGCAATAAAGCCCGCCTTTTATCGGTCGCCCGCAGCCGGCGCAAGGTCGTCCTCCGCTTAATCGGGCTCTGCTGTCTGAAGATCCTCTTCTTATCATTGCAATCTCCTTTACCTCCTCTGCGGAAACGCCAAAATCCTTTCCTAGTTTACTAAAATTCGCCGATATGTCAATAAAAAAAAATCCGACGGGCTTTTGACTCGCCGGATTGAGTTGCATTTTTATTTTCAGCTGTTCATAAGTTTTTTGTAAAGTTCAATGTATTCGTGCGCCGAATTCTTCCAGCTGTAGTCGCTGTTCATGGCGTTGGAGGAAATCTGCAGCCAAACTTCAAACTGCGCGTAAGTCGACAAGGCACGTTTGAGCGCGTACATCATTTCATGCGCGTTGTAGTTGCTGAAGACGAAGCCATTGCCCTGCTTGGTGTACTTGTCGTATTGCTGAACGGTGTCTTTCAAGCCGCCCGTTTCGCGCACGACCGGAGCCGCGCCGTAGCGCATGGCGATAAGCTGACCAATGCCGCACGGTTCGTAATTCGACGGCATGAGGAAAATATCGCTGGAGGCGTAAATTCTCTGCGCCAGTTCGTTCGAGAAATAAATGTTCGCCGAAACTTTCTGCGGGTATCTCCACGCCAAACCTTTGAACCAATCCTCATAAACTTTGTCGCCAGTGCCGAGCAGAACGAATTGGAAATCCTCGTGCTGGAGGAGTTCGTCCATCATGCGGACAACCAAGTCGAGACCCTTAGCCGCAACAAGACGAGTAACCATCGACACAATCGGAATCTTTCTGCCCTGCGGAAGTCCGAGGAGCTCCTGCAGTTTAATTTTGTTCTCGCACTTCTTATCGAAGGCGGCGTAGGCGTCGGAGGCGTCGTAGTTCACGAACAAATCTTTATCGGTCGCGGGATTGAACTTGTCGTAGTCAATGCCGTTGACAATGCCGTACAAATCATCTTTGCGGCTGCGGAGAAGTCCGTCGAGGTGTTCGCCGAAGTATTCGTATTGAATCTCCTGCGCGTAAGTTTTGCTGACGGTGGAGACGTAATCGGCGTAGATGATGCCGCCTTTCATGAAGTTGACCGCGTCATAGAATTCGAGGTCGCCGTTGTTGAAATATTTCCAGTCGAGACCGAGCACATCGCCCATAATGTCTTTGGTGAACACGCCCTGATATTTGAGGTTGTGAATCGTGTAGAGCGTCTTGATATTTTCGTAACGTTCGTCGCCTTGGTGTTCGAGTTTCAAAAGGACGGGAACCAAGCCGGCGTGCCAGTCGTTGGCGTTGATAACGTCGGGGAAAAAGTCAATCGCGGGCAAGCAATTCAGAATCGCACGGCAGAAGAACGAATATCTTTCCGCGTCGTCGTCGTAGCCGTAAAGCCCTTCGCGAGCAAAATATTCTTCGTTGTCGACGAAATAATAAGTCACGCCGTCAAGATCGTATTTGTCAATGCCGACGTACTTTGTGCGCCAAGAAACGGGGATTGTCCCGTCATAAACGTGCTCCATGCCTTCGCGATATTTCTCACCGATTTTGCTGAACTTCGGGAGGATAACGCGAACGTCAACGCCCTGCTCCTTGAGAGCTTTGGGGAGAGAACCTGCCACATCGGCGAGACCGCCGGTCTTCACAAACGGAACTGCTTCCGACGCCACATAAAGAACTTTCATAATATAAACTCCCTCCTGTTATCGCTTGTTTTTGGGGAAATATTTTTCTTCTAAACTTTCCGCCGCGTGCTTTAGGTAAATCGTCGCCAGCGGCGGGATTGTCAATTTAACCGAGTGACTGCTGTTGTGATACGGAAAATCCTCCGTCGACAATTCGGGATTCGCAACGCCACTGCCGCCGAATTCAGCCGCGTCCGAGTTAAAAACTTCGACGTACGCGCCCTTGTCGGGGACGCCGATTCGGTAATTTTCGCGGAGATTTGGCGTGAAGTTGCAGATAACTATCAAGTAATCGTCGCTGTCCTCCGCCTTGCGAATAAAGGAAACTACGCTGTTTTCGTTGTCGTTGCAGTCAATCCAGCGGAAGCCGTTCCAATCGAAATCGACTTGCCAAAGTGCTTTGTTATCCAGGTAAAACTTATTCAAAGCCCGCGAATAATCCTGCATTTGCTTATGCTTTTCGTATTGTTCGACGAGGTGCCAATCTAAGCCGGCGTCTTCGTTCCACTCTATGAACTGCGCAAATTCGCCGCCCATGAACAAAAGTTTTTTGCCGGGGTGCGCCATCCAGTAGCCGAAGAAACAACGCAAGCCCGCAAATTTTTGCTCGTACTCGCCGGGCATTTTCTCAATCAGCGAGCGTTTGCCGTGAACAACTTCATCGTGCGAAAGCGGCAGGATAAAATTTTCCGCGAAAGCATACATGAACGAGAAAGTAACTTTGTCGTGATTCCACTTGCGATAAATCGGGTCGAGGCTCACGTAAAACAGCATGTCGTTCATCCAACCCATATTCCACTTGTAATTGAAGCCCATGCCGCCCATATAAACGGGCTTGGAAATGAGCGGCCACGAGGTTGACTCCTCCGCCATCATCAACGCTTGCGGGTGGTACTTGAAGACAGTTTCGTTGAGTTTCTTAAGGAATTCGACAGCCTCTAGGTTTCCGGTGTCGCCGTAGCGATTTGGAGTCCACTCGCCCGCCTCGCGTCCGAAGTTAAGATACAACATATTTGCCACGCCGTCAATCCTTAAGCCGTCAATATGGAACTCTTCAAACCAGAAAAGCGCGTTGGAGATTAAAAAGCTTTGAACTTCCGTGCGTCCGTAGTCGAAATTGAGCGTGCCCCAGCCGCGATTTTCCGAAAGCTGCGGGTTGTCCGATTCGTAGAGATTGACGCCGTCGAATTCGCGCAAGCCCTGCTCATCTTTGCAGAAATGCCCCGGCACCCAATCCATGATAACGCCGATATTATTTTTGTGCGCCGTCTCGACCAGGTAGCGGAAATCGTTCGGTTCGCCGTAGCGACTTGTCACCGCGAAGTAGCCCGTCGTTTGATAGCCCCAAGAATTATCCAGCGGGTGTTCCGTCAACGGCATGAACTCGATATGCGTGTAGCCCATTTCCACGACGTATTTTATCAAACGATCAGCCAGCTCGCGATAGCTCAGATATTCGCCGTTCTTGCGTTGCCAAGAGCCCGCGTGCACTTCATAAATCAGCATGGGGTGCGAGTAGGAAGATTGACGCTTTTTGACTTCCTGCCACTTTGCGTCACGCCAACTGTAATTTTCCAAGTTGTAAAGTTTCGACGCGGTGTTGGGACGTTTCTCCGCCCAGAAGCCGTAGGGGTCGTCCTTCATGATGTGAGCACCGCCGTTTTGCGGCAGAATGGCGTATTTGTAAAGGTCGCCCTGCTTGAGCCCTTCGATAAAAGTTTCCCAAGTTTCGCCGTCTCCGAGCCGAATCATACGGTTGACGCGGTTGTCCCAGTTATTGAAGTCGCCGACCACGCTGACGGATTTGGCATGCGGTGCCCACACTGCAAAGCGCACGCCTTTTTTGCCGTCGCGCTCCACGAAGTGCGCACCGAGTATTTCGTAAGCGTGATAATTCGTTCCTTGGTGGAAAAGATAGAGACTGTATTCGTTGAGGTTGGATGTCTTCATTAATCAATCCTCCTTCCCCTTAGCCCCCGATTATTGAATCTTGCAGGGTTTGATGTTCCAAATTTCAGCGGCGTATTCGTCAATCGTTCTGTCCGAAGAGAACCTGCCGGAATTGGCGATATTCATAGCCGCCGAACGGAGCCAGCCCATGCGGTCAGCGTAGCGAGCATAAATTTCGCTGTGCGCGTCGATATAGGCGTTAAAGTCTTTGAGGATAAAGAATTCGTCGTTGCCTTGAATCAGATAATCGCGCAGAGAATGGAAGTTGCCGTAGGTGCCGTCGGTGAGCTTGTTGATGACCAGCTGCACGTTCGGATTGCTCGTGTATTCGTTCCAAGCGGAGTAAGTTCCGTTCTCGTAATAAGCAAGAACTTCGCCCGCCTTAAGCCCGAAGATAACGATATTGTCATCGCCGACAGCCTCACGAATTTCGACGTTCGCGCCGTCGAGTGTGCCCAAAGTTATCGCGCCGTTCATCATGAATTTCATGTTGCCAGTACCTGACGCTTCCTTAGACGCCGTGGAAATTTGTTCGCTGACGTCCGCCGCAGGATAAACAATCTCGCCGATAGACACGCCGAAGTTTTCGATAAAGACGACTTTTAAGCGGTTGTCAATCGATTTGTCGTTGTTGACCTTGTCGGCAATCGCGTTGATAAGGCGAATCGTTTCCTTGGCGATGTAGTAACCAGCCGCCGCCTTGCCGCCGAAAAGATACGTCGTCGGGAGCGGTTTATAGCTGGGGTCGTTTTTAAGTTTATCGTATTGCCACATGATGTGGAGCGCGTTCATAAGCTGGCGTTTGTAGGAATGAATGCGCTTGACTTGAATATCAAAAATCGTGGTCGGATCAAGCTCAATGCCCTGATGTTTTTTAATGAAGTTAGCGAGGTCGGTCTTGCGAATCAGTTTAATTTCGTCGAGTTCCTTCAAAACTTTTCTGTCGTCGACGGATTCGTTAAAGAGGTCGAGCTGTTCGGGGTGGCGGTGCCAGACGCGGCTTCTAATCGTTCTGTCGATAAGGTCGGCGAGTTCGGGGTTGTTGCCCATGAGCCAGCGGCGGTGCGTAATGCCGTTGGTTTTGTTGTTGAACATGCGCGGCCAATATTCGTAGAAGTCATGGAGCGTCGTGGATTTGAGAATATCGCTGTGAATGCGGGCGACGCCGTTGACCGAATGCGAGCCGACGATTGCAAGGCGTGCCATGTGGACTTCGCCGCCTTCGATAATCGACATTGCGCGGAGTTTTTCGACGTTGTTCGGATAGCGCGCTCTGACGTATTCGAGATGGCGGCGATTAACTTCGTCGATGACCATGTAAATGCGCGGCAGGAGCGTTTTGAACATATCGACCGGCCATTTCTCCAAAGCTTCAGGCATAATCGTGTGGTTCGTGTAAGCGACGACTGCGCGGGTAATCGTCCAAGCTTCGTTCCATTCGAGTTCGTAATCGTCAACCAAAATGCGCATAAGTTCGGCGACGCAAAGCGCGGGGTGCGTGTCGTTGATGTGAATCGCAATTTTCTTGTCGAGTTCGCGAATATTGCCGCCGGAGCGAACGAAATGCCGAATGATACTTTGCGTGCCCGCCGAAACGAGGAAGTATTCTTGAATCAGGCGCATGCGTTTGCCTTCGCTGGAGCTGTCGTCGGGGTAAAGGTACTCGGTGATACTTTCGACAAATTGGCGGTATTCGTTTTTGGCGCGCATTTGTTCATGCGTCAACATGCCGTAATCGGAAAAGTCGCGGTTGACTTCGGCGTTCCAAAGGCGCAGCGTGTTGACGGTCTTGTTGTGGTAGCCGACAATCGGCACGTCGTAGGGAACAGCCATGACGGTCATTGCGTTTTCGTGAACGAGCTTAAGCGAGCCGTCAGCCTGCTCCTTCATGTAGGCGTTACCGTTGAATTTGACGTTGATTGACTTGTCGGGCTTGCGATATTCCCAAGCAAAGCCGTCGCGCAACCAGTTATCGGGAATTTCAACCTGTTGCCCTTGAATAATTTTCTGTTCAAACAAACCGTATTGGTAACGGATAGAGCAGCCGTGACCGGGCAGACGGTGCGCCGCGAGCGAATCGATAAAGCACGCCGCCAAACGTCCCAAGCCGCCATTGCCCAAACCTGCGTCGGGTTCTTCCTCGTAAATGTCGTCGAGGTTCAAGTCGAGGTCTTCGAGGACTTCGCGGAACGCTTCGTCAATGCCGAGGTTGATAAGGTTGGCTTTGAGGAGCCGTCCCATCAAAAATTCAATCGAGAAATAATAAACTTGCTTTTCCTGCCTGTCCATGTAGGCGCGGTTGGTCTTTATCCAGTTTTCGGAGATGACCTGCTTAGCGACCGCCGCGACCGTTTTGTAAATTTCGTTCATCGGCAATTCGTGAACGTCGCGCCCGAACATGATGTGCGCCGAGCTGATGAAACGGTTTTTGAGTGTTTCCTTGAGTTTTTCGTACTCCCTGCTGTGTGCAGTTTTGTTTGCATCCTTTGCCAAGTGTATTCCTCCTTTTGCTACAAGATTGGTGTGTTTCTGAACGTCATTTTATCAAACAGAAAAAAACTTGGCAACATTGATTTATTGAATCATAACCGCAGAAACGGCGAATTTTTACGCTTGGGCATGTCCCGCCTGTAAAAATCCGCCGCTGAAATTCAATTAGGAATGCTCAGTGCGTAATGCGTAATGATTTTGGTTTTAATTGCGCATTTCGCATTACTCATTACGCATTGCTTTTCAGATTCTTGCTTTTTTCGTGACGATGTAAGGATAATTTTCCGCGCCTTTGAGCCAGCGATTTTTGGTGATGATAACTTCTTTATCGCAGATGACATTTTCGACGCGGGCACCCTCTTGAACGTCGCAACGCTGCATGAGGATGGAGTCTTTGACGACCGCGCCCTTGCCGACGATGACGCCGCGGAAGATTATGCTGTTTTCAACCGTGCCGCGGATTTCGCAACCGTTGGCGATGAGCGAATTTTTGACGTTGGCGGTCTCTTTGTATTGGACGGGAACTTCGTCTTTGACCTTCGTAAAAATCGGGCGGTCGTTGTTCATGAAGAGTTCTTCCCAAACTTCGGGCTTGAGGCAGTCGCGGTTGGCCGCGTAATATTCCATGGTGGAATTGATGTGCGCAACGTAGCCTTCGTGTTTGTACGCGCAGATTTTGAATTCGCCAGCGTGACGAATCAGCGCGTCAATCAAGAAGTCCTGCCCGCCGCGTTCATAAGCGGAGCGGACGAGATAAGCGAACGTCGGCACGGGCATAAGATACGCGCCCATAACGTCTTTTTCGCCGGCTTTGATTGCGGGCACTTCCGCCAAGTCGGTGACGATGCCGTTGGTGCTGGTCTGGATAACGACGCTCTTGCCTGCGCGGTCGATTTGCGCCTTGGAATAAACCATGGTGATTTCCGCGCCGCTGTCTTTATGGAACTGGAGAACTTTTTCAAAGTCGATGTTGTAAATGTAGCTGGCGTTGGTCAAGAGAACATATTGACGCCCGCTGAGTTCGGCGAAGTCGAGGTTGGCGTAAATGTCTTTGAGGTCGCCTTTGCGCGAATCGTTATCGGGCAGGGCGGCGGGCAAATAGGTCAAGCCGTCGCGGCGGCGAGCCAAATCCCAATCTTTACCGGAGCGGATGTGGTCGAGCACGGCGCGGGAGAAATCGGGCAGAAGAAGACCGACGATGCTCATGCCGGAGTTGACCATGTTGGAAATGGCGAAGTCGACGAGGCGATAGCGTCCCGCGAACGGCAGAGCCTCGACCGCGCGAGTCGCTGCCAATTCTCTAATCAGACTGTTGCCTTCCTGAAGATTTATAATCCCCACTACTTGTTTCAATTCAAAGCACCTCCGAATTTAGGTTAGTAGAACTAACTCCCTAATTACGCAGTGACGACAGAGCCTTCGGGGACGACGAAAATTTCGCCCTCTTTGCCTTCGACTTTCGCGCCCGCTTTAATGACGGCGTCCTGAGCGATGATAGCGTAGTTGACAACCGCGCCTTCTTCAATGACAGCCGACGGGAGAACGACCGAGTTGGTGACTTTCGCGCCCTTGCCGACGCGCACGCCCTGGAAGATAACGCACTGTTCGACTTCGCCTTCAATCTTCGCGCCCTCGTTAATCATAGCCTTCTTAACGGAAGCATACGGACCGATAAAGTGCGGCGGCAGCGACGGATTATCCGAATAAACTTTGTGGTCGCCTTTGAGGTCGAAGGGCGGCTGGTCTTGGAGCAAGTCCATATTTGCCTGCCAGAGACTTTCAATCGTGCCGACATCTTTCCAATAGCCTTCAAACGCATAGGAGAACATGCGCGCGCCGTCCGCCAGCATTTTCGGAATCAGGTCGTTGCCGAAGTCATGCGTCGAATCTTCTTTTACGCCGTCTTCTTCGAGATACTTTTTGAGGAAGGGTTTCGAGAAAATGTAAATGCCCATCGAGGCAAGGTTGGATTTGGGTTCTTTGGGTTTTTCCTGGAACTCGGTAATGCGACCGGTCTCTTTGTCGGTGACCATGATACCGAAGCGCGGAGCCTCTTCCCAAGAAACTTCAAAGACGCCGATTGTCACGTCCGCATTGTTCTGCTTGTGAGCTTTGAGCATCCACGAATAATCCATGGTGTAGATATGGTCGCCGGAGAGAATCAGCACGTAGTCGGGGTCGGCCAGGTCGATGAAGTTAAGGTTCTGATAAATGGCGTCCGCCGTGCCACGATACCAATCCGCGCCTTTTTCGCGAGCGTAAGGAGGAAGAATGAACACGCCGCCGCCCGTGCGGTCGAGATCCCACGAGCTACCGCTGCCCAAGTAGTTATGAAGTTCGAGCGGCTTATACTGGGTAAGCACGCCGACTTTTTCAATGCCCGAATTTGCACAGTTAGAGAGCGGGAAGTCGATAATGCGATACTTTCCGCCGAACGGTACTGCCGGCTTCGCAACGGTTTTCGTCAAGGCCTTGAGGCGGCTGCCCTGCCCGCCGGCCAATATCATTGCCAAGCACTCTGTCTTTCTCATAGAATAATCCCCCCTGAACGAAATACAAACTCCAACTTTCCGAAGCAAGGCTTCATTATCAAGGCATTTCTACGCGCCGCGCCTTTTTCCTGCCCAAACTTTCAGAAAAATTTTTACGAAAAAAAATTCCCCGCCAAAGTTTTTCAGCGGGAAAATTTTTACATTGCTTTAATTAGCGGATAAGAGTTTAGAGGCAAGCCCTGCGCCTCCGACAAAAATTCTAATCCGTTTACGAAATCGCTGTTCGGGACGAAGCCCGCTTGAATCAGTGCTTGAAAGGGGAAAGCAGGCAACATAATGAAGAAAACTTTTTTGCCGCGTGAAGCATTCATAGCGTCGAGCAATTTTTGCAGTGACGCTTGATTTTCGGCGAGGATAATTTCTTCGTCGTCACGTATCAAGAAAAATTTTTTCAATCCGTCAACATCACGAGGCGGCGTGAAAAAGGCGCGAGTCTTGCCGCTCATCATTGCCGAAAGATTTACAAGCGACTGTTTCAGCTCAATGTGCATTTTCTGAACGCCCGCGTAAAGCCGACCGATCGTCTCCTCGTCAAACCACGGCGTCTTCATAAAATATTTAAGCCACAGCCGATTGAACGGTTCATTTACATTCAAACCTAAAGTTGGATTTGTACAATGATAAATTGCGTTTTGAATCTCAATTCTTCCTTGCGACCGCTCATTGCAAATAAAACGGTCAAACTTTTCAGGCAGTCTGAAATAATTTTTGGAAAAAAGATAATTCCAAATGTCTTGGTCGAAGCAATTACATTGCGGGTGTTCGCCACGCCACTTAACGCCGCTCATAATGAGTTCTTCGGCTTGACGTAAATATTTCAAGTTCATTAACAGAAGACCAGCATTAAAATATTCTTCGTATTTGACAAAGCCCGCAGTCAGCAGATATTTCTGCGCAGCGTCGTGAGTTTTGTAATTAAAGGCATTGGCTTCCATTTCGAGGACGGCGGCAAGCGGTTTATCGTCGAGGTTGATTTTCCACAATTCCTGTATATCCAAATTAACCAGCATATCCGAATCCAAGTAGATAACTTTGTCAACGTCGGCGGGAATAACTTCAGGAATCAAGAGTTTGAAAAAAGTCCCTATAGTTGACCACGCAGTTTTTATAGCCGGAATCAGCCGCCAGAATTCGTTAATCTTATCCGCGTGGAGTGCTTCGACGTTATAGAATTTCACAAGCTGATTAAATTGTCCTGCTACGTAAGAAAATTTATCGCGGTTGTCGCTCGTCAAAGTATTATCGTGAAGGAGGTGCACCGTGACAGATGGTAAATGGGGGGGGTATTAACATTCTCAAGGAGCGACAACATAGCCGTTCCCGTGAATTTTGAATAACGCCCTGTTTTGTCGTGGAGAACGAAGCAAACATGAATCATCGAATCGCCCCTTACATTGCGTGCAGAAGAGGATAAGAATTAAGCGACATACCTTGCTCTTCCGACAGAAATTCTATTCCGTTCAAGAAATCTCTGCCGTAAACGAAACCCATTTGCGTCAGCGCGTTGAAGGGGAAATTCCGCACCATGATGAAGAAAACTTTTTCGCCTTGAGATTTTTTCATGGCGTCAATCAGTTTCTTCAGCGATTCCTGATTTTCCAAAGCAACGATTTCTTCGCCGTCGTTGATATGAAAAATTTTCTTTAAGCCGTCGATTTGTTCGGGCATCGCAAAGAAGCCGCGAGCTTTGCCGTTCAATATCACCGAGAGATTTACCATCGATTTTTTTAATTTCGTGTGGATTTGCTGGAAGCCCTCGTAAAGTCTGCCAATCGAAGCGGCATCAAACCAAGGTGTTTTTACAAAATACTCCATCCAGAGCAGATTGAACGGGTCTTTCATGTCGAGTTGCAGGGTGTACGCCGTGTAGTAATAAATTCCCTTTCTGACGGGTTCGCGCCGCCGCCGCGCCCACCTTACAAACTGATTGAACTGCGCGGGCAATTTCACAGTTTGCGTCGAGAAGCAGTAATTAAGGACGGTCTGATCCAAAAGACTTAAATACTTGTGTTCGGCGGCGAACTTCAGCCCGTCAAAAATTTTCTCCCATTCGCCGCGCAGAAGTTTTAAATTCATCAGCATGACGCCAGGATTAAAATAATCTTCCGGCTTAATGAAACCGTCCGCGGCGGCTCTGTCTTGGGTGTGAATATCGGATCCGATAGCAAGCGCAGGCACCGCAGCGAGCATATTTTCTCCGAGCTCGACGCGCCAAAGCTCACTTATATCCATGTTGACGATAGTGTTTGCCTCAAGATAAATTGCCTTGTCCGTTTCCGTAGGAAGAATTTGCGGAACTAAAAGCTTGTAAAACATCGCATTGGGGAAACGGTTTGCATTGGGGAAGAGACTGTGCATTTGCTCAATTTTGTCCGCGCAAAGTTCTTCGACGTTGTAAAATTTTATAACTTGACTGCAACGACCCGCGAAGTAGAAAAATTTGTTGCGGACGTCAGCAGTCAAAGTGTTGTCGTGGAGGATATGAACCGTGACCGACGGGAGGGGCTTGGAAATATTTTCAAAGATCGACAACATAGCCGTGCCGACGAATTTCGCGGAATTCCCCGTGCCGTCAGTGTACACAAAACAAACATGAACCACAAAATCACTCCTTTTTAAGTAAACGAGCTTAGCGACATTTTTACATCAATTTGACGAGGGGATAAGTATTGAACGGCTCGCCGCGTGAAGTCGACAAAAGCTCCCAGCCTTTAACAAAATCCTTGCCATTAACAAAGCCCTCGTCCGTCAGGCGTTTGAACGGGAATTTTTTTGTCAGCGATTCTTCTGTCAAGATAAAGAAAACTTTTTTCTTTTCGGAAGCCTTCATCGATTCGATTAATTTTTGGACAGAATCCTCGTTCTCGGCAAGGATAACTTCTTCGTCGTCGCGTATCAGAAAATGTTTCTTCATGGCGTCCAATCTCTTTGGCTCCACGTAAAAGACACGGACACGATTTGAGACCGAAGCGGAAAGATTTAAGGTGTACTCCGAAAAGCTATTGTTGATTCTCCTGAACTCGGAATAGAGCCGCCCGATTGAATCTGCGTCGAACCACGGAGTTTTAACGAAATAACTCATCCACAACCGATTAAACGGGTCGCTCATATCAAGCCCCAGCCCCAAAATGGAATCTGCGTGGGCATAATGATAAATCTTTTCGTCTATGTTGGTAATTTTCTGTCGACGATCCCATTTTATCAAGCGATTGAACTTTACCGGCAAATGCAGAGTTTTCTTCTCAAAACAGTAGTTCAAAATTTCTTGGTCGTTGGCGGAATTGGGGTTATTAACGGACATAAATTCAATACTTTTGTTTAAATTGCCCTCTTCGCTACGAAAAACTGGTATATTGATGATTAGGATACCGGCGTTAAAGTAATAGCGGTCGCTCTCCGGCGGATTTATTCTTTGATAGCGTCTGGGCACAACGGCAAGAACTTTTTCGCCAAGATCAACTTCCCAAAGCTCCTTTATGTCAAGATTGACGATAAGATCCGAGTCGAAGTAAATGATTTTTTCAATGTCGGGGGAAAGAATGTGCGGGATAAACAAGCGGTAAAACGTGGCAATCGTGTAGCGCATTTTCACGGCTTTGGCGCACAATCTCTTTATCTCGGCGATTCTTTCGGGACACAGCACTTCGACGTTATAGAACTTTACTATCTGGTCGTAGCGTTCGACAACTTCGGCAAGCTTGTCGCGATTTTCAGCCGTCAAAGTATTGTCGTGCAGGATATGAACCGTTATCGACAAAGAAGGCGCGCTCGTATTTTCAAGAAAGGAAAGTATCGTCGTGCCCGTGAATTTTGCATAAAGCCCTATCTTGTCATAGAGCGCAAGGCAAACATGAATCATAAAATCACCCTTTTAAATAGTGAGAAAAATTTCTTCCTTACAACACGTGAATGAGCGGATAGCTATCGACTGCCACGCCCTGGGCTTCAGACAGAAACGTCCAACCTTTTACAAAGTCCTTGCCCTCGACAAATCCAGCTTCGGTCAGTCGTTCAAACGGGAATTTTTTCTTCAAAAACTTTTCCGTCATGATAAAGAACACAGCCGTGCCGTTGGCGGTTTTCATCGCTTCGATTAACTCTTTAATGGAGCGGGCACTTTTGGCGAGGATAACTTCTTCGTGCTTTTGTATGGAGAAAAACTTTACCGTTGACGCTTTATTTTCGGACTCAACAAAGAACGCGCGCGCTTTGCCTTGCATTGTCGTAGCAATATTCAAAGCCGCCTCCCTTGAATGGTTGTGGATTTTTTGGAAACTCGCCTGGAGCCGCCCGATTGTCTCCTCGTCAAAGAACGGAGTTTTAATAAAAGAATTCATCCACAGCTTATTGAAGGGGTCGTCCATTTCCATGCCGATTTTCGAGGCGAAACCCACAAAGTGATAAATCTTTTTCCCTGGCGACAGTTTATCGCGGCGTTCATTTCTGACGAAACGATTAAATTTTAGCGGCAACTTCAAAGTGCGTGTGGAGAAACAATAATTCAAGACGGTTTGATCCAAAAACTTTTGCTTGGGATTATCGCCCCTGAACTTGATGCCTTGCATTATCGTTTCTTCCTCGTCGCGTAAAACGTTCAGATTCATGAGCAGGACGCCGCTGTTGAAGTAATCTTCAGCTTTTACCATTTCTTCGCTACAAAGGAGGAAAGCTTTATCGGAGTTGGTGCCATTCGCCGCTTCCGTGACGACGCCCATGGCTTTATCATCAAGCTCGGTTTGCCAAAGTTCGCTTAAATCCAAATTAACTAAAACGTCCGGGTCAAGGAAAATAACTTTATCAATGTTTTTCGGGAGAACTTGCGGAATCAAAAGTTTGTAGAAGGCTCCGACAGTGACCCGCGATTTATCCACATCGGGAACAAATTCGATAATCCTAGCAAGTTTCTCCGGACAAAGCTCGTCGAGATTGTAAAAGCTCACGAATTGCCCGTAGCGACCGGCAAGATAAAAGAATCTGTCGCGATTGTCGGGCGTCAACGTGTTATCGTGGACAATATGAACCGTGACTTTTGAGCGAGTATTTTCAAAAATCGACAACATTGTCGTAGCCGCGAACTTTGCATAACGTCCTGTCTTGTCGCGGAAACACAAACAAACATGAATCATAAAATCACTCCTTTTTTAGTTGGCGGGAGAAAATTTGTAAGAAGACGATTAACACTGCGCCGATAATCGCGCCGGGGATTAAGCCGTCAAGCCCGCGCATAAACGACATAAAAATCGGCGTGCGCATGTGGGCGAAAGTTTCGACCATTGAGCCTTGACCGATTGTCGCCGCCATGACCAGCGCGAAGCAAATACTTTTCGGGAATTTTTTTAGGAACGCGGCTATCATCAGCACGAACGCGGGGTGCCCGAAGAAAATTTCCTTCGAGCGCGGGCGTGCATAGAATAATTGCTCCAGCATGTTGCGGATTTTTATCTCCAGCCCCGAAACCGGCATGCCCGACGTGTGTCCGCTCCTTGCTATCAAAACTACAAACGCTCCCAACACAATCATCAGCGCGAGCAGTGCCTTGACGCTGACAGATTTGTCGAGGAGCTCTTTTATTTGTTGAGTGGCGGGGACGTTTTGCCGCACTTCGTCAACGAGATTAAACCTCTGCAGGAACGCGACGGCTACCAAAACGAGCGGCAGGATAAACGTTAATTTTATGCCGCGGAAAATTTCAAACTCCAAGAAATATGACACGTCCGACAACGCGCCCGAAAGATACGCCGCGCCCGCCATTGACATTGCGCCCGTAACAATCAGCGCGAACACCGAAATGCAGATAAGCCGCAACGTCGATAAATTTTGCTTGAGCCGCATTGCCCGATTCTGTACGCGGATTTTATATTGAATTACGCGGAGCAGATCGAGTTGCCAGATTATCGCCAGCGCAGGGAACAAACTCGCGCTCATAAACGCCGCCAAAAGTCTGACTTTGCCGCCCGCGCCCATCAGCACGGGAGCCGCCGCAATTATAGCCAAGATTGCGAACAGTTGCAACTGAAATTTTCTGTTGCGGTTAAAACGGCGCGATATTAGAGACAAGTACAACACGCCCGCCGCCACCACGCCGATTATCACGAGGGCACGCAAAATTACGTTCGGATAATAATTGTCAAAGGTGCTCGCCTTGCCGAAAGAAAAGCCGTCCTTTTCCAGAACGTCATGCACTGCGCGGAAATATTTCAAATTCGTTTCCAGCAAAGTTGTTTCGGGTTCGGGCTTCTCGTAAATGCGCAGGAGATTGATTCGGATATTGCGCTCCCTGTCCGTCGTCGACCAGCGATTAATCGCCGCGCCCATTTCAAGTTTGGGCTGTTCGTCCTTGGGTATGGCGTAAAGTCTGGCGACGCGGTCTTTGCCGATTGTCTCCGCTAAATATTCCATGCCCAACTGCGGATAAAATTTCAGCTGTGTAAAATGTTCAATCACGCCGAAAGTCAGCTTGCGTCGCGTGAAATTGTTCGCCGTCAAGTCAAGGAAATTTGATGCGCCCAAAACTTCGGAACCGTCGAAGACAATTTCGGAAATGGGATAGTGTTCAATCCTGTCGAAGAAAAATTGAACGTTCTCCGCCGTGCACTTCGTAAAATTTTTCGGGCGGGCGAGGATATTAAAACCTGCGGCGCGAGCCTTGTTCATCTCGTCACGCGGCAAGCCTAGCGGCATTTTCATCAGGTCGCCGAATTGCGCTTTGACTTCCAAAACTTCAATGCCGCCTACAGCAAAAACTTTAACTCGCGCTTCGCCGAGCCGCTGAATCAAAGCTTCTTTGGTGTCGAGGTAGCTTTCAAGGTCGCCGCCGATTACGTAAACTCTGTTCGGCGCGATAAGATCAAATTCAATCGTCTGCCGCCAAAGTTCGTTGTTTAACGTGCCGCTTTGATAGTTGCCCAAAATGTCGCTGCCTGCCAACGTGAAAACTTTTCCCGCGCGTCCGAGTTTTTCTAGCGTCGAATCGTAAACGGCAAGAGAAGTTATACCTGTCTCTTTAACTTGCTTTAAAACGTCGTCGAGTTCAAGTCCCTCGCGCTCGGCTAGGTCGACGATACTTTGATAATCAACCGCCAAATCAACCTGCATGTTCTCCGATTCGACGAAAAATCTTTGACCGGCGATAATCAGCGCGGCAAAAAGTCCAACGCAAATCACGATTATGAGCGTTCTGTTGTAAGCAAACTTTTTCATGATTAATTCCGCGTTGATTTAACGAAAGTTTCGCCCTGGCGCATTTCAACTTCCCTGAACTGCAAACCGAACGGCATTTTAACGCGCTCCGTCAAGTTGAAGTCGCCCAAAAATTTATCTAGGTTGACGCGCTTAAGAATGGCGTTTTCAAGGTTTACCTGATTCATGCTGAAGTAAAGGTCGCCGTCGCGGGCGATAATTTTCCCGCCGATTTGAACGTCAGCTTCACGTCCGAGAATTTTAACTTTGGCGGAAGCCAGTATACCTTCGGGCGTCATGGTTACATCAAGATTTTTCAGTTGGTCGTTGGTTCTCTCCGAAAGAAAATCTCTCAAGCTTTCCGCAGTGATGATGCCGCTGAGTTCGAGGCTGTCGGCGTGTTGCAAAACGCGGTTGGTGTGTTCCTCGCGGCTGATTCCGTCGGTCGGCATTAAAAGTTCCATGATATTGATATGAATCGCCGTACCGTTAAGCACCGCCTGTTTCAATTCAAGCTCGCCGATTATCGCGGGGTCGGCTTCGCAGTGAATTTTATCGATATAGCCCAACGCCATCTTCGCGCTCGGCAGGGCGTCCAAAGATAATTGAACTTCTTTTGCGTGGGTAAAAGTAACAACTCTGTCCTTAAGATAGTTCGTCAAAGCACGCGGCACGGCGAATTGAACAAACGCGGCGGCGGCAATCAGCAGGACGACTATCACGGCTAAAAATTTTTTCATAAGTTAAGCACTCCATTAAATCTTGACGTTAGCTTTGGCGGCAAGGTAGGCGCGGATAAACGGGTCAATTTCGCCGTCCATGACAGCTTGAACGTTGCCGGTCTCCTCGCCCGTGCGCAAATCTTTTACAAGCTTGTAAGGTTGGAAGACGTAGGATCGAATTTGACTGCCCCACTCGATTTTTTTCAAGTCGCCTTCAAGCCCAGCGATTTCCTGCTCCTTTTTCTCCAGCTCCAGTTCAAAAAGTTTGGCACGGAGCATTTTCAAGCAACGCTCGCGGTTCTGAATTTGCGAACGTTCGTTTTGACATTGAACGACAATTCCCGTCGGGATATGCGTCATGCGCACGGCGGAGGAAGTTTTATTGATGTGCTGACCGCCCGCGCCCGAAGCTCGGTAGGTGTCGACGCGAACGTCCGCCATGTTTATATCGACTTCGACGGCGTCGTCAATTTCGGGCATGATGTCGCACGCGCTAAAGGACGTATGACGCCGCGCATTTGAATCGAACGGAGAAATTCTAACCAGTCGATGAATCCCCTTTTCCGATTTCAAGTAGCCGTAAGCGTTGTGCCCTTTGACAAAAACCGTAGCCGATTTAACGCCCGCCTCGTCGCCCGGCAACAAGTCAACCGTCTCGACCGCGAAGCCGTGACGCTCCGCCCAACGCACGTACATTCTTAAAAGCATTTGCGTCCAGTCTTGAGCCTCGGTGCCGCCCGCGCCCGCGTGCAATGTCAAAATTGCGTTGTTGGCGTCGTAGGGTTCGCTTAGCATTATTTCCAGCCGCAAATTTTCCAAGCCCTGTTCTATCGCGGAAATTTCTGCCGCAATGTCAGCTTCCTGCGAAAGATCTTCTTCCTCCAGCGCAAGCTCCAATAAAATTTGCGCGTCGTCGAATTTCGCCAAAAGATTTTTGTACGTCTCGATTCCGGATTTAATGTCGTTGAGTTCCTGGGTTATCTTCTGCGCGGCTTCGGGGTCGTCCCAAAAATTCGGCGCGCCCATTTTGTATTCCAGCTCGGCAATTTTTTCTTCCTTGCGAGCAATGTCAAAGTGAATTCCCCATTTCGTTCAGCTTGTCGCGCAGAGCCGTCAGCTCTACTTTTCTGTCTTCCAGCATTGAATCATCTCCCTTAATTTTTCGGTTCTAGTTTTATTTGAATCGAGTTTAATTTTTGCCCGTGAGAATAGATTATCTCGCCGTTTTTCGCCCAAGGTGTCCACTCGCCGTCAAATTTGTGCATGCGATAGAGAATATCAAAATCTTTTGTGCCCGCCTCGTCAAGCCAAACTTTCATGCCATATATAGGCTTAGTTTTGCCAGTTGTGCCTGCCATTTCCCCGTTTGCGACCACCGCTGACCAGCCTTCCTGGGCGTTGTAGTAGACGGAATAATAAACTTTATGTTCGGAGAAATCTATTTTTATTGCCTGAATGTCAAGTTTCTGATCGAGAGGGTTGCTGATTTTATCTTCGCTACTCCAATCGCCCCAACCTTTAGTATGAATATGCGTCTGATACGTAAGTAACGGACGCAGTTGCTCCCAATGAGGCGGCATACCATAAGACGCTATTAAGTCCTCATGACGTTTAATTTGTTCCATGAAGGTCGTGAAAGTTATACCGTAACCTATCTTTTCTTTGGGGGAAATGCTACGATTTCTTCTTACAGGACTTTTTACGTATTCCAGAAAACTTCTGAAATTATCTTCTTCATATCCGTCAAATTCGTCATTAAAAAATCTTTTAAGCTGTTCGCTGATAATAAAACAAAATGAATCATGATTAATATTGAAAATGGACATTGTAGAATCCACGTAATTTGCATTCAAGGAACAAATTTGATCAATTAATGGCTGATAATTTGTAAATGCATTGGCAGAACGCGGGATAAAAATAGTTTCCGTACCGTCGCGCAAGAAAAGGGAATTGTGTGCACACGAACCGGCTGTAGACGCAAAACTTTCCGCATTTATCATGAGATTGAGTTGTTCGTCGAGTGTCAACAATTCGGGGCGAATAATCTCATAGCCCTTGCCCTTGAAATATTGCGCCAAGCGTTCTTCGCCAACCTGACTTCGACCGTAGAAATAATAAATTTTTTTGCTTGCCGTCGGCGTGCGATTTTTTATTGCGAAGTTTCTAACGCAGTCGATTGTCTCGCGATACTCGTTGGTAAAGATACTGCAAAAAGAGCCCTCAGGCAGGATAATTTTATCGAACCGTGTTGGTTGAGTTATCGGCTGAAGTTTGTCAATATCAATTTCCAAAATCTCAAGTAATCGTTTGAAATTTTGTTGACGCTCAATCGGATATCCTGACCAAGGAATATATACAATCGGGCAGTTCTTGAATTCGTTTTTGAAAGCCACGTCTTTTAAGAACCATACGCGACGAATATTCTCAGTTATGGCATGTCCCCAGACATGGAAAAACATTCCAAGATAAACGGCTGTTTGTGATTTATGTACAATTGATTCAGAAGGGGGGGTATAAGCTCCGTCCATACCGTTGAGGACATGAGAATTTTTTACAAAACCACCATTATTATCGACAATGCCACCTGCTCCCCAAACTCTTCGCAACGGTTCTTCACTAAAGATTCTTTTATGCGGAAGGATCGTACCGTGTTCAATAACGTTAAATCCCAATTTTTTTTCGCTAAAATAATTTTTAGTGAAAACTTTTTTTGCGGCGTCCGGGTTGTAAAGATAATCAAGATTAACCATAAGCAAACTCCTTTCTAAAATTGTGACATGAGTTTTGCGTTTTCCAAAGCTGATAAGCCTGGTGAAAATTTTTTCAAGGCGGTCAAAGTGTTTTCAAACGTGTCAGCCAAAACCAGCTCCACGCGCCCGCCCAAAAGTCTTTTTGCCTGTCTGAAGACCAGCCGATAATCTGGACTCGACGCCACCAACACATAGCTCGACGCCAAATCAGAATGCGCCGCGCCGATTATTTCCGCCAACGACGGCGACGACTCCTCCGAGCCCGACACCAAGATTGACGCGCCCGCGTCTTGAAGTTTCTGCGCCTCGATTGAATCTTTCGCGACGGCAAGCGCGGCGACTTTCATTAACGCCTCGTGGAAAGGCAGGGCGTGTACTTCGCTCATGTTCGTAATTTTTACCTCCGAGAGCGGTCCCCAACCGATTGCCTGCTCCAAAGTTGTGCCGACGTGGTCTGTGTGCAAATGAATTTCCAAGCCGCCGTGCGCCCGTTCTACAATTGAAAAGCTGGAGAAGTCGCGCATTTGCCTTTCAAGTTCGGGCAAGCTTGCTTTGGGATTTTTCACGCGCAGACGAATGCAATACGGGCGAACTAAATCGTTGCGCGGGTCGGGCATATTTTTATGCGTGCCAAGTCCAAGCGACAGACTTACGGCGGGCGATACAAAATTTCCGTCCAAACCTTTTAAGCAGCCCTTCAAAAAGCTCAACATGATGTTCGCACTCGCGTCGCCGAGTCCCAAATCCTTAACCGCCTCTTCGCCCGATTGAATTGCCTGATATAAAATTTCTACAATCGGCATGCCGTCGCGTACCGCGTGATATGCGCCCTTCGCCACCGCCTTTGCCACCGTGATAAACGGAATTTCGGTTTCTTCGGGGATAACTCGTTGCGCATACAAAATCCCGTATTGAAAAGCCTTGCCGAATTCGGAGCCGGTCGCGTCGTATTTGCCGACAAGCCCCGCACTTATCCCGCGAAACATTTGTGCAAGGACGACACCGGCATTTCCGCGCGCCCCGAAAACCGCCGCCGTCGACACGCGCCGACTAAGCCCGCCGATTGAATCATCTTTGGCATCGGCCAAGGGCATGACCGCCGCGCCCATCGTCCGCAAAATGTGCGTGCCAGGCAAAGTACCCGCGCCGTCGAGCCCGTTTATTGTTTCGTATTCCAAAAGAAATTCGCTGTACGCGCCGGCAACCATGCGTTTGAAATCGCCGCCCGTTATGACCTCTCTGTTGCCCGTCATGTCCGCACCGCCTTTGCAAGTTTTTACCCGGTTAAAAGGATTATCATGCTAATTCGCGAAATAAACGCAATAACCTTTATTGAAGGAGAAAATTCTATGGCAGATAAAATTATTGATGACGAACTCAAGCCCGAAGATAAACCTCGGCGCGGGCGACCGAAAAAAATTTCCTCGGACGAAAAACCCAAGCGCGGTCGTCCTAAAAAAATTTCTGCGGAAGTTAAGCCTAAACGTGAACGGAAAAAACTTGACTACAAAAGCGACGGCAAGGAAAAAATTTTCGCACTGGACATCGGGACGCGCTCGGTTATCGGGATTGTCGCGGAACAGGACGACGACGGGCAGATGAAAATTATCGCGACGCACAGATTGGAGCACACAAGCCGCGCCATGCTCGACGGACAAATTCACGATGTGCCGCAAGTCGCCGAGATTATAATCCGCGTGAAAAATTTTTTGGCGGAGCAGGTCGGCGAACTCAAAAGCGCAGCAATCGCGGCGGCGGGGCGTGCCCTCTACACCATGACGGGCGAGGCAACTTTGGAAGTCAACGGAGTTATCACAGACGAAGTTCAAAGCTCCCTGAATTTTGCCGCCGTTCAAGCCGCTCAATCTCAGCTCACCGCCGAGAAAAAAATCGACGCCAAAATTTATTACTGCGTCGGCTTCAGCATTATCAACTACGAACTCGACGGAATCCGCTTGAAAAGTTTAATCGGGCAGCGCGGAAAAATCGCCACGACAAAAGTTATCGCAACTTTTCTGCCGCGGCAAGTCGTCGACTCCATGCAGACTGCGTTGAATTATTCGGGGCTTGATGTTCGCGCACTGACTTTGGAGCCTATCGCCGCGATTAATGTTCTTGTCCCGCCGAGTATGCGCCATTTAAATATCGTGCTCGTCGACATTGGCGCGGGCACTTCCGATATTGCCATAACTAAAAACGGCTCGGTCGTCGCTTATGGCATGGTGCCGCTTGCAGGTGATGAAGTCACCGAAGCGATTTCGCAAAGATTTTTGCTCGACTTCAACGTTGCCGAAGAAATTAAGCGTAAGGCGACCAACGGCGAAGGCGCGACTTTCAGCGATATTTTGGGACGCCCCTACGATTTGACGGCGGAAGAAATTTTGATGCCGATTAATGAGAACGTCGGAATGATTGCCAACGCCATTGCCAAGACGATTCTCGAACTCAACGGCAACGACCCACCGCAAGCTCTGCTTCTTGTCGGCGGCGGAGCTTTATCGCCGAACTTGAATAAACTTGTTGCCGAAGCTTTGAATTTGCCGCTGGAGCGCGTAGCCGTTCGCAAGCCCGAAAACGTCGAGGGGATAAAAAATATTCCGCCCGCGTTGCATTCTCCGGACGCCGCCACGCCGCTTGGAATTTTAAAAATCGCTTCGAGTGACACGTTCCATTTCTTCAACGTCACGATTAACGGGCAGGAGCAAAATCTTTTCCACTTCCGCGACTTGACTGTCGGCGACGCGATTTTAAGCGCGGGCATTGATTACAAAAAATTCAACGGCAAGCCTGGACTCGGCGTCGGGATTCTTCTTGACGGCGAGAAAAAATTTTTTGCGGGGACGATGGGCACTTTCGCGAAAATTTTCGTCAACGATAAGCCCGCGACTTTGGACACGCCGCTGGAAAATAATTGCCGCATAAAAATTGAGCCGGGCGAGGACGGCATCTCCGCGCAAATAAAAATCGACGACGTGATCGCCATCGAGCCAAATTTTACCGTCACCGTCAACGGCAAAGATTTTTCCGTCGCGCCGAAACTTTTGGTCAACGACGAAGTCAGCTTGCCGAGCCGCATTCTCCACGACGGCGACGAACTCAACACTAAAACTAAGCGCACAATCGGCGAGCTGTTGCGGCTGGCGAGTTATCCGCCCGCTGGCAAAAAAATTCACTACACATTGAACGGCAGCAAGGCGCACTACACCTGCAAGCCCGATATTTTTTTGAACGGCGACCGCGCAGATGTTTCCGATATTCCCAAAGCTGGCGACGCGATTGAATACGTTGCCAACGACGCGATTAAAGTCGGCGAAATTATCAAGGACGAAAACCGCGCCGCCGCCATTAAAATTTTTTACAACGGCAAAGAATATTCAATCCCCACGACGACGACGATTCTTTTAAGCGTCAACGGGCGCATTTCCAACGAGAACACGATTATCGAGGATGGTGCGGAAATTATTTACGAGCGCGAAGAAAAAAATTCCGTCATGGTCAGCGACGCCCTACTTGCAGTAAATTTCAAACCGCCGCCCGCCAAAAGCCGTATGAGTTTTATTATTAAAGTCAACGGAAAGCCCGCCGAATTCGCCGACCCCGTCAAGAGCGGCGACGAGCTGGAAATTATTTTGAAAACGCCCGACGGCATGGAATTCAAACCGCTCGACGATTTGGAAGTTCCCGTTCGCAAAAGTTAAGGAGGAATTTTTATGATTCACGTTTGCTTAAGCCTTTATGACAAGACGGGACGCTACTCGAAATTCACGGGCACGACGATTTGCTCAATCTTTGAAAACACAACTTCAGACGTAACGGTTCATATCCTCCATGACAACACCTTGACTGACGACAACCGCGACAAATTTATTTACCTTGCTGGTCGCTACGGTCAAGCCGTAAAATTTTATAACGTTAAGAAATTGTGCGCGGAAAGACTTGCCGAATTTATCGAATTTTTTCCCGCTGTAAAATACTCTCATGTAAGCGTCGGCACAATGTACAGATTTTTGTTGCCGGAAATTATTGCCCCCGAAATAAAAAAGCTTATCTACCTCGACTCGGATATAATCGTCAATATGGACATCAAAGAACTTTGGCAGATTGAACTCGACGACAAAATTCTTGCCGCCGTGCCCGAAATTTTGAGTTTTAAGACTATCGAAAACATGGAGAAGAATTTTCCGCTGTGTAAGCAAGGTTTTATTAGGTGTGAAGATTACTTCAACAGCGGCGTGATTTTGATAAATCTGGATCTTTTGCGCAAGGCAAAGGAGACCATTATTGATGGCTTGAAATTCTTTGAAGAAAATCCTCAACCTGTCGGCTATCCCGGGCAAGACATTTGGAACTATTGCTTTTCAGCAAGGTCGTTGAAGTTGCCGATTAAATTCAACCAGTTCACATACTATGCCAGACGCGACGAGGAGTCGCTTGCTAAAAAAATTTATCACTACGCGGGCGGGAGTTTTGGTCTCGGCTTGGGGCTTGACATAAGCGATTCGTTCAATCGGCTGTGGATGAATTATTTTGTTAAGACGCCGTGGTTCGACGCAGATTCAATCGGGCGGCTTTACGAGGGCTTCCTGAAGGTTCGCGGCGAATTAGAAAAATCTGCGCTGAAACTTTCCGCGACTGTGAGCGGCAAGACACGTGCTTTTGTCGTCGCAGAAAACAAGCTTAACGTGCTCGTCGAAAATTTCTCCGTCAGAAATGATGAGGAAGTTTTCGCCATCGAATCAACCTTGCCCATGCAAAAATTAATCGACGTAATGAACGCTTCGCGCGGCAAGAAAATTTTCTTTATCCTGTTACCAGGATTTAAATTTGATAAGCTGACGGAAGCAGGTTTCGTTCGCGGCGAAGACTTTTTAGACGGCTACGATTTTCTGACTAAAGATAACGAATTGAAGAAGGAAGCTTATTCACTTGTGAGTAAAATGTAGGAAGTGATTTTATGATTCACGTTTGCTTCGGGCTTTATGACAAGACGGGACGCTATTCAAAATTCACGGGCACGACGATTTGTTCCATCTTTGAAAATGCTAATACCCCCCCTATCAGTCGCCGTGCATATCTTGCACGACAATACCTTGACTGCTGACAATCGCGAAAAATTTTTTTATCTTGCTGGTCGCTACAATCAAACCGTGAACTTTTACAATGTGGAGGAACTTTGCGCGGACGAGCTTGAAAAATTTTCTCGGCTGATACCTTTCATCAAAAGTGCTAGGACGACAATCGGAACCTTCTACAAATTTTTAATCATGTACGTCCTCCCGAAAGAAATTGAGAAAGTTATCTACTTGGACGCGGACATAATCGTCAATCTTGACATAAAAGAGCTTTGGCAAGTTGAACTCGGCGACAAACCGCTCGGCGCAGTGCCCGTGTACCTGCAAGACAAGAACAAAGCCGACGGCATTAATCGAATGAGAACCGGTTTTAACTTACCCCGTCTCGGTCTCGTCAAGGAAGAAGATTATTTCAATGCTGGTGTTTTTGTCATGAATTTAAAACGCTTGCGCAACGAGGAAGAAAAAATTTTAGGCGGAATGAAATTCAGGGGCGAGCACCCCGAATTCTTGATGTTCGACCAGTGCATTTGGAATTATTGTTTCTCGAAAGAATATTTGAAGTTGCCGATTAAATTCAATCGCGAAGTCGTTGAAGTTCGCACGCAAGACGGCGGTCTCGTCGAAAGGAAAATTTATCACTTCACGGCGGACAATTCTTTATGGAGTTTCGGGCTGGACATGAACGACGCGCTCAATCGTTTGTGGATGAACTATTTTATAAAAACGCCCTGGTTTGATTCTTCAACATTTGGGCGGCTACACGAGGCGATTCAACAACTCTGCACCAACTTTAAAAGAGATATGGCTAATCTTTCGTCCTTGATGGTTGGCAAAACGAGAGCTTTTTTTACCTTACCTCAAAATATCGAAGGAATAAAAAAATATTTTTTGATTCGCGAGGACGAAGAAATTATCCGAGCCGAAAATCAAGCGTCGCTCCAAAAATTGCTCGACGCCATGAGTGCTTCGCGCGGCAGAAAAATTTTTTTCATCATTGTGCCGAATTTCCCGTTCCAAGCATTGATTCAGGCGGGTTTCGTTTATGGCAGAGATTTTTTTAACGGTATTGAATTTTTCTCAAAGGAACAGGGAGTGCCGTTTGATTCCCACAAATTAATTAAATCCATGTAAGGAGGAATTTTATGATTCACGTTTGCTTCAGCCTTCACGACAAGCTCGGAACTTATTCAAAATTCACGGGCACGACGATTTGCTCCATCTTTGAAAATACAACTTCGGACGTCACAGTTCATATCCTCCACGACAACACCTTGACGCCCGACAATCGCGACAAATTTATTTACCTTGCCGGTCGCTACGGTCAAGCTGTCAAATTTTATAACGTGGCGGAATTGTGCGCGGATAAAATTCGGGAAATTACAGCATTAAGCTCCGAGGATTCGCGACTCACTGTAGGTGCTCTGTACAGACTTTTTGTTCCGCTAATTCTTCCGAATACCGTTGATAAAATTATTTACCTCGACTCGGATATAATCGTCAATTTGGACATAAAGGAGATTTGGCAAGTTGATTTAGGCGATAAAATTCTTGCCGCCGTGCCCGAAATTTTGACTTTTAAGACGCCCGCCGCTATGAAACCTGGTTTCCCGCTTTGCGCCGACGATATTGTCAAATGTGAAGATTACTTCAATTCAGGCGTGCTCTTGATTGATTTAAAAATTTTGCGCGGCGAAGAAGACACGATAATGAATGGAGCAAAATTTACGTCTAAGTACTATTGGTTCGGCGGCTACGGTGACCAAGACATTCTTAACTATTGTTTTTCGAAAAGAGCATTGAAGTTGCCGATTAAGTTCAACCGATTCATAAGTTATGCTAGGCGAAACAAGGAACTTGCTTCTGCAGGAAAAATTTATCATTATTCTGGCGGGAGTTTAGGTCTCGGCTTGGGGCTTGACCTCGATGATTCGTTCAATCGGCTGTGGATGAATTATTTTGTTAAGACGCCATGGTTTGACGGTGATACAATCGGGCGGCTTTGTAACGGATTCAATCAAATGAACATTGCTCAGAAAAATTTTGCTCTTAATCTTTCGGCGGCGGTGAGCGGAAAGACACGCACTTTCGTCGCTATGGAAGACGACATAAATACATTTTTTGAGAATATTCCCGTAAGAAACGATGAGGAAGTAATTGCCGTTAAATCCGATTTGCCCCTGCAAAAATTAATCGACATAATGAACGCTTCGCGCGGCAAGAAAATTTTTTTCATAATGCTCCCGAACTTCCCCTTCAACATATTACAGCAGGCGGGCTTTCTTCACGGCGGAGATTTCGTTGATGCTTACAATCTGTTGACAAAGGCGGATATCTTGCGAATCGATTCTTATACTCTGCTCAAAAAGATGTGACGACTTTTATCGTTGACAGTGTCGAATCACTCGCGCCGATAACTCGCCCGTGCGATTGCCGAATCAACTCGATAACCTGCGCCGAAATTTTTTCTCCCGGCATGAGTAGCGGGATTCCCGGCGGATAAAAAGTTATCTCCTCGGCGCAAATTCTCCCGACAGATTTTTTTAACGGGACGACTTCAACGGGCGCATAAAAAGTTTCTCTCGGACTCAGCTCCGCAATCGAAATTTCTATCGGCGGCGGCGTTGAGTAAATTTTTTTCGGCGGGCGATGCGGCAAAAGTTTCAGCGCGTCAACGAGTTTTGAAATCGTTTCCGCCGTGTCTGAATATGTTATCAAAAATAAAAGATTAGCCGCGTCCGAAAGCTCGCATTGAACTTTCAGCTCGTGGCGCAAAATTTCTTCCGCTTCCTGCCCCGTCAAGCCCAAACCTGAAACGTTCACGGTGACTTTCGTTGCGTCTAATGAAAAATTTTTCACGGCGTCGAAAGTTTTTAGCCCGTGAATTTTTTTTATCTCGCCGCGCAGTTTTTTTGACAGCGCAACCGCCGCCGATATTTTTTCGCGCCCGTCAAGCTCCATTTGCAACCGCGCGATGTCTAAAGACGCCAGCAAAATTTGATTCGGGCTGGTCGTTTGCAAAAGACTTGCCACCAACTTTACGCGCTCAACGTTGACAGATTTTTTTATCATCAACATGGAAGTTTGCGTCAACGAACCCAAAAGCTTGTGCGTCGACTGCGCGGCTAAATCTGCGCCCGCCTCCATTGCCGAAATTGGCAGTTCGTCGCAGAAAGTCAAATGCGCCCCGTGCGCCTCGTCGACCAAAAGAATCATGTTCGCCGCGTGAACCAGTTGCGAAATTTTTGCCACGTCCGCCGCCACGCCGTAATAATTCGGCGACACCAACAGCACCGCCCGCGCTTGCGGGAATTTTTTTATCGCCCGTTCAATCGTCTCGACGCTCACGTTTAGCGGCAAATTAAATTCTGCGTCGAACTCCACGGGCAAAAAAATTGGCATCGCGCCCGATAAAATTAATCCCGCGATAACCGAGCGGTGGGCGTTGCGCGGAATCATCACCAAATCGCCCGCCCGTAGCGTCCCGAAAATCATCGCTTGCACCGCCGAAGTCGTCCCATTCACGAAAAAAATTGTCTCGTCCGCGTGCCAAAGTTTTGCCGCTAAAGTTTGCGCTTCCTTTATGCAAGAGTGCGGCGCGTGTAAATCGTCCAATTCGTCCATTAGCGAAACTTCTTGCCGCAGCCCCTCCGCCGTTAAAAGTTCTCGTAAAAATGTATGTGCGCCGCGTCCTTGTTTGTGTCCTGGCGTGTGGAAGGGTAAAACTCCGTCCGCCGAATATTTTTTCATCGCCGCGACGATTGGTGCCGAAAAATTTTTTCCCACTTTAAATTTCTCCTTCGCATGATATAATTTTGTTAATTATAAAGAATTCGCAGGAGGACTTTCAACGTGATTGACAACTCAAATAATGGAGAAGAATATATCGGGCGACTTAAGCCGCTGGCGTTTATGGCGGTGATGATTATCGCGATTTTGATTGCGCGGGTTTGCTATCTGCAAATTTATGACGGCGAATATTACGCGCACCTTGCCGACGGCAACCGAATCCGAATTATTCCGTCCATGGCTCCGCGCGGAACTTTCTACGACAGAAACGGTCAGCTTCTCGTGAACAATCGTCCGGGCTTCAGCGTGTCGCTCCTGCCGCTCACCGAGCCCATTAAGCCCGAAGTCGTCGAGCGCGTCGCTAAACTCCTGAACGTGCCGCAAGAAGAAATAGAACAGAAAATTTCCGTGCACTCCGGCTTTGACCCGATTAGAATTCGCCCCGACGTCACACAGGACATCGTTACGATTATCGAGGAGCAAAAGGAACTTTACCCCGGCGTCGTCATTGAAGTTCAGCCGCTGAGAAATTACGCGCTAAAGCAGGAGGGCGCGCACACTTTCGGCTACGTCAGCGAAATTTCCGACGCCGAACTTGAAACTAAAAAGGACGAGGGCTACAAGTCCGGCGACATAATCGGCAAGTTCGGCTTGGAGCGCGTTTACGATAAAGAAATTCGCGGCGAGAACGGCGGCGAGCAAGTTGAAGTTGACGTGGCGGGCAAGCCTGTACAAATTTTGGGCAAGAAGGAACCCAAGCCTGGCTACGATTTGATTTTGACGATTGACAGAGATTTACAGGTCGCGGCGGAAAAAGCCGTCGATGATATGTTGTCGCAACTCGGCTGTCACGCGGCGGCGGCGGTCGTTCTGAATCCGCAGACGGGCGAAGTCCTTGCCATGGTCAGCCGTCCCGCCTTCGACCCGAATCTTTTCGCGCACGGCATTTCGACAAAGGATTGGAACGCGATTAACAACAACCCCTATCACCCCATGGACAACAAGGCGATAACCGGCGAATATCCGCCCGGCTCCACGTTTAAAATCGTCACGGGCACGGCGGCTTTGGCGAGCGGCAAGGTTGCTCCCGATGAAATGATTTTCGACAGCGGCACTCACTGGCTCGTTCCAAAGGGCAACGCGAGCGGCGAGGCTCTCGGCTGGCTGGATTTTCACGCGGCGTTAAGTCACTCCGATAACGTTTACTTTTACGAATGCGGCAATCGGCTCGGCGTCGACTTGCTGGAGTCTTATGCTAAAATGTTCGGGCTTGGTTCGCCGACGGGAATTGATTTGCCCTACGAATCGCCTGGGCTGGCTGATTGGAAGGAATATAAGCGCGAAGTTTACGAAGACGATTTTTATTTGTCGGAAGTTATGGACGCGGCGATTGGGCAAGGTTTCAATCTCGTGACGCCGTTGCAAGCGGCAATGGTCATGGGCGAAATTGCTGCCAACGGAAAAAGATTTAAGCCGCACCTCGTCAGACAAATCATCACGCAGGACAAGGAAGTCATCAAAGATTTTCAGCCGGAACTGGTCAGCGAATTGCAAGTTGAGCCGTGGGTTATCGAGGCGGTTCAATCGGGCTTGCACGACGTTACAGTCAACGGCACGGCGGCGAGAAATTTTATCGGCTTCCCTTACGACATCGCCGGCAAAACGGGCACGGCTGAAAATTCGCAGGGCACGGATCACGGCTGGTTCGTCGGCTACGGTCCTTTCGACAATCCGGCAATCTCCGTGGCGGTTATCGTCGAGCAGGGCGGCTTCGGCGCGAGTTCGGCGGTTCCGATTGGTCGGCAGATTATGGAGGCGGCGTTCGCTCTTATGGTTCAGCGCGGCGAAATGACTGCTCCGCCCGCCAAATAAAATGCGGCAGGAAATTTCAATCGGGCTAAGTCAGCGGCTTGTCATGACGCCCGAACTGCGCCAATCGATAGAAATTTTGCAGATGTCCGCCGCCGAATTAAAGGAGACAATCGAACGGGAGCATTTGGAGAATCCGACGCTGGAGCTG
This sequence comes from Selenomonadaceae bacterium, assembly GCA_017412925.1. Taxonomy (GTDB): domain Bacteria; phylum Bacillota; class Negativicutes; order Selenomonadales; family Selenomonadaceae; genus Quinella. The sequence continues at coordinate 54,056 of JAFPVP010000139.1, forward strand.
GAGTATTTCGACGAGCCGCCAGCTTTCGACGCGGAAAAAATTTTCGAGCCGCCCGACACTTCGACGACGACGCTGGAAGAATTTTTAATGGAGCAAGCAATTTTTGTATTCGACGCGGAAGAATTATCGGCGGCAAAATTTTTAATTGGCGCATTGGACGCGAACGGCTACTTGACGATTCCAATCGCGGACGCCGCGCAGATTTTGAACGTCGCGGAAAATTTTTTGTTGGAAATTTTGCGGCGCGTTCAAGCGTTGGAGCCGGCGGGAATCGGCGCGAGAAATTTGGCGGAGTGTTTGAAGTTGCAAGCCGAGCGCAAGGAAATTTTTTCGGGACTTGTCGCCGCGATTATCGAACGTCACTTGGAAAAAATCGCCGCGCACAAATTAAAAGACATTGCCCGCGCAGAAAATTCTTCGGTCGAGGAAGTTCGGCGGGCGATTGAAATTATCCGCGCGCTCAATCCCAAGCCCGGCAGTGCTTACGGCGGCGGCGTCACGAAATTTATTGTCCCCGACGTGCGCATAACCGAGGGCGGCGAAATTTTTCTGAACAGCGCGAGCTTTCCCCGCGTGAAAATTTCCGAAGACTATTCCGACTTGAAAGACCTTGATGCGGAGACGAAAAATTATCTTGCGCAACATTTGAATTCTGCGCGGCAACTTTTGCGGAATATTCGTCAGCGGGAGAAAACTTTGTTGCGCGTGGTCGAGGCGATTGTTCGGCGACAAGAAAAATTTTTGCGCAGGGGCTGGCATTTCCTTAAGCCTATGACAATGCGCGAACTTGCCGAGGAACTCAACCTGCACGAATCGACGATAAGCCGCGCCGTCGCGAACAAATTTGCGGAATTGCCGTTCGGCGTGGTGGAGCTTAGGAAAATTTTTTCGGCAAGCATATCAACGGAAGACGTGACCGCCGCAAAAGTCAAAGCGTTAATCGTCGAGCTGATAAAATCGGAAAATCCGCAACGCCCGCTGTCAGACAAATCGCTTGCAGAAATTTTATCGGCGCGTGGAATTTCGATAGCGCGGCGCACCGTCATGAAGTATCGCGAACAGCTGGGGATTTTGTCTTCAGCCAAGCGACGCAAATAAAAAATAGCCCGTGAACTTTCGCAAGCTCGCGGGCTGAATTTTTTTTCAACAAGAGGGGTTTATATGGTCAATATGGATTTGAAGTGACTTCTTCGATGACGGGCGCGGAGCCCAAAATATTTTGGAAGGCAATCAGCGACGCAATCACACGTTGCGGGTCAAGCCCCTTCATGATGAAGACGATTTGTGAATTGCGCTCCTCGCCGTTCCAATCTTCCAAGTGATGCGGCGGGTGGATTATGTGTTGGACGCCGTTAATCACAATCGGACCTTCCTCGCCAACGTCAACCATGCCTTTAATTCGGAGCATTTTTTCGCCGTGCGCGTAAAGCAACATACTCATCCACAAGCCAAACGATGTCCAATCGAGCGCGTCGTAAAATTTTATCGACATGGAGTGAATATCGTCGGCGTGCTTCATCTCGGAAAAATTTTCTCGGCGGGAAATTTTTTCCATGCGATTTTGTCCGTCGCCGAAAATTATTTCGGGATTGATTTTGCCGTTCGCCGCTTGAAAAACTTTCGCCGCAGGGTTCAGACGGTTAAGTCTTTCGCGCATGAAGGCGACGGTTTCCTTTTCGACGAGGTCAGTTTTCGTGATGATAATCGTATCGGCAACGGCGATTTGCTTTAAGGATTCGGGATTGTTTTTCAGGTGGAGTTCGCCGTTCGCCGCGTCGAGGCAACAGACGATATTGGCGACGAAGTAGCGATTGGTTAGCAGAGGATCCATCAGAATTGAAAACAGAATCGGAGCGGGGTCGGCAAGTCCGGTCGTCTCAATTACGACGCGGTCAAGTGGAATTTCGCCGCGCTCGTACTCGTTCAGAATTTCTTTCAGCTCGTTAATCAAATCGTCGCGCATGTTGCAACAGATGCAACCGCCGCTCAAAAGTCGCGTGCGCTCCTCAATGCGCCGAATCAATCTGTGGTCGAGTCCTGCCTCGCCGAATTCGTTTATAATCGCCGCCGTGTTTTTAAAGCGTTCGTCCTTGAGCACGCGAGCCAGCACAGTCGTCTTGCCGCTGCCGAGAAAGCCCGTGACGATTGTAATTGCTATCCGATTATCCATGAGTTTTTTCCAGAGTTTGCAGGAAGGCGGGGTCGAGCGGGTCAAGCGTCCTGTGGCACATCTTTGACGCCGTTTGCCACATGTCGCCGAGACTGTTTACGACGTTGCTGACGCCCTTTTTATCGGAGAGAACGTATTTGCTCCCGTTCCAATCCTGCAACTTCAGCCCGTAGTAAGCGAGAATTTTATTGGCGACGGCGACGCGCTTAATCCTCATGCGCCGACGAGTCCTCTGCCCTTCGCCCGCGACGATTCGCGTCTTCCGCCGATATTCGCTGTCGTGGAGCGGCTGATCCGTCCAGTGAACGTTCATAATCAATTCGCCGCAAAGAACGCACATAAACGCGCACCTCCTCCAAAATTATTTTTTGCGCGGGAAACGTTTGATGAATTCGTCCGCCATTTCGTTAAGCGTGCACCAGCGAACGCCTTCAAACTTGTTGATGTGGTCGATTAAATGTTGGTGACAACCGAGCGATTTAATTCTGCCGGAAACGTCGGGGTGAATCGTCATCGGGAAGACGGCGAAGTCGTAGTTTTCGTAGACGTAATCGAACGAATCCTCCCACATGCCGAAGATGTCGTGCGGATTGTGGAAGCCGAAGCTGTTCGGAGATTTTTTAATGAACATGAGCGGCGGAATATCGTCCAAATCCCAGTTGGCGGGAATTTCAACGAGGTCGGTCTCTTCGCCACGGATTAAAGGTTTCATCCACGTGGAGGCGGGCTGCGAGTAATCAATCTTGCTCCAGCTGTCGCCGATTCTGACGTAGTAGGGCATGCAGTCATGGTGCATAAGCGAATGGTCGTATTTGATGCCGTACTTCTTCAAAAGTTTGTCGGTGACGTTGGAGAATTCCCACCAAGGCGCGACGTAGCCGGTCGGACCTTTGCCGGTCAGCGCGGTGATAAGCTCAATGCTCTTGACGAGAATATCTTCTTCCTGCTGCGGCGTGAGGGCGATGGGATTTTCGTGCGCGTAGCCGTGTGCGCCGATTTCGTGACCGTCCGCGACGATCATTTTCATCTGTTCGGGGAAAGTTTCAATCGAGTGACCGGGCGCGAACCACGTAACCTTGATGTTGTTCTTCTTGAAGAGTTTGAGCAGGCGGGGAATGCCGACTTCGCCCGCGAACAGACCGCGAGAAATATCGTCGGGGGAATCTTCGCCGCCGTAGGAGCCGAGCCAACCAGCAACCGCGTCGATGTCAACGCCGTAGCCGACAAGGATAGTTTTTTCTGCCATTTTGATAACCTCCCAAAAATTTTTTTATCACGAAGCGGATATTGAGCCTCGCATATTTCAAACATACGCTAGAAATTTTGGTTATAAAGTTTTTTGTTCAAGTCGCGGAGATAGGGCAAGGTGCTCCGCATTTTTTTAGTTGCGTCCAAATTAATTTCCGCGCAAACAATTCTTTCCTCTTCGATACCCGCCGCCGCCAAAATTGTAGCATCGGGCGCAACGATTCTGCTCAAACCGCCGAAGACCGAATCCGAATCTTGACCGCAACGATTGCAGGCGATAACGAACGCGCCGTTCTCCAACGCCCGACTTTTCGACGCGATGTCCCAGGCGTAGTAGCGAGCCTTCCCGAACGCCGACGGGTAAATCAAAATGTCCGCGCCCTTCTGAACTTGAATTCGCGCCTGTTCGGGAAAACCGATTTCGTAGCAGATGAGAATTCCGACCGTCGCGAACGGCAACTTGATGACGCCGATAGAATTTCCCTTGCTGAAACGTTTGACCTCGTCGCCCCAAAGATGCATTTTGCGATGCGTGCCGATTAGACCCTCCGCGCCGACGATTATCGCCGTGTCGTAAACTTTTTTATCCTCTCCTTTCTCAAGGACAGCTCCCGCGATGTAAGCGTCGTACTTTTCGGCAAGCACTTGCAAACGAGCGGTCGTCTGTCCGGGAATTTCTTCCGCCAAGTCTCTGTCTCGGAGCTCGACGCGGTAACCCGTGCTGAAAAGTTCGGGCAAGACGATTAACTTTGCGCCTTTCGACGCCGCCTCGGCAATCAGATTCTCGGCATGAGCGAGATTTTTTTCCTTGTCGTAAGGAGTGCAGTCCATTTGCACGGACGCTGCGATTAATCTGTTCGCCATGTTGTTCGCCTCTTTTCCTTTTGCCTTCAACTTTTTATAAAGCAAATTTTATGCCAGAAAATTTTTCCCGCCAATATGCGCTCTGAAAATTTTTTGACGGAAATTTTTATGCGCGGAGTAATATCGATTATGCACAGCGGAATAAATTATTTTTTGCTGAGCTTGCGGCTGACGGTGCTCTGATTGATTCCGAGGGCTTCGGCGATGGCGGTCGTCGTTTTAAATTTTCTCCGCGCCATTGCCAAAAGTTTTTTCTCCAAAATTTTCTGCGCCTCCTTGAGCGGAATGATTTCGTTCACGTGAACGACTTCGCCCGCGTCCGCCGTGATTAATGCTTCGGGTAAACTCTCCACGCCGATTAGCGATTGCGGCGACAATACGACCATACGCTCCACCGCGTGCTGAAGTTCGCGGACATTGCCGTCCCAAGAATAGCGGAAAAATGCGTCCATCACTTCCGGCGAAAATTTGCAGTCCAGATTGTATTTGCGATTGTACTTTTCCAGAAACGCCAGCGACAACGGCAGAATATCTTCGCGCCGCTCGTGCAAGGGCGGTATGTGAATTTGCACGACGTTCAGCCGATAATACAAATCCTTGCGGAAATTCCCGCGCTCAATCTCCTCCAGCAAATTTTTATTCGTCGCCGCGATTATCCGCACGTCGAGCTTTTTTAATTTCGTGCCGCCCACGCGCATGAATTCTTTTTCCTGAAGGACGCGCAAAAATTTTGCCTGCATGTTGATTGGAATTTCGCTGATCTCGTCGAGAAAAAGTGTCCCGTGATTCGCCAGCTCAAAAAGTCCCGGCTTGCCGCTACGTTCGGCTCCGGTGAAGGCTCCGCGTTCATAGCCGAAAAGTTCCGATTCAAAAAGCGTCGGCGGTATCGCGCTACAATTTATTTTTATGTACGGCTTATCTGCGCGGCGGCTCTTCGTGGCGATTAAGTTCGCTAAAACTTCCTTGCCGACGCCCGACTCGCCCGTTATCAAAATTGCAACGTCCGTCTCGCTGACTTTCATCGCCCGCGAAAAAACTTTCTGCATTTCGGGGCTCGCCGCTATGAACGAATTATTTTCTTTCTCCTGCAGACGACTGAGCGCAAGTTCCCGCTTGTAGCCGTCGAGTAAAAGCCGCGTCTCCTCCAGCTCTTTTGACAAGTCGTTTTCGTTCGGGATTATCCGCGACGTGTTTATCACCCGAATAATTTTGCCCGCCTCGTTCTGAATGGGCGTGCCCATGACCAAAAGTTTTTTGCCCGTCGCCGTCGTTTGAATTGCCTGCACGCGCCGCTTAGACTCCAAGACCATGCGCGTTATCGACGGGTAATAAATTTTTTCGCGCTCCAAATCGTAGACACTTTTGCCGACGAGAAATTTTGCGTCGACGCCCCAAATCGAATTCGCCGCCGAGCTGACTTCCAAAGTAATCCCGTCGCCGTCGCTGGCGTAAATCACGTCCCAATTCGTCTCAAAAAGTTTGTGGATGTCCTCCGTCATGTTGCTGTAGTTTAACTCCATGTAGCCCGCCGAACCCGCGCCGTGGCTATGGAAGCGCATCTCCAACGCGCCGCGCAGTTCCGTTTCGGAAAAAATGTTGCTAAGGACGACCAAGTCTTCGTTCTCGCGGAAAATCAATTTAGTCTCCGTCGGATATTCGAGGGCGTTGACGATTTGTTGAGAGCCGGAAATTTTTTTTATGTCCTTGCCCAAAATTTTATCGGGCGACAAATTTTTTGCCTTGCAGTAGTCGCGATTGGCTTTGATGATTTTGCCGGTCTTGTCCGTGACGACGATTTCACAGGGTAGCGCGTCGAGGAGAGCCTGCTCCGAAATTCCGTGCTTAATCAATTTCCGTCAACTCCTTTTGCCGAAAAAATTTTATTATGCGGCGGACTTTTTGCCCTGAAGATTTTGCCCGCCTTGTCCGCAGTGACAGTTTCGCAGGGCAGCGCGTCGAGGAAAATTTTTTTACTGAAAAAATTTTTGTCGGGCGGAAAATTTTTTGACTTGTAGTGGTCGCGGTTCGCCCTGAAAATTTTGCCCGCTTTGTCCGTGATGATAGTTTCGCAGGGCAACGTGCCAAGAAAAATTTGTTCTGAAATTCCGTGCTTGATCAATTTCCGTCCGCTCCTTTCCATTTTGCTGCCAAAATATCAGTTTTGCTCGTCCTTAGTCAACAGCCTCGCAGATTTATCAGAAATTATTCCGAGAAAAATTCCGCAAGCGAGTCCGATGGCAGTCAATGCCGATTCGCCGCCCAAAGCCATCACCGCGTAATAAGTCGCGTTGCCGATAAAAGTTCCGGGGATAAAGCTCAAAAGTTCAACGTGCGCTTGCCAACACATAATCCCCGCGAAAATTATCGTGAAGAAATAATACGGCACGTCGGGAAAAATTCCGCAGAGCGCAGTCGTCACCAGCCCCCAAAAAACGCCGCTCATGTTTGAACAAAGACCGAGCTTGACGCCCTTGACGCCGCCGCCCGCCGCAAAATAAGTTGCCCAGCCCAAAAAGCCCGCGAAACTTATCAGCCCGATATTGTCCGCCGCCAAGCACCACGCGCCCGCCAAAATCCCGACTGTCACGCCGACAGAAATTAGGTAAGTCATCGTTATCGCCTCCTCTGCCAAAATAAAAAGCAAGCCGCGTGCCAAA
>JAFPVP010000140.1 GCA_017412925.1 Selenomonadaceae bacterium
ATCGACGCAGGGGAAGACCGGCGAATCAAAATATTTAGAGACGATTTTAACCGCGCAATATTCTCCGCACATGGAGCAGGCAGTTTCGCCCGCTTTATTGCGTGCGCTGCGTTTCTTGCGGGCGAGTTCAGGGTCAATCGCCAAGTTCAGCTGTTCGTCCCAATCCAAAACTTTGCGGGCGCGTGCCATCTTCAAATCCCAGTCGCGAGCACCGGCGACGCCTTTAACCAAATCGGCGGCATGGGCTGCAATTCTCGACACGATAACTCCGTCGTGCACGTCCTTAATCGTCGGCAAGCAAAGATGTTCGGCGGGCGTCACGTAGCACAAGAAATCCGCGCCACTGACCGCCGCCAAAGTCCCGCCAATCGCCGCCGTGATGTGATCGTAGCCGGGCGCAACGTCCGTGACCAAAGGCCCGAGGACATAGAACGGCGCATTGCGGCAAAGACGCTTTTCAAGGCGCATGTTGGCTTCGATTTGATCGTAGGGCACATGACCGGGACCCTCAACCATAACTTGAACGCCGCGCCGCCACGCTCTGTCAACTAAATCGCCCAAAGTTATCAGCTCCGTCAACTGTGCGCGGTCGGTGGCGTCGGCAATGCAACCAGGTCTCATGCCGTCGCCCAAGCTTATCGTCACGTCGTATTTCGCGCAAATATCTAAAATGTCGTCGTAGCGTTCAAAGAGTGGATTTTCTTTCTCATTGTGAAGAATCCAGCCCGCGATAAAACTTCCGCCGCGGCTGACAATATCCATTTCGCGTTTCTGCGTGCGGAGTTTTTCGATAGCCGAGCGCGTAACGCCGCAATGCAACGTCATAAAATCCGCGCCGTCTTTGGCTTGCGTTTCAATCGTGCGGAGCAAATCGTCTTCCGTCATGGCGACAATCGCGCCGTGAGCTTTAATCGCCTCGACCGTCGCTTGATAAATCGGAACGGTGCCGACCATTATCGGCGAGTGTTCGATAATTTTTCTGCGCGAAACGTCAATGTTGTTGCCCGTGCTCAAGTCCATAACCGAATCCGCGCCGCATTTGACAGCCTCGTCCAATTTTAAAAGTTCGGGCTCAATGTCGGGGAAGGTGCTCGACGTGCCGATATTGGCGTTGACTTTTGTCCGCAAGCCCGCGCCCACGCCGCACGGTTTCAAGTTTTTGTGGTTGATATTCGCGCAGATTGCAATGACGCCTTGCGCCACGCCTTCGCGAATTTTTTCGGCGGGGATTTTTTCCGCCTCCGCCACGATTTTCATCGCGTCAGAAATTTTGCCCTCGCGAGCCATTTGCATTTGCGTTGCCATAAAGTTCACTCTCCAAAAAATTTTTTAATCACTTTAAGCGCGGCGACCAGCCGAAAATCTTTGTCGACTAATCGCGCCCGCTGTTTGGTTACTTTTTAAAAGTAACTTCCGCCGCTTTTAAAGCGGCCGTCAGAAATTTTGCCCTCGCGAGCCATTTGCATTTGCGTTGACATAAAAGTTCACTCTCCCAAAAATTTTTTAAAGCGTTTAACGACAAGCCCCGCAAGAAACGCGCCGCAGGTCGTCGAGATTAAAAACGGCACGACGTAAACATAAAAGGCAACGTCGCCCGCCACTTTGCCCATAAACAAAATCGCTATCGGGTACGCCGCAAGCCCGCCGATTATACCCGTGCCTAACGCCTCCGCCAAGACCGTCAGCCAAATATTTTTCGTCCGCGCGTAGACGACGCCGCTCAAAAATGCGCCGCACATACTGCCAGGGAATGCAAGCAAACTCCCCAGCCCGAAAAGATTTCTTAGCAAGCTCGCCGTGAACGCCGCGCCCAATCCATACCGCCAGCCGAGCAGCACCGCGCAGAAGACGTTAACCATGTGCTGAACCGGCGCGCAACGACTGCCCAAAATCGGGAACGATAAAAGGCTTCCGACGACCGCAACCGCCGTCAGCACCGCCGTCAACGTCAATTTTTTTGTGTGATTCATTCTACCAACTCCTCAAAATAAAAGGGAAAAACCTCAATTCGGAGGTCTTCCCGTTGTGTCGAAAAATTATTTTTCCTACGTCGGCGTTATCCGAATCAGGTTCGCGGGTCGAAGTGCTTAACTTCCTCTCAGCCTGTCCGAAAAAATTTCCTGCAAGCTCCCCGATATTCAATTTTGTTTAGCGAATTTGTTTCGCGCTTATTATACGGAATAAGTTAAGTTTTGTCACCGTGCCGAAAAAAATTTTTTTGCAACAAGCAACGTAGTGCGTTAAAATATTGGCGGTGATTTAATGAAGCAAATAATTATCAATACAAACATAAATTATGCTTAACTTAATTTACGATCAGTAATGTAACGCGAAACAAAGCGGATTTTGTACCTAACTGTGCTCAACTGTATTTTAGTAAAAATCAAACGTTCTGCAGACAAGGTGCAGACAAAAAAGCCCCCTCCGAGTTGGAAGGGGCTTTCATTAATCGTAAAAGATATTAACGTCGAAAAACTCGTTGATATATGAGTTTCCAAGAAAGATTGCGCGAGATACTAACTTCGCGAGGGCTTACTCAAAGTCAGGTGGGTAGTATAAAAAGGATTGTGTAAGAAGGCAAACACAATCCTTTTTTTGATATAAGAGCCAAAAGAGATGGAAAGAAAAAAATCAAGACACGCCCGGCTGAAAAATTGCTCAAGCCATCATCGCCCAGTACGAGCCCCAAAAGTGTCGCCGAAATGCAAGCGGCTCTAAAAGACGTCTTCGAACCGATGTTTGAGGCTATGTTAAACGGCGAAATGGATCGTTAACGTGAGGAAAAAGAGACGACCAATCGCCGTAACGGCTACTTCGA
>JAFPVP010000141.1 GCA_017412925.1 Selenomonadaceae bacterium
GTCAAGGGCGACGTACACGACATCGGCAAGAACATCGTGCGCCTGCTGCTGGAAAACTACGGCTATCAGGTGACGGACCTGGGCCGCGAGGGTATGGACGAATTAAAAGCGCAGTTGGAAGCGTTAGTTCACGGCGAGGAAGTCGAAGCTAAAGTTTTGCCCGTCGCTAAGCTCGACAAGCACTATCAAATTGCCTCGAACCTTTTGCCGCAAATCGATGTCTTCAAGGAAAATCTCTACACTAAGGAAGAAATGAAGATGGTCGACGAGACGAAAAAAATCATGGAAGACGACGCGATGAGAATCACGGCGACGACTGTCCGCGTGCCCGTCTATCGTAGCCATGCCGAATCAGTCAACGTCGAATTTGAAAATGAAGTTTCCGTCAACGAAGCTCGCGCCGCGCTTGAAAAATTTCCTGGCGTTATCGTCCGCGACAATCCCGACGAAATGATTTATCCTCAACCGCTTGAAACTTCCGGTAAAGACGCTGTGGAAGTCGGACGAATCAGAAAAGATTTTTCCATTGAACACGGCTTGAATCTTTGGGTCTGCGGCGACCAAATCAGAAAGGGCGCAGCTCTCAATGCTCTGCAAATCGCCGAGTACATGATTGCAAACGGCTTAGTCTAAAAAAATTTTTCAGCTTAAAGCAATCTGCAAAAATTTACGGGATGTGATGAACTTGGAAAATTTTATCGGCGCGAAAAAAATTCTTGAGAAGAAACGCGAATACATTATGCCTTGTCTCGGACATTTTTACAGCGACCCGCCGCAATTCGTGCGCGGCGAAATGCAATATCTTTTCGACACGACAGGCAAGAAATATCTTGATTGTTATGCGGGCGTTTCCGTGATTAATTGCGGGCACTGCAACCCCTTCATAACCGCGCGCATGATTGAGCAGATTAAAACGCTCCAGCATGTTTGCAATATTTATCTGACGGAGAACTTTGTCAATCTCGCCGAACGTCTCGCTGAAGTTGCGCCGGGCGATTTGCAAAAATGTTTCTTCTGCTCGACGGGCACTGAGGCTAATGAAGGCTCGCTCCTTTTAGCGTCGATTTATACGAAAAGCTCCGAATTCATCGCTTTGCAGAGCGGTCTTCACGGGCGCACGAAACTCACCATGAGCTTGACGGGAATTGGCATGTGGAGAACCGACCCGCAACCCGTCGGCGGAATTAATTTCGCGCCCAATCCTTACTGCTACCGTTGCCCGCTTAACAAAAAATTTCCCGAATGCGATTTGGAATGCGCCAATAAAGTTGAAACGATTATTCAAAGCGCGACTTCGGGCAAGCCCGCCGCACTTATCGCCGAACCGATTCAGGGCAACGCGGGTATCGTCGTGCCGCCAAAAGGTTACTTCAAGCGCGTCAAGGAAATTCTCGACAAATACGGCGCGTTGCTGATTGCTGACGAAGTTCAAACAGGTTTCGCGCGGACGGGCAAAATGTTCGCCATTGAAAATTTCGACGTGACGCCCGACATCATGAGCGTTGCAAAAGCTTTGGGCAACGGGCAACCAATTAGCGCGTTTATCTCGACAAAAAAAATCGCCGACACTTACACACGCCCCGGCGCGTCGACGCTCGGCGGCAATCCCGTTTCCTCGACGGCGGGGCTTGCTGTGCTCGACTACATTAAAGAAAAAAATCTTATGGACAATGCTAGAGCTCGCGGCGAACAACTTATGAGCGGCTTGAAGACTTTGCAAAAAAAATTCCCGATAATCGGCGACGTGCGCGGTATCGGGCTGATGGTCGGCGCGGAGTTCGTTCACGCTGACAAATCGCCCGCCTTTAAAGAACTCGACGAACTTTTGGAGGAGCTGAAAAATCGCGGCTTTATCGTCGGCAAAAACGGCGTCGGCAGAAATGTTCTCGCCTTCCAACCGCCGCTCGTCATCACCGAAAAAGATATTGACGACGTGCTCAACGCCATTGAACTGATTCTGGAGAGCAAACATGGACGAGGATAAGAAAAAATCTTTCACGGAGAAAATCTCAAGCAGTTTCTTCAAGGGGCTGTTAATCGTCGTACCGCCCGCGATAACCGTGTTCGTGGTGATTTGGCTGTTCAATTTGACGGAAAACACAATCGGAAAATATTTGCCCGCCAAATTGCCGGGCGCGGGTCTTGTGATTGTCTTGGTGGGAATTTGGATTGTCGGAGTGTTGAGCGGCAACTTCCTATCTGAAAAAATTTTGGGACTCTTCGACAATATCATTGGAAAAATTCCCGTCGTCAAGTTCATCTACAAATCGGTCAAGCAGGTCTCGAAGGCTCTTTTTGAATCGGATTCGATGTTCAAAAGCGTCGTGCTCGTGCCGTATCAAAAATCCTACGTCATGGGCTTTCAAATGCTGACGGTGCCCGAACCGATTAAAGCCAAGCTCGGCGACGATTATGTCTGCGTCTACATGCCCTGGAGCATGAACATGACGGCGGGCATGAATTTTTTCGTAAAAAAATCGGACGTGATTTATCTGGACATGCTGCCGCAGGACGCGCTACAATTTATCGTCACGGCGGGCACAATTTCGACAGCGGGCATGATGCCAACAGATTTGGAGAAACTCAAGGCTAATGGAAACGTTCAAAGTTGAAGCAATCGTTTTGAAGACGGACGATTTCGGCGACGCCAACAGGGTCGTCACGCTTTTTACTAAAGAATTCGGCAAGTTGGAGGCGAACGCTTACGGTTGCCGACGCTCGCGCTCTCCGCTCTCCGGTGCAATGCAAATGTTCAATCACATTTCGGCAGAGATAACTCGCGGCTCAAAGGTCGACACGATTCGCGACGCGGACATTTTAAATTTTTATGACGCGCTGACCAAAGATTTGGAGCGGCTGGCTTATGCGTCGTTGCTTTTTGAAATCGTCAACCGCATGACTTTTCCGCGCCAACAGGAGCCGGCGACTTTTAATCTGCTGACGAAATCTCTGCCCGCGCTCAGCAAACGCAACCCGAAAGTTGCCGCGTTGATTGGTGCTTGCCAATTCATGGAGACGAGCGGCGTGCAGTTGAATTTTAGTCGGTGCGTTCATTGCGGCGCGGAAATTGACGGCGACGCGGCGATTAGTATCCTCGACGGCGGCGCGGTTTGCATGAATTGCGTTGACGCCGCGCAGGACATTCGCCCCTATCCCGACGCCCTGCGAAAAACTTTTGAGACGATGCTCGGCTTTAATTGGCGCGACGATACGAAATTAATTCTTAATTCGCGGCAACTGAACGCGGCGGAAAATTTTTTCGTCGACTACGTTCAATCAATCCTCGGCAACAGCTTGAAATCCGTGCAGTTCATTCGCGAATTCATAAAATAAACCGCCCAAGCTTTGAACTTGAGCGGTTAAATTTTTCTTGAATTATTTCTGAACGTGTGATAGTATTCGATTGGCAGTCGGTGAGTCGGCTTTCCTCTCGCAAGAGAGGGGGTGACATTATGGACAAATTCCAGTGGTTGATGCTTACGCTCAGCCTGATCCAGACCGTTCTGATGTTGCTCACGTTTCTGAAGTAATTTAAGAACGAAAAAAGCCGCGAAAGCGGGTGCGACCTTCTTCAATCAACCTATGTCATTAAGAGAGGAGTCGACGCCGCGAAACACCGACTGCCACCGATTTTGTAATTTAAGCAGTTCGAATAATATCACGAGCTGAAAAATTTTTCAAGTAATTATTTTCGACGATCGAAGCTCGCCGCCTTCAATCCTTCCTACGCCCAAAAATTTCCCGCTAGAAAAGATTCTCAAAGCTTTTTCGTCAGGCGCGTGAATCGTCGTAGGCAAACCGTTCATGAAAGCGCGAATTCGCCGCTCGTCGAGTTCAAAGCGCGGCAAATGATTCAAACAATTTTCAATCGGTAGGAGACAATCCGCGCCGATTTTTTTTATTTCGTCAAGCGTCAAGGAATTTTTTATATCGAAATCGCCGACGCGCAACCGAATTAAATTTTTCAACGTCGCGGGCAAGTTCAGTCGTTCGCCCAAATCAATCGCTAGGCTCCGGACGTAAGTGCCCTTGCCGCAATCAAGCTCAATCGTCGCCGAATTTTTATTCAAGCCGACAAGCTCCAGCCGAAAAATTTTTACAAGCCTGCGCGGCATTTCAAAATCCAAATTCTTCCTCGCCATGTCGTAAGCCTTGCGCCCGTGAATTTTTATCGCGGAAAATTTCGGCGGCGTCTGTTCAATCTCCCCTAAAAAATTTTTCAGCGCGGCGTTAAGCTCGTCAGCCGTGGGCATTTTAAAATTATCTGCGCGGGCAATAATTTCGCCGTCGAGGTCGCCGCTGTCAGTCGCAATTCCAAATAAAATTTCAGCGCGGTAAGACTTATCGAGGTCGGCGAGGTATTCAATAAATTTCGTCGCCCGATTAATCGCTATCGGCAAAACGCCGCAAGCCGCCGGATCGAGCGTGCCCGCGTGCCCAACTTTGCGCGTAGAAAAAATCCTCCGAACATGATTAACCGCGTCGTGGCTCGTCATGCCCGAAGGTTTGTTGAAATTTATAAAGCCGTCTTTCATAATGCGTAATGCGCAGTGCGTAATGCGCAATGAAAAATATTCATTACTAATTCCTCATTCCTACTTCCTAATTGTTAAAAGCTTCGCCGATTGCCGCAACCAAAATTTTTTCCGCCTCCGCGAGCGTCGTCTTCAGCGTACAGCCCGCCGCTCTGATATGCCCACCGCCGCCCAATTTCGCCGCAACTTTCGACACGTCAACGCCCTTTGAACGCATACTTACGCGGCAAACATTCGGAGCCTTTTCCGTAATCAGAAACGCCACGTCAACAGTTTCAATCACGCGAATTTCGTCGATAAAGCCTTCCGTCGAGTCAAATTTTTTCGCGGTATCATGGTCGAGAATCATGCCCGCAACTTTGTCGTCGTAAAACATTTTCAGCGAGTTTAAAGCGGCACTCAGTCCGCGCACCTCCGCCAAAGATTTTTTCTCCAGCTGTTCGGAAATGAAATGCGGACTGACACCACAACGAATCAGCTCGGCGGCAATGGCTAAAGTTTCGGCGCGGGTGTTTGAAAATTGGAAAAAGCCCGTATCGGTCGCAAGCCCCGTATAAAGACAGGTGGCGATTTCGGGCGTGATTGGCGCGTCGAGTTCGCCGGCAAGCTTGAAAATAATTTCGCACGTCGCCGCCGCCTTAGTCTCAACGTACAAATCGCCCAAATCATTTTTGTTCGTGACGTGGTGGTCGATATTCAAAACCGGCGCGTCGGTTAAATTTTTTACGTTGCCAATCCTGTCAGGCGAAGTGTCCAAAACAATCATCAAATCCGCGTCGAATTTTTCTCCGTCCTTGGGTCGGCGAATTTCTTCAAAATGCGGCAGGGCGTGTAAATTTTTCCGGACGGTGTCGTCAATGAAAATCTGCGCGGACTTGCCGATTGACCGGAGCATTTGCATTAGTGCCAGCGTCGAGCCGATTGCGTCGCCGTCGGGCTGAACGTGCGCCGTTATCAAAATTTTATTCGCGGCTCGAATTTTCTCCGCCGCTTCCGTCAGCGTTATCAACATTTTTTGTGTCTCCCTCCACTTGCAACAAAAGCTTTTGAATATGTTCGCCATAATCAAGCGACGTGTCCAGCGCGAAGGAAATTTCCGGCGTGAATCTCAAGCGAATTCTCTGCCCAATTTCACGGCGGATAAATCCCAACGCGCTGTTCAAGCCCTCCAGCGAATTTTTAACTTGCTCCGCGCCGCCCATCACGCTCACATAAATTTTCGCCTCGCGCAGGTCGCCCGTCATTTCGACATCTGTCACCGTCACGAAGCCGATTCGCGGGTCTTTCAAGTCAGTCAAAAGCATTTTGCTCATTTCCTGCTTAATCAGTTCTTGCAATTTTTCTATCCTGAGTTGCTTTGCCATTTCTATCCTCCAAAAAATTTTAGCGGCGTATCTGATAAAATTTCAACAGCCCGCGAACTTCGGCGGACGCGCCCGCAATATCCTTATCGGCGAATTTATTCTGCTCAATAAAATTTTCCGCCTCGGCTCGTTCGTCGACGTTCAATGCCAGAAATTTTTCGCGCCAACTTTCCGTCATATGATTATCCTCGTACTTCATGCGGTAGATTATAAACGTTTCGGGCATATAAAGCAATTCGCGGAACTCGTCGAGATTTCTGCCGAAAGCCTTTTCAAAAAAATCGCGCCCGCGCCCGACTTTGCCTTTTGTCGCGTTGATTATCGCCTGTATCGCCCGAATAAATTTTTTATTCCAATGCCGCCCAACATAATCTCGGTTGCGGAAATATTTCGGGTCGTCAATCGGACAATATTTCATCGGGAAAGAATAAATCGCCACGTCCAGCTCCTCGCACAGCTCGATATTTATTTTTAGTCGATTGTACAAATCGGCGGGCGTGTCAAGGAAATTGTACAGCAGATAATTCGACAAGTCATCAATCCCGTACTTCGCCGCCAGCCGAATCGCCCGTTCGTAAATTTCGCGCTGTTCAATGTGGTCGAAGGCAATGCGCATGGGGCGAATATTCAACTCCGCCAGCCGCGCCATTTTATAATCGTCAATCAAACGCGCGTCCAGTCCTTGATTAAAATCCACGTAGCGAACCAGCGACTTGCGCCGAAAATATTTTTCAAACAGCGGGCGAACAAAATCATCCAGCTCAAAAATTTTTTCCTTCGACGCGCCGGCAACGCTCAACAAAAATTTTTCCTCGCGCTGCGCATAAAAATTGCCCGCCAAATTTTCGGGCAAGCGGCGTTCCAGTTCGTCATAAAGTCGAATCATTTTGCGCAGGTAGGCTCGGTCATTGAAGCCGCCGCGCAGATTTTTTATCGCAATGGAGTATTCGTCGGGCGGCAGATACGTCGCGCCCTTGCCGAAGCCGCAAGCCTTTATCTCGTCGATAATCTCATCAAACTTTCTCGACGCCAAGACGTTGTTATCCATCAGCAAAAGATTTCTCCGCGCGCCGAATTGCTCCTCCGTGTGCTTAAGCTGTTCAAAAATTTTCACGTGGTCTTTGTAGTCCGGCTCCAATTTGCTCACAGCGCAGAACGAACATTTGCGAATGCAGCCGCGCGTCGTGTAGGTCAAGTAAGCGTCGGCGGCGGGGTATTTGTAATCGATTTCGTCTAGGATTGAATAATCGGGCGGCAGGGTGTCGATGATCACGGCGTCGCTTTTGCCCAAATCGTCGGGCTTATCCAAAAGTCCGATGTGCGGCGTGATTCCTGTTTCAAGCTCAAAAAATTTCGGGACAAGAGTCGCCGCCACTCCCCCGACAAAAATTTTCCCGTCGCCAGCCAGAAATTTTTTCGCGTAATTTATCGTGCGAACGGTCTCGTCAAAGTAGAACGTGAACAGCGAATTGACGCAGATAATATCGAACGTCGGGAAGTCCTCGGCTTTGAAGCGGCGGTGCAGATTTTTCAGCGTGTATTCGTAGAAATAATTTTCCGCGCGCACAATTTCAATCAGAGAACTTTTCCCCGTCTTTATGAACTCCAAAAAAATTTCCGCGTGCCTGCCGAATTTTTGCGCGGCGTCATTTTCTTCGGGCGCGAAAAGATTTTGCTTATCGACTTTGCCGCCGAAAAATTCTTCAAGCAACAACTGCGCGGCAAAAGTTTTCAAATCGCCCTTAAAAAATCTCACGTCATCTTTGCACACCTGCCGAAAATACGTCGCGAGCTTCATCAAGTTGGCGGGAATGTATTTGTTCTTGTAATTGGGTTCGATTAACAGGACGCGGCGGCTCATTGGGCGAGCACCTCGTTAATCTTGTCGAGGAGCTTTCTACCCTTGAGTTGCGGGTTGTCGAGAATGACGCCACGGATTTTAAAGTAAAGGTCGCGCTTTTCTCTTCGCCAAGTTGATGGGGGGAATTGACCTGTTTCCTTAGGCGGCTGCGGAGGTTGACTGGGGGGGGGGGGTTATTATCAGAGTGATTTTTTATCATGCGCAAGACGACACGCGACCAAGCAGAGTCGGGTTCTTGCTCCGCTTTTTGTTGAAGTTCGGAAATTTTTTTCTTGGCGGAGTCGGCGGCTTTGTTCAGCTTGACAAGTTCCGCGTCGAGTTCGGCACGATTTTTAAATTTTTTGGAATGACCGCGTTGAAATTCGCGCTCGGTTTCGGCGGGTTTGTTAATTTCACTGTAGCGACTTCTTATCTTCGAGGCAGTACGATATATTTTATTCAGTTCGGCAAAGTAACCTATAAGTGCGGCTTCAAGAGTTTTATATGCAGGGTTTTCTTCCAGATAATCGCGGCGGGCGTTGGGAATCAAATTTTTGTCGACAGCGTGAACTTCGCCGATAAAATATTTCATGCCGCGACCTTCTTTGAATAAATTTTTGAAGACCTCTTGGTTGCCGATTTGAATGTTGCCCGCACGAAGTCTGACGCCGCGCATTTTATAATCGGGCGAGCTTCTATCTTCGCTTAAGACGCCTTTTATTTCCGACAAGCCTACCCAACTCCACGCGATTAATTTTTCTTCGTCGTTGCGGAAGTCGTGGAAATCTACGCCGAAAATTTCATCTTTATCTTTATAGGTTCGGACGTTCGTCTTGTAATTCTTAACGACAGGCTCACCGTTCACGAGGATTCTGTATTCGGTAATTTTAAAACCAAGCTCTTTGGCGTGCTTATAAATCAACTCTTGATAATAAAGATGCGGGCTGTAGGTGACGGGCGCGACGAACGAAAGATAATCGCGAACTTTTTCTATGTCGAGTAGGCTGTTATTCGTGCCGACAATATCAATCAATTCGACGCGGAAGAAATGCTCGTCATTGTCTGCAACAACGGTATCAAAAGATACAATCTCGTCGAGAGCTTCTTTGACCGTGTATTTTTTCTTAGTGTAGAAATTTTCTTGGAAAAGTTTGCTCAGTTTTGCGGCGTCAAAAATCACAGTCGATTGAATTCCTTCGCCGCGCGCCGTTGAAACGAAACGCAATTCTCGACAATAAGCCAAGCCGCAAAGTCGTCCTATGCCGCGAAAGCCGCGGTCGGTCTCCAAACTTTTATCGGAGTAACCTATATTCGTCAAGGTCGATTTGAAATCCAAAACAGAAATTCCTGTGCCGTCGTCTTCGATTGTGATTCGGCGGGCGTCTTTGTCGATTGTAATTTCAACCGTGCCGCCATCTTCCGCCAAAATTTTATCGGCGCGGGCTTTGTCAATCGCGTCGCAAGAATTTTGAATGTATTCGCGGAAAGTATCAAGTGAACTCGGATACATGCCATTTACGAGACTTTCCAAAGTAAATACTCCAACTTCAGCCATAAAATTTCCTCCTATTCTTTGAACTGTTTGTAAGCCGGCTTGGGGAATTTGACTTTAAGCAGCGAACGGAAAATCGGATTTTGTATGACGTATTCGCCCTGCTCCAGCCGCGTCAAAATATTTTTGTACGTCGCGGGCAATGCGGAATAATCTTTAGTCGTCGTTTCAAGGACGTTCGTGCGCCCGAAAGCTAGCGTTGAACAGTTGCCCGTTACTCGCGGGTGAATGGCAGAACGAAATTGTTCCGCACCGAAAAGAATTATCCCCAGCGAACGCCCGCGCTCCGCCACGTCCAAAAGTTGCCGCAGTATCGGCGAATTTTTTGTTGTGTCCTTGCCCGCGAACTTGTTCAGCTCGTCAACGAACAGAATTATTTTCGACGGCGGAGTTATTTCGTATTCGCCGAGCTTGAGCTTGTAAATCGTTTTAAGCACGTCGCCGAAAACAAACGCCTGCTTATCGGTGCCGAGTTTGGCGATGTCAATCACGCTGACCGAGCCCGCGCAGATTTGCTTAAGTTCGTCCTCCAGGCGGCATTCGTGTTGCTTGTCAATCTGGCGGTCGACGAACATTTTATCATTTTTTATTGCCTTGTTGACGATGCGCTTGAACTTGCGCCAGCTCAGCACGGAAATTTCCTTCGAGTTGCCACGCCGCGACAGCTCATCAACTTTGTCCAAAAAACTTTTCCACGTCGAAATTCCGCTGAAATCGTAATCGTTCGCGTCGATAATTTTGCTGATAATCGAGTCCATCGTCTGCGTTGTGTCGTCAATGTCGGCGAAAAGCATCTCCAGCGATTCGCGGTCGTCTTCATAAACGTAAGCAAATTTTTTCATCAAGCCGCCGCGCAGATAATCCACAACGTCGGTGGGCGGCAGGTAGCTCGTAACAGTTTCGTCGTCACGCGGCGCGTAGTAGCGAACATTTTCAAACGGCTCGCCGCTCAAATTCAACGCTTGATAAATCTGCGCGGGCGTCTCGTCGCTGGGCTTGTGAATTGCCATTAAATCTTTGCCCTTGACGTTGAAAATTATAAACGCGCAGTCGTCGAATTTTTCTTGGACGGACTTCATCAAAAACATCGCGTAGCTGGTCTTCGCCGCCAAACCCGATATGCCAGAAATGTTCAAGTGCGCGCCCTCCGGTCCTAGAATAAATTGGGCGTCGAGATTCACGGGCAAAGTTATTTCGCGGGCGGCGTGCCCCTCGTACATTTTTAAAAAACCGCAGGGCAATTTGTTCTTAATCTTGTCAAGCCCCAACGCTTGCTCAATTTCCGCCGCTTCGGCAAGGCTGACGGGCGAATCATTTTTTACGGGCGTGTAAATATTTTTCGTGTTAAAAGAAACGGCAACTTCAACGTAATTCATGCCAACGCGCATTGTCGGCGCGTCAAGCGTCGTGTCGCCGAAGTCGCAGGAAATGTAATTCGTCAGGAAACTTTTGGCGTCGGTTATGTGGAAAATATTTTCGACCGTGCCAAAAGAAAAAGAGCCTTCGATATGCGCGACCTTGACCACGTCGAAGGCATTCAATCTAAAATCGGCGTCCGTCCAGAAATAAAATTTGTCCATAGTTGCAGGAAATTTTTCCGTGGCGGCAACGCGCCCGATAATCTCGCTCATGTGCTCACCTCAAAATAAATGTAAAAAAGTTTCGGCGGAGATGAATCGCGACTTGATAAAACTCTCCGTCAAAAAAATCGGGTAGATGTGATTAGCCCAACGACTGTCCGCGCCGTAGCAAACGGGGTTGCGCTCGTTAAGAAGGTACGCGCTCAAAAGATTTACCTCGTCGCTGTCGATTTTCTCGCCGGCAATTTCGGCGTCGGTGACCAAAATTTTTTCAACCTTGACAACTCCGTCGAAGGGCGAATCGGAAAATTTTTTATCGTGGAGGCGCAGATACCACACCGCAAATTTATTCCCGCCGTGAAAATTATCCTCGCGCTGAAAAATCGTGACGGGCGTGCGGCAAAGGGCGGGCAGGTCGGCGACGATTCCGGGATTAATTTTGTCGGAAGAATCTTTGACGAGCAGGGGATTGAACTTTTTCGAGACGCCGATAACGAAGCTGTAATTTTTGGCGTTGAATTTTTTGTTGGGGAGAATGCGATACTCCAGCGAGCCGTCCTTGACGAGATAATTTTTCTGGTCGAGTTTGCCGCGCCTGACGAGTTCGGCGACTAAATTTTTTTCGGTGTCGTGCATGTGCTCCATAATCTTGGCGACGGCGCGGTCTTCAAATTTCTCGGCGGGCTTATTGCTCGTGCTGTACGGCAAAATTTTAGAGATTTTTATTTTGGAGCGTTCGTTGAGTTTGTTGACAAGCGCAGGGAAAAATCCGCCGTCGAAACTCCTGGGATTAGTCACGTCGGGCACAGCAAGGACAATCTCCGCCGAAAAATTTTCCGCGTGCAATTTTTTATCGACACGCCGACAACAGCCCGCGACCACTTGCCCCGCGACAATCGGATAAATCATTTTGCGCGAGCCGTGCTGATAGGCAATGTCGTCGACCTTGAAGACGCGCCGCGAGCCGTCCAGAAAATAATTCAAAATCTGCGGCGCAACTCTGTGCGATTTAAGCGGCAAGTAAATCGTTGGCGGGTGCGTTTCGCCCGCGTGCTTCAAAACAATTTCGGGCGGCGCGGAGTATTCAATATGCGCGGCGGGATTTTCAGCGTCGAGTTCAAATTTTGTCGTGCGATAACTCTCGCCATTCGTCTCCGCCGCCAAAAACTGCAAAATATTTCCCACGTTAAATCTTCCTTTTAATTTTTTACGAATATAACACACAATCGCGCTAAAATCAAAAAAGCCGCCCAAGGCGAACAAAGATTATTCGTGAGCGGCAGTTTCGGAGATTATTTTCAAGCCTTAGAAGATTGAGCGGTAAATTTCGGCGATTTCTTCCTTAGTTACGTCGCGGGGGTTGCTGGGTGTGCAAGCATCTGCCAGAGCAGAAGCCGCTAAGAAGTCGATGTCCTCCGCCTTAACGCCCAATTCGGAAAGTTTGGTGGGAATGCCGACGTCCGCGCTGAGTTTGGCAACGGCGGCGATAGCGGCGGCACGATACTCCTCTTGCGTCATGTCATCAACGCCGGCAACACCCATGGCACGCGCAATTTCCCTGTAGCGTTCGCCGGTAGCAGGCGCGTTAAATTTCAGGACGGGCGCGAGCAGAATTGCGCAGGCGGTTCCGTGCGGAATATCGTAAACTGCGCTGAGCGGGTGCGCCATGGAGTGATCAATGCCCAAGCCGACGTTTGAAAAGCCCATGCCCGCGATATACTGACCGAGTGCCATAGCCTCACGACCGGCAGGGTCGCCCTTAACCGATTTGCGCAGGTTCTTGGAAATAATTTCAATCGCCTTAAGGTGAACCATATCGGTAAGTTCCCAAGCGGCTTTCGTGATGTAGCCTTCAATCGCGTGGACAAGGGCGTCCATGCCAGTTGCCGCGCAGAGTTTCGCCGGCATGGAGGCGCACATTTCCGAATCAACGACGGCGACAACGGGAATATCTTTCGGGTCGACGCAGACAAATTTGCGATTCTTTTCAACGTCGGTGATGACGTAGTTAATCGTAACCTCGGCGGCAGTGCCCGAAGTGGTGGAGACGGCGATAATCGGCAAGCATTTGTTCTTAGTCGGGGCGACGCCTTCAAGGGAGCGCACGTCAGCAAATTCCGGATTGGTCATGATAATCGCGATAGCCTTGCTCGTGTCGATAGCCGAGCCGCCGCCAACCGCAACGATTATGTCCGCGCCGCATTTTTTGCAGAACGCAACGCCCGTTTGAACATTCTCAATTGTCGGATTAGCTTTGATGTTGTCGTAAATCTCGAAGTCGACGCCTTCAGCCGCCAAAAGTTCAGTCACTTTGGTTGCGACTTTGAACTTGAGCAAGTCTTTGTCCGTGACGAGCATAACTTTTTTGCAGCCGCGATTTTTAATTTCCGCAGGGATTTCTTTAATCGCGCCCGGTCCGAAGTAAGAGGTTTCGTTCAAAATAATTCTGTTGACCATGATAACTCCTCCTAATAAAATGCACACATAAACTTTAGATATGATAACGTAAGCTGCCGTTTATTACAAGCCAATAAAAAAATTTCCCCCAGAGCAAATGACGGTTGGGATTTTTTTTGCTATTATGGCGGCAAAAATAATATGGGGCGAGTACATGAGACAACAAAAATATCTTTCGGTGACGGCGATGATAGCTTACCTGGCGTATATCGGCATGTTTATCCCGCTGTCGACGGATTTATATCTTCCCGCCTTGCCGGAAATGGGAAATTATTTTTCGGCGAGCGAGTTTTTAGTCGGGCTGACGCTGACGATTTTTTTCTTTACGTTCGCGGTGAGCATGGTACTTTTCGGTCCATTGAGCGACAAATACGGGCGGCGACCGATTTTAATTTTCGGCGCGGCACTTTATACGGCGGCATCATTTTCTTGCGCGGTCTCGTCGAACATTTATTTTTTGCTGGCGGGCAGATTTTTTCAAGCGGTCGGTTCGGGCGCAGTCATCACAGTAGCGACGGCTCTGATTAAAGATTGTTTTCGCGGAAAAGTCATGCGGAAAATTTTGGCGATAACTCAAGCGTTGGGAGTTATCGCGCCGATGGTCGCGCCGCTCGTCGGAGGAATTCTGTTGACGTTTACCGATTGGCGCGGCTCGTTCTATTTGCTGACGGTTTTGGGGCTGATAAATTTAATCGTGGCATTTTTATTTTGTGAAACATTGCCCGAACACAAACGCTATCGCGGCGGAATTTTAAATTCGTTGACGCTGTTGGCTCAAGTCGCGCGGAAAAAATATTTCATGGCGGTGTTGATAATGTTCGCGTTCCTGTCTAAGCCGTACATGGCGTATTTGAGCGCGTCGTCATTCATCTACGTGGAATTTTTCTCGCTGACCGCGCAGGAGTACAGCTACTTTTTCGCGGTGAATTCGGCGGCGTCAATCGCGGGACCAATTTTGTATCTGAAACTGAAAAATAATTTATCGAACGTGTCGATGTTGAAGCTGAGCTTTTTCGTGGCGTTGACGAGTAGCATTTTAGTTTTGAGCGTCGGGCAGTCAAGCGCAGTGACATTTTTGCTGGCGTTCCTGCCGTTCACGATGATTGGCGCGGTGGTTCGTCCGTTCTCCATGGAAATTTTGCTACTTGAATCAAAAGAAAATGTCGGGACAGCCGCCTCCGTAATAAATTTTGTCCCAACGCTTTTTGGGAGCTTGGGAATGATGTTGGGCACGTTGCCTTGGGGAAATTTTATCGACGGGCTGGGATTAATCATGACGACGGCGACGACGCTGTCAATCGTGCTGTGGCTTTTGATTAGGAGCGGGAAATTCGGCGCGGCTCGTTCGGGAGCAAGTGACTTGACATGAATCCTGCGCGGCAATTAGAATAAAACAACTCGACTAGAAAGGAGCTTAAAAATGGGAATCCTCGACAAAGTAAAAAGTCTCCTGCCTAAGCGCAAGGAGCCTGAATTGAAAAATAATATCCCGAATGAAAAAGAAAATATCCGTAAGACGTTCGGCAAATACTGCAACGCGAACCACGGCACGACCGATAACAAACTGTGCGCCAAATGCACCGCCGTCCTGTCGACTGTCATGATAAAAATCAGCCGTTGCCCCTACGGTATCGGCAAGCCGATTTGCGAACAATGCGAGACGCCCTGTTTCGGCGAACGTTTCACCGACGACTTTTTGGAGATAATGAAGGGCGGACAGAAAAAAATGCTCCTGAGCCACCCGATAATGACGGTCAAGCACAAAATCGCGTCGCTGGGCGCGGAATATGCCAAAATGCAACGCGACAAGAAAACTACCGACAAGCAGAAGGAAGACGCCGACAAACTTAAAGCGAAATTCGCCAACGCCACACGCTCGCCGAAAAAGAAGAAACGCAAGAAAAAATAAAACTTAGCCCACTGAACTAGCCGACCGTACTTGAGGCCGCCATGGATGGCGGCCTTGCACTGCGCGAAAACAAGGAAGTTTTCAAGCAGTGCGGAGCGGTATCGGGTAGCGCGGGCGTTTGAACGGGAGACGGCGACGCCCCTGCGAGGCGAATTTCTTTGCTACTTTCTTTCTTCGCTGAAAGAAAGTAGGTTCAATAAACAAAATTAAAAATGGAGGCAATTTCTTTGAACACTTTCTAGTGAAAGAAAGGGCTACTCCCCCGCTATTTTAAGAAACTTTTAACTTTGCGCCCTTGACAAAAAATGAATCCTGCGTTATCCTGCGCGCGACGGTCGGGCGTTTGGTGGACGCAGGCTAGTCGTAGTGAGGGGGATCTTCGCCGAAGGTTGGGGAACTGAAAGCGGACGATCAGATCTGTGGCGTTTGGGTTCGGCGAATCGTGTAGGGTTCTCGGATCCGACGCTGTTTTGGTTTTTGGGATTGTTCCAAAAAAAGGGGTTCAATTCTTTAAGGCTTGCTGAACAACGGCGAGCGATTGCGAATCTTTTTTAGAGGGCCGCACCCGCAACGGGGCGGCTGAAGAAGGGAGTACTTTTTAAATGAATGATTTTTTTAACGTCCTTGACGATTTCGAGCTTGAGGATTTTGTAGCAGAGGGTGAAGGCAGTTCGTTCCTTTTGCCGGCAGACAGCGCAGGCGACTCCAGCGGCGAACGCGAGGCAACTACTGAAGAGTACATCAACAACGTTAAGAGTGACAAAGAGGACGTCACCGAAAGTGGTCAATACGTTTGGAGAGACGGCGAAAATCCGTTCAGCGGTGCCACCTCGGGCGTTTACTTCAAGGTTAGTGATTCCGTACTTACCAGCAACGTCAAGACTGACGGCGGCACGGACGGCAACCTCACGTATTACGAAATCGGTGCTAACGATATCGAGACGGTAACACTTAGCTCTGTTGACATTTCCAATCCTCTTACCATAGTTGATCAGGGTCTTGATGTCGCCGGCGATAAAGTTACGTTGGAAATGACGAGCGGCAACGTGTCGGGCGGTGTCTTCAATAACGGCAAATCTACGGTTACACTCGCAGAAGCTGGCGCGAACGATGCCACTTACAATGGTGCTACGACAGTAATCACGCTCGACGGCTTCACGAATCCTGATCCCGACGCAGATCTCACGGCGGACGACTTCGGCTGGACAAACAACGGCACCAACCTCACCGCTATAAACACCAGCAAAGAAGAGGGCGGCACCGTCACAGTTCAGGGCGACTATAACTTCGAGATCGACGGAAACGCCATTGCGGTTAAGAACATGGTCATCGCTGACACGGCGGCTGAAGCGGCTGCGATTACCTTCACGTATGGCGAAGACGGCGTAGACACCCTCGACCTCAGTAATTTGACGGCAGATGGCGACAAGGTTATTACCGTTCAGGAAGCTGAAGGCGTTGACAAGATTATCCCGCCCGCTGCTGAAACGACCATTAAGATTGGCGGTAGCAGCTACACCTACGCTCTCGGAACCAATAGCGAAGCTACGTTCGAGCTCACGAACGGCGTAGTCACCGGCTACACTCTTGATGTTTCTGGCGATTCGATTGCGCTCGGCAAAGGTCAAGACATCGCTATTTACGACAATGACGCTGACGATCCTTCTGTTCCTATTGTTGATGTTGACGGCAGCAACTACGTCGTTACCAAGACGGCTACCGGCTATCAGGTTGCTATCACCGACACGGCTGAAGTCACAATCGGCGACACCACGTTGAACTTCAACGTCAGTGCTGGAACCAAGTCCACTTTGGCGAACTATCCTATCGTCATCAACTTCGACGAAGACGGAATCACGGGCGTTACCAACCTCTACAGACTTACCAGCGAAAGCGATAGCCTCACTGTCACTGGCGCAGCGGCAACCGATTCTGACGGCGGACTGCCTGTATACAACAGCAGAAACGTTCTGAACCACATCGCTGTTGACAAAGGCTCGTTCACCCTCGTTGGCGGCACAACCGGCGAACAAGAACTCCAAGTTGCCTCCGGCTCCACTGTCTATGAAGTTTACACCGACATGAACGTTGCTTTGAGCGGCGGCACGGGCACAGTCACTGACGGCGTGAACAAAGTCACCTACACTGCTAACGGCGGTCACTTCGAGGCTGACACTGCCAACAACATCACCGAATACGTCTTCGAGAACAAGGGCGACTCCATCCTCCTTGCCAACGACAATGCACTTCCTGTCAGCTACAACGGCACGGATATCGTTCTGCCCACGGTTACTGGCGACACGAACGGCTACACCGTTACGCTTACTGATGTTAGCGATGCAACCGATCCTAAGTTCGAGGTTTCTGACCTTGACGTTGGCGCAAAAGTTACTGACGGCGTCGACACGATTACCACTAAAGCAGCGACCGATACGGTTAAGTTCGACAAAGACGGCGACATTACTGGCGGTGCACTTACAGGCACCAACAACTTCGTACTGCCGGCAGCAGGTATTGAAAAAACCTTTGATTTCACTGTCGAAACGGTTACAGTCACTCCTGGTGCCAACCATCTTGTTGGCGACGAAATCACATTCGTATTCTCCGACATAGGCAACGTTTTCACCGTTTCCGGTCTGATCGACGGCGATAGCATTTCCAACGATGCTCCCAACTACCCCGACGCAAAAACCGACACGCAATTCATCTTCAAGACAACTGGCGGCGTAGAAACCTTCACGGTCAACGGCATAGTCTACACCGTCTCCGGCGACACCGACGGCAAGCTCATTATCGATGGCGCGGGCAACGTTTCTGAACTTGACGCGGGTGCTCATATCCATATCAATCAGAATGCGCTTGAGGAGAAGATTTCGCTTAGCGTCAACGGCGTATCGTACACCTCAGACCAAACCGATTTGACCGTCGGCACCGAAGATTACAACATCAACGGCTTCACCAAGAAGAACGAGAGCCTTGGTTCCTATCAAGACGATCCAGAACACCCGCTTATCAACCAAAACGACACTTGGATTGACGTGACGCGCAAACTGGTAGCCTCTGGTGCGCTCAAGAAAGCACCTGCCGCTATTGTCGGTGAAACTGACAGCGCAGATGCAGTTGCTGCCGCAATAGCATTCGACACGAAATTTGAGACTCTCTCCTCTGGCGAAGTAGCCGTCGACTACACCACCGGCGAACATGCAAATGACAGAATGTGGGTCTTCCTTAACAACGATGATACCCGTAGCGTCACGTTCAACGACGCCGGCAACAACCTGGCTATCGTTTCGGAAGACGCTGACGGCGACAAAGTTATCAACCTCGGCGCCAAGGGCGACTTCGTCATCATGGACGGCGACTCCGACTATAACACCGTCACCGTTTACGACGGCACGGGCAATGACAATATCGTCGTCACCGGCACTGAAAAAACTGTTATCGACCTGAGCAAGGGCGGTCAAGACAGAATCCATACCTTCGCTGCAGCCAATGCCAATATCGTCGTCAACAACTACGACGAGACGAGCGGCGCAGGTGTCGTTGTGCACGATCCTGAAATCCCGAACATCACCGAATTGCGTGACGCTATCGAAGACGGCTTGCTCGTATTCGAGGACGGCAAGATCGTTGCTATCGACCGCGACGAAACCACAACCGGCGTCGACCGCAAGTCTTCTATCCAAATCAACAACAAGACCAAGACTCACCAGACGATGGTCAGACTGTTCGGCTACAAGGATAACAAAGACACCTACAAAGACGACGCAGGTCAGCTCGTCGGCTTCACCGGCAAAGACGGCGGCGTTCTCGACGCAAGCGACATTGAAGAAGATGTTGTCCTCGTCGGCAACTTCAACGGCGACCACAGAAGCGGCTCCAGCCTCAAGAGTGGCGCGGGTGCTGATCTTGTCTTCGCAGGCGCGAAAGATACTATCGACACTGGCGACGGCATTGACAACATTGTCTTGGATAAAACTGAGGGTCGTGACGCGGCAACGATTATTGTCGGTCGTGGCGCAGGCGACGTTGTCGAAAATCTGCAGACCGGCTTCAACGGTGATATCTTCGATGTTACCGGCTTCGACGGCAAGGTGGATTACACGTTCGTAAACGGCACGCTCGGTATCCATGACAGAACCAGCCAGTCCACGTTGCTTGCAGCCACCGGCGAAACCGGCGAATTTGTCCAGCAGAGATTCATCAACGGCTCCGATACTCTCTACGCGGCAGTCGCTCAAGAAGGCGGCACAATCACCGTTAAAGACGGCGACGACACCATTCCGAACTACTACCTCGCTGAAAACGGCGCGATTGACTTCTCCGCTTACAGCGGCTATGTTGGAATCGACGTTGACGGTCAGGATATCGATTATCCGAGCGGAATCGAAAGCTCCAGCGTGTCCATTGGCAGCACGGTCAACACCCTCATCGGCGGCACCGGCACCACCATCTTCAAGGGCGGCGAAGGCAACGAGACGCTCATCGCTGGCTCCACCGAAAGCTCGCTCTACGGCGGCGGCGGTCAGAACTTCTTGCAGGGTACCACCAGCGAGAACAAAGCTGGCTCCACCGAATACTTCGTTATCGGTATCCACAACGGCGCGCAGAACACCATCAGCGGCTTCGAGTTCATCAACGACGGCGCAACTAACCAGGCGACGTTCGATAACTTGAACCTCGGCATGGCGGACGGCAACAACATTACCAATGTTAAAGCCAATGCGGACGGTAGCATTGCTATCGATGTCAAGGGCGAAGAGAGCGGCGCAACTGAGAAAGTCACAATCGAAAGCGCGGCTGGCAAAGAAATGCTCGTCGACCGCGGCACCCAGACTGAGACTGTTGCTCAAATCGCAGCTTCCGTGAACACAATCAACCATGACTACGTTGACTTCTACCTCGCAAGTGAGAAGAACGCAACGGTTCAAATCGGCAACGTTACCTCTGCTAAGGTCTGGCTCGAAGCTCCGGACTTCAGCGACGGCGTCGAATTCGTCGGCGATTACACGGTCATCGATGCACGTGGCTCCGGCGCGTCGGTTGAAATGGCTGGTAACAGCGCGTCCAACACGATCTATGGCGGTCTCGGCAATGCCAGCATGTGGGGCGGCGCAGGCAACGCCAACGACGTAATGTATGGCGGCTCCGCTCACAACGAATTCTACTTCGA
>JAFPVP010000142.1 GCA_017412925.1 Selenomonadaceae bacterium
GACGGGACTTTTCGGCGCGGTCTTCTCGGAATATTTCATGGCGTGGCTTGAGGCATTTCTAAACAACGGACAACAGAACGCGGGACTTCAAGACAGCGTTTATTTCCAAATCGGCGTTATCACGATAATCGGTCTCGCGGCTAAAAACGGTATATTAATCGTCGAGTTCGCAAAAGTTCGCGTCGACCGCGGCATGCCCCCCATCAAGGCGGCTTTGGAGGCGGCCGGCTTGCGACTTCGCCCAATTCTGATGACTTCGTTTGCCTTCATAATCGGT
Source organism: Selenomonadaceae bacterium (assembly GCA_017412925.1). Taxonomy (GTDB): domain Bacteria; phylum Bacillota; class Negativicutes; order Selenomonadales; family Selenomonadaceae; genus Quinella. Next base: position 278 of record JAFPVP010000142.1, read on the forward strand.
TGCTTGCCGCTCGCCATGGCTACGGGCGCAGGTTCGGCGGCTCGTAACGGCATGGGCGTCTGCGTTGTTGGCGGCTTGCTTTTCGCGACGATGTTGGGAATTTTCGTTATCCCCGTGCTGTTCGTCATAACAGAATACGTCGCTAAGAAACTCGGCTTTATGAAACAAGAAAAACAAAAATCTTCTATCGACTACATGTAAGACCATAAAAAAATTGAGCCGCTCCGAAGAACGGCTCTTTTTGTTTGCGCTTATTTAAATAGCTCGATAATTTGTTTGCCGATTAAAATAATTGTCATGCCGATAAACAGCGGACGAACATAAGCCGCGCCCTTTGAAATCGCCATCTTCGCACCGCAAGCCGCGCCGAAAATCATTCCGACGCCCATTGGGATTGCGTAGGAAAAATTCACAAGCCCGCAAGCCGTGAAAACAATCAAGGCGGCAAGGTTGCTGGCGAAATTGGCGGCGCGAGCATTGGCGGCGGCACCCAAAAATCCGTAGCCCATCATCAGATACAAAAACAGCATGAACGAACCCGTTCCCGGTCCGAAGAAGCCGTCGTAGAAACCGAGCGCGAAAATTATCACGACGCCGAGCAAATAATTTTTGTGGGAGACGTGGATAGATTTTTTACCCGCGCCCCAATTTTTTTTCGCCACGGAGTAAATCGCGATAACAATCAGCATGACCACGACCAGCGGGCGCAAAAAATCTGGCGGAATTTGCCTGACGACAAACACGCCGAGAACCGAGCCGACGAACGACAGCGGGAACATCACGCGCATAATTTTTTTGTCAATCGTGCCCGACCGCAGATAAGTCAGAAAGCCCGCGCAGGCTCCCACGCACGAGGCAAGTTTGTTCGTGCCCAAGACGTTGAGCATCGGCAAGCCCGCCCACATCAAAGTTGGGACGGAAATTAGCCCGCCGCCGCCCACGACCGAATCGATAAACGCCGCGATAAAGCCCATGCCCGCCATAATCGCCATAACTGTGAAGTCCAAAGCCTCCAAATTAAATCCCCCACTTCATGAGCAAAGACTCTTCCTCCTCCGCGCTGAGTTCGTTGCCGTGAATCATTTTCTGCGCGACGTACTGCGCCTTGGCAAAAAGTTCTACAAAATTTTCGTCGTAAATGCGATTGAGTTCGTTGAAAAGATTTTGCGCGTCGTCGAAGGAACTTTGCGCCAAATTATTCGCTGCGCGGCGGTCACAAATCATGCCGAGAGCCAAAATACAAACGCTAATCTCAACGTTGTTTAAATTTCGCGAACGAATAGCTTTGCAAAGGTCGGCGACAATTTGCTCGCGCTTAATCGTGGAATTCGTCGGGCGACCGTCAATTTTAAACGCGACTCCGAGCGCGTGCGCCGAAATTTGAATCGCGGAAGTCGGTGCGCCGAACAAAACTTTGTTACAGTCCTTTTTGAATTCGTAGTAAATCCAATCGACCTCCGTTTTTGTGGTTGCGTGCGTGAAAAGATTCGCCATGCGGAATTTTTCGTTGTTGTGGAGGTTGACGAGCAGAGCAATATCTTCATCGCTACCGCACATTGACAAAGTATAGACGCATTGAATTTTTGTGTTCATCTTCAAGCCGCGACCGAGGCTCAAGCCGGGATTGTAAAGTTCTTCGTCAAGCTGATATAAACACTGCTGCGCGAGACGCTTTTTTTGTTGCGCCGTCCAATTCGCGCCAATTTTCCGAGCGATTATAAACAAACGGAGCTTGAAAGATTCTTCGCGGGAATTTTTAACGTCGTCGAGCATCTGCAGGAGCGGTTCGGCGAAATCTTTGTGATTCGTGGCGGAAATAATCGTGTTGACGTTCAATTTCAGCGTGGCGGAGTAGCGAATATTTTCTTCCTTATTTCTGCGGCGGAAGGCGTCATCGACATTGCGGCAAAGCGAGCGGATTGTATTCAGCTGGGAACGCGGATTAACTCTCCCACCGAAACGCGCGATTAATTTTGTCTTGGTGCCCTTTTCCACGCCCGTCGCGATAGAAATTTCTGCTGCGCCACGGTCAAGGAGTTCAAGCCCGCGTTCGTCGCGGCAAGTGGCGGCGTCCATGCGGATAATTTTATCCTCGTCCATGAAAATTCTAAACGTGACGAAAATATCTTCCTTCATGCGCGAATAGCGTTCGGGGAATTCGATATTTCCCTTAGCGATAATTTTATAGCCGTTGCCTTCTGCGCGGGCAATCGGGACGCTGATAACATTTTTGCCGGGCGGCAGTCGGAAGCCCGTAAATCTTTGTGACGTGTAAGGCAATTCTTTGCCGGCGGGAATAATTTCCTCGTAATTTCCGCCGAACGTGACCAGATAAAAACTTTCGTTGAGAATATTGCTGCCGAAAACGACGCCGATAGATCTATCCGCCTTGGTGATGTTGCGGTTCGCGGTGAAAATTTTCTTCGGCGCAATTCTTGTCGGCGTCTCACGCGGCAAAGTGTTTTCAACTTCGTCGGCGAGTTCTTTGTCGTATTTGTGCAGGAAATAATGATAGACAGCGGCACCGCGAGCGACTGCCTGGTCGGGGTCGAGCGCGACAATCGGGTCGAAGCCGAAAAATTTTTTCAGCCGATTGATAACCATGTAGAATCGGGACATGCCGCCGTTCATAATCACCGCGTCAACTTTAAAATTATCCGTGCCGAGCTTTTCGGAAGCTTTTTTAAGTACGTCGAGTATCGGCAGGATAATATTTTTGCGGCTGCCGTATTTTTCCGAGACGGCGGGGAGATTTTTATAATCGTTAAAGTTCAAATCGTCGCCCATGAAATCTTTCCAAATTTCTTCAAGCTGATTTGTGGTAAAAGTATCGCTGTAAGCGTAGCCCGTGGTGCCGATGTTGCCGCCGACGGGGAAATCTTCTTCTTCGTCCCACCAACCGGAATTTTCGCCGCCGAAAGCGTCACTTTTCTGCGCGCTGACTTCCAATTTCAAATTCTCTGCGTAATTTAGGAGCTGGCTCATAACGCCTTTCTCCTCGTTGCGGATTTTTTGGACAATATTGGGGTGCGCGGCGTATTGATTCATGTAATGCTGGAACATAACTTTAGCGAGACATAAATCGAAATCGTCGCCGCCGAGGAGAGTGTAGCGGTTAGTTGCTATGTCTTGCACTTTTAAAATTTCGGGCGCGTCGGTTCGGCGGGAAATTTCGTGCAAAGTAATATCGAGCGTGCCGCCGCCCAAATCGAACACCATGACATTTTTTTTCGTGCTCAAGTCTAAAATCTGCGCGGCAATTTCTCCGTTGCGGACTTGATTAATAAAATCGTAAATGACGGCGCGCGGTTCGGACAATAAAATTTGTCGCGGCGTGCCGTCAGCCTTCCTGATTTTTATTCCCGCAAGTTCGGCGGCCTTCAAGGTTGCTTGACGCATGATGAAATCGAAATTGGCGGGCACCGTGATAACCGCGTCGTCAATTTTCTCCAAGTGATAAATTTTGGCGGCGTTTCTGAGCATGTGCTCCAAAATTCTTGAGGAAACCTGCGCGGGCGTCTTATCGTGAATGTTAGACGATAGACCTTCGGCGAATTCGTTGCCCATCTGGCTTTTGATAGATTTGGCGACAAGGTAAGGGCGCAAGGGGTACCTGCCCTTAGCAAAATCGCCGACAATCGGCTGATAATTTTTTTCGTCGTTGTAGTAAACACAGCTGGGCAAAATCGGATTTTTTTTCAGCGTGAACTTTGCCCCTGCCCCCGCGTTGTACATGTCAACAGCTCTGTCTAGGTCGACAACTTTGCTGACGATATTTCCGTTCGGGCGGATATTGACCGTCGCCAAAACGGAGTTGGTTGTCCCTAAATCAATGCCGACGCACAAATCGTTGTGCTCTTCTCCTCTTATCAACATAAAAATTCCTCCTCACTCCGCGAGCTCTTTAAGTCGCGGGCGCGAAATTTGAACATCTTTGTTTTTATAAATCCAGCCAGGCGAAAGAACTTTGACACGCTTAACTTCGGTCGTGTTCAGGAAAGGCGAGCCTTCATAGTCGCAACTTTCCACCTCGTCAAGGCGCATGTCTTTTATCGAGCCAGGCTTGAGAATCGGATTTATTTCACTGTCGCGAATGAACTGCGCAAGCCGCTGAATCAAAATGAACAGCCCGCTAATTTCCGGCGGCAACTGAACTTTATCTTTGAGCAGTTGACGGACACCGTTGCGGGCGTTCAAAACTTCGTCGAGAATGCAGCCGTATTTCTCCGAGTTGAGCCGCGAAAAAAATTCAACCAAATCATTTTGATGGCTCTCTTTAATGCGGGCGTCGAATTCGTCCTGCAAATCCTTAAGCAACATATCGGAGCGATTAAGCATGTTTTCGAGCAGTTCAATCTTGTCCGATTGCGAATCTTTTTTGTCGCCCTTCGCGCTGCTTTTGGGGCGAAGGCAAATATTTCTAAGAAAATCGGTGGCGTCGTAGAGGAAATGCTTCATGTAGACGTTGCCGAATTTTTCGAGCGTGTCGGCGTCTTTGCCGCTGTCGAGTTCGGGGTGCTTGACGTAAAACATAAGGCAGGCAATGCGCTCTTGAATTTTGTAGCGTTCGTCGTCGCGAGTCTGAATGATTTTGTTGCGCATGGCAAGGAAGTCTTCAAAGTCTTTGGCGTTGCGCGTTTCGAGTGCCTTAGCAAAGCTGTCAATCGTATCCGCCGCCCAATTCAAAAGTTCGGCGCGTTTCGACTGATAGCTCAAGCGGTTCGTCTTAAGAATGCGTATAACGTCCTCGTTGTCCATGTCGGTCTTGTAGCGGGCGTTCATCTCGGCGGCGCACTGGCGCGGTCCCAAGTTCCTGTCCTCGCAAAAAATTTTGATGATACGATTCTCCGTCATGTAGTCTTCGTAGGCTGTGACGGAAAGATTTTTGCTCTTGCGCTCTATGGATTTGTGCAGGTTTTCAATAAATTTTTTAATAACCGGATCGCTGAGGTTTATCATAGAAAACTCCTCCTTGTTACAATTCAAATGGTTCGCCTGTTTTCGGGAAAATAAAACTCGTCCTTGAATCGGGGTCGTTGATTAAAACTTGTTCAAGCGTCGTGCCTGTATGGAAAAGTTTATCGGGCGGGCTGTGCACCACGACGCAAATTTTCGGATTGACGCGGCGAACAAATTCAACCGTCGTGGCGAAATCGTCATGCAGAGAAAAATCGCCATTTAAAATTTCCAAGCCTGTATTCAACGGCGGCGGCAACGTCGACAAAATTATACACGGCGCGCGCGGCATGGAGCTCAGCGGGTGATTCTGTTCGCTCATTATCGGGATATGCACGTTCTCGAAACGGTGGACGATTTTCATGACTCGTTCGTCGATAAAAATTTCAGCTCGCGGTAAAAATTTGTTTATCAGCGTGATTAGCTCGACGCCTTTGCTGATTTGCGTAACTTGACAATAAACCGATTTGCGGTTGCGTAATGCGTAATAAATCCTGCGCAAAATTTTTTTCAAGGCGGCGTCGCTGTCTCCGAAGCGTCGATAATTCGGGTGGCGGGCGTGCAGTCCGCACAAAATTAAAATATCAATTTTCACGTCGGGCAAAAGTGCCGCGCCCACAAGTTGCGTCGGGAACGTCGAGTAGTCGCCCGTGTACAAAATATTTTTCCCGCGAAAATTTATCAGCGTCATCATCGCGCCTGGTATGTGCCCCGCTTGATGAAAACTTATCTTCAGGTTCGGCAACGGAATTTTTTGCAGGAAGGCGACCGACGAAATATTTTTTTCTATCGGCGCGAATCGCTCCTCCAACTGCGCGGATAAAATTTCTCGCGTCAAGTCCGTCATGTAAACGGCGGCTCGTTCGTTCAGCTCCAAAAAATCGGGCAGGGCGGCGGAGTGGTCAAGGTGCGCGTGCGATAAAAATACGTGCGAAACTTGATGGAAGTCTTGCAGGTAAGGTGTAGCGAGCAAGGCAGAAAATTTCGGCGCGAATTTTATTCCCCGCGTCAAGCCGCAACCGCAATCGAGCAATAAATTATTTTCGCCGAGCTTGAGGAAGTAGCAACTGGCTCCGACTTCCTGCGCTCCGCCAAGCGGCATGAAAATTATTTTTCCGCTCGTCACTTCCAACACCTCCGCCATAATCATAACAAAAAACCCTTCGACACGCAAAAAAACTTGTGATATAATCCTAAAAAATTTTTGGAGAGTGATTTTTATGTTTGGAATAGGCGTGCCCGAACTCATTTTAATTTTAATTATTGGCTTGGTCGTTTTTGGTCCCGGCAAATTGCCCGGCGTTGGCAAAGCTTTGGGGCAGAGCATTAAGGAATTCAAGCAGGCGAACTCCGACGACGCCAAAACCGTCGACGTGACCGAGCAGAAAAAACTTGACGCCGCCAAGATTGACGCCGCCAAGATTGACGCCGATAAAAAATGACCGAGCCTAAAAAAAATTCTGCGCAGGAAGCCCCGCCCGAAGACGACGGCACCATGAGCTTGACGGCGCACCTTGAGGAGCTTCGTTCGCGCATTATAAAATCTCTGCTGGCGATTGCTTTCGGCGGTTGCGTCGCGTATTTTTTCCTCGACGAAATTACAAAATATTTGACGTTGCCCGTCGGCAAGCTCTATTACATGAAGCCTGGCGAAGCGTTCTTTACGTATTTAAAAATCGACATCGCAGCGGGATTTTTAATCGCCTTGCCGATAATTTTTTATCACGCATGGAGATTTTTCTTGCCCGCGCTGACAAGAGGCGAACGCGCAGTTTTGGGAATTTTGGTGCCCGCGTCGGTGAGTTTATTTTTCGCGGGGCTGGCGTTCTCGTTCTTCCTAATCTTACCGACCGCGCTAAAATTTTTTATGGGCTTCGGCGAGGAGTCGGAAAATCTTCAAACGCTGTTTTCGTTCGGCAGCTATTTCGAGTTCGTGATACTGTTCGTGTTGCCGTTCGGTTTTGTGTTTGAATTGCCGCTGGTGATAATCGTTTTGGGCAAGCTGGGAATTTTAACGAGCGAGAAGTTGGGCAAGTATCGTCGCTACGTATTTTTCTTCTCGTTCGTGATCGGCGCGCTGGTCACTTCGCCCGACGTGATAACTCAAATCGCCGTGGCAATCCCCGTAATTTTGCTTTATGAAGTTGGCTATCTCGTCGTGAAATATATTTTGCGGCGTTAGGGAATTTTTTTACAAGGAGGTAGATTTAAATGGCTATGACAGTCACGTACAACGAGGAATCTCGGCAGGCACTTTTTCACAGAAATAACAATATGATGATGGCGAACAAGTCCATGATGAAAATTACGTCGGGACAAAGAATCAATAGCGCGGGCGACGCCCCGTCAATGTTCGCAGTCAGCGAGAGGATGCGCGAACGGATTCGCAGTCTCGACCAGGATGAATTGAACGTTCAAAACGGCTCGTCCATGCTCACCACCGCTGAGGGCGGCGTCAATCATATCGTCGACGTTCTGCACAGCATGAAAACTTTGGCGATAAACTCCGCCAACGACACCAACTCCGACGACGAACGCCAGATACTTCAACGGGAATATGAAAACCACCTTAAAACGATTAACAATGTCGTCTACAA
>JAFPVP010000143.1 GCA_017412925.1 Selenomonadaceae bacterium
ACCCAAGACGATTGCGCCAGGCGTGTTTATCATCTGCAAATCGGGCAAGCCCAACAGCCGCATTAGCTGATTGATTATCCCGTTGCCCTCCAAAATCGTCTGCCAAGCCATCGTCGATAAAAGCGAATTCATCCACAGCGGCAAGATAAACAGCAGGGAAATTATCGTCGTGTTGTCGCGTTGCCGCTCCGTCAAAATTAAGCACAGCGGATAGGCAAGCAGCAGACAAATTACCGTGCTGATTAGTGCGAGCGCGATTGAAAGTTCCAGCGCGTCCAAGTAGCCGTGCTCAAAAATTAATCCCATGTTGACCAGCGAAAAATTTCCGTCGTAATCTGTCACGCCGTACCAGACGATACAAACTAGCGGAACAAAGATAAAAAGCCCCGCCCAAATTAAAAACGGAGTTAGCAAAATATTTCTCACGCCGCGATTAAACATCTTTAGCAACCTCCTCGTCTTCGGATTGCGGTTTGCTCATGATTTGAATATTTTCGGGCGCGACGTGCAAGCTGACCTCCTCACCGACCGTGCGCCCCGTCGTCGACTGCACCAGCCATTGAAAACCGTCCGCCTCAACGTCAATATCGTAGGACATGCCCCAAAAAACCACGCGCGTCACCACGCCGTTGAAAGCTCCCTCGCTCGGCGCGGCGAGTTTAATATCTTCCGGTCTAATTTGAACGTCAACGGGACACTCCTGCGGAAAGCCGACATCAACGCAGGGATATTCGCGCCCAAAAATCCGCACGACTTTATCGCGAACCATGACGCCGTCGATTATGTTGCTGTCGCCGATAAAATCCGCAACGAATGCATTTTCCGGTTCGTTGTAAACATTTTCGGGCGTGCCGACTTGCTGAATGTAGCCCTGATTCATGACGACAACGCGGTCGCTCATCGACAAAGCCTCTTCCTGGTCGTGCGTCACGAAAATAAAAGTTATGCCCGTCTCCTTGTTTATGCGGACGAGTTCGCGGCGCATGTTGCGGCGGAGTTTTAAATCAAGTGCGCTAAGCGGTTCGTCAAGCAATAAAACTTTCGGCTCATTGACGACTGCGCGGGCGATTGCGATTCTCTGTTGCTGACCGCCGCTAAGTTTGGTGACGTCGTGTTTTTCGTAGCCGTCGAGGTTGACGAGTTTAAGGGCGTATTTAACTTTGTCGCGAATGTAATCAGCCGACTTGCCCGCGATTTTCGGTCCGAAGGAAATATTTTCCTCAACGTTCATGTGGGAAAAGAGAGAATACTTTTGGAAAACTGTGTTAATCGGTCTTCGATTCGGCGGGAGCTTCGTAATGTCTTTGTCGTCGAAAATCACGCGCCCCGTGTCGGGCATTTCAAAGCCGCCGATTATTCGGAGCATGGTCGTCTTGCCGCAACCCGACGGTCCCAACAGCGTGATGAATTCGCTTTCGTATATCGTCAAATCAATCTCGTCGAGCACGCGCAAGCTCCCAAAAGATTTGGCGACGTTTTCCAAATGTATCAGTTCCCTTTTCATTTCCCAGCAACCTTTCAAAAAAAAATTTGCGCCATTATACAAAAAAGCGGCGCGTCAATCAAGTTTCACGGAGCAAAAGTTTGACAGCGGCGGATTAATCATTTAAAATTCACATAAAAGAACGTGCGGAGGTGAATAGATGACAAAAAAATTTTTGGCAATCTGCGCGGCATTGGTCGCTGTGTATTTCTTGATAAGCGTGCCGACGATTCAAAAAAAATTTTTGTATCCCTTTCCATATCGTTCAACGGTAGAAAATTATTCGTCGCGCTGGAAAGTCGATAAATTTTTGGCGGTCGCCGTCATGAAGGTCGAAAGCAATTTTTCCGAGGCGGCACAGTCCCAAAGCGGCGCGGTCGGTTTAATGCAGATAATGCCGGAGACGGCGGCTTGGATAGCTTATCAACTTGGCGAGACGCCCGAAGAAGTCGTCGACGATATAAAAAATCTGCACAACCCCGAAACGAATATCCGCTACGGCACGTGGTATCTTGCCGAGCTTGAAGACGAATTTAAGGGCAACGACGTTTTGGCACTGGCGGCGTACAATGCGGGGCGCGGCAACGTTCACGAGTGGATTAAAGAAAATAATTGGAGCGAAAATTTTTCCGACGTCGACAAAATTCCCTACGCCGAAACCCGCGATTATGTCAAGTGCGTCCTCCATTGCCGCGAAAAATATTCCGAACTCTACGGCACAAACGAATTTATCTCCACGCCGATTGCCCTACACGAATTGCGCTTTGCCCGTTTAAAAAATTTATCATTGTAAATCAAAAAGCCCTCCGAAGTTGGTAGGGCTTTTTCTTTGTGCGTTGACATATACAAAAAATTTTTCATATAATACGCAAAATGATATTGAAACTTTTTCGTGTTAAGGAAAGGAGGCGGCTTTTATGGGAGTATATAACGGCAAAACGGGCGATGAATGGCGCAAGGAAGCAGACGACAATTACAGCGAGTATAAACGCACCAATGATGACTGGTACCTGACTTTATATAGGCAGGCAACTCTTAAAGCGCAAATCGCAGACGATGAACCGGACGACACTCCTTCAGGCGGCGGCAATTCGTCTGACCTGAAATTTATCACGGGCACGAGCGGCGCAGATTCTATCTACAACACAATCGCCGGTGCGAGTATAGCGGCTTTCGGCGGCAACGATTCAATCATTTCCCATGGCAGTAACAATTTAATTAACGGCGGCTCAGGTAATGACCGAATTTATAACGGTTACAAAAAAAATACCAGCAGTTCAGTTACACTCGTTAGTAGCAGTTCGAGCAATGACACAGTTGAAGGCGGCGACGGCAACGACTATATCGAAAATTATGCAAGTAGTTCTTCAATCGTGGGCGGCGCAGGTAATGATTCTATTATCAACGGCTATGACAGGCTTTCAACCGGTACAATCGTCAGTGGCGGTTCTAAAGATACGGTTGAGGGCGGCTCCGGCAACGATTCTATCATCAACTATGCAAGCAGTTCTTTAATCGACGGCGGCGACGGCGATGATATTATTTACAACTCAAACGCCGGTTTAACTCGTGACGGTGCTATGAAATCTACAATCCTCGGCGGCAACGGTAACGATTCAATTTCCAACATAAGAGATTCCGTTTCAGTCGACGGTGGCGCGGGCAATGATTCGATTTATAGCTACAGCTACTACAGCACGATAAAAGGCGGCGACGGCAACGATACTATTTCCCTTAATAGTTCGGGACATGACAACCTTATTCAATACAACTCCGGCGACGGCGACGATAAAATTTTCGGCTTCAACTCAAGCTCAACTCTACAAATCAGCGGCGGCACTGGCACTTACTCCTCGACAAAAAGCGGCTCGAATATAATCGTGACTGTCGGCGACGGCAAAATCACGTTGAGTGGCGTATCCAGTGCAAAAATTCAAGGCTCGCTCGTCAATGGCGGCAGTTCTGATACGACTTCGGGCGGCAGTTCCGATACGACTTCGGGCGGCGACTCAAGCGGCGTGAGCATCAGCAATTCCCAAAGCCACACGCTGTTGAACGGTACGAATTACGCCGACGAAATTTATAATTGGAGCAACGGCTACGACGCGACAATCAATGGGAACGGCGGCGACGATTCTATTACCAACTATGCAAGCAGTTCTTTAATCGACGGCGGTACAGGCGAAGATTCCATTTACAACTCCGGCGTCGATTGCACAATCGAAGGCGGCGCGGGTAACGATTCCATTTCCAACTGGGGCAACTATTGCACAATCAACACTGGTGCGGGCGATGATTCTGTCTTCAACTACTACGGTCGGGTTTGCACAATCGACACCGGCGCGGGCAACGACACAATCAGCTTAGGAGCAAATGCTTGGTACAGTTTTATTCAATACAAGGAAGGCGACGGCTTCGATGTTGTCTACGGCTTCGACGGGGAAGACACGCTTTTAATCGGCGACGGTACTGGCAGTTACTCCACTGTTCAGAGCGGCTCGGATATAATTGTCACGGTCGGCGACGGTGCCATTACATTAAAAGATGTTCAAGCCAAAACCGATACGATTTACATTAACGACGAGCCAATTAAACTCAAGCAAATTATCAATCTGACAGACAACGGCGATTTCACTGAGAATTTGCGCGATAATGTCACAATTAACGGCGGCTCCGGCGATGACAGCATAACCAACGACGGCGATAACGTTTTAATCGACGGCAGCGCGGGTAACAATAATATTTACAATTATGGCTCGAATGTATCTGCCTTCTCCGGCAAAGGCAACGATTACATTTACAGCAACCGCTCATACGTCACGATAAACGGCGGCGAGGGCAACGACACTATTTCCAACGGTAGCAATGCAGAATATAAAGTATCAATCAGCGGCGGCGACGGCGACGACAGCATAACCAACAAAGGCGAATACGTTTATATCGACGGCGGCGCGGGTAACGATACTATTTCCGATACCGATAGTTGGTCAGCGAATCACGCTTCAATCGAAGGCGGTGCGGGCGACGACTTAATCAGCTTAGCATCGGATACGTGGGGCGGCAATTTAATAACATATAAAGAGGGCGACGGTAACGATATTATTTACAACTTCAATAAGAATTCGACACTGAAAATTTTGGGTAGCGACTATTCGACTAAAGTCAGCGGCGACGATAGAATTATCACCGTCGGCAACGGCAAAATTACTTTGGCAGATGCGGCGAGTTTGTCGGCTGTTGATATGGACTTCTCGAAGACTTCATGGACGCACAGCGGCACGAGTGCTACTTATGGTACCGACCTTGAAACATTAGCGGCGGTCAATGGAGTTAAATCTCTCGACGGCATCTCAATGAAGGGCAGGGTCATCACCGTCGCAGCTGCCTCACTCAACAAATCGAACGTAACAATCAGCGACGGCTACACTCTAAAGCTCGGCAAAGACGTTACCAAACCTTCCACAACTAAAGCTTGGAGTCTTAGCAAGACGACGGCGACTTATAAGCAGACGACAAGCGCGGGTTATAAACTTGCCGACAACGCCATAACTTATTCCGCGAAGTCAACGGAAACTTTAGCGAAGGTTACGGGCGTGAAAAGTTTGGAGGGACTTTCGCTGAAAAATAAAGTCGTGACAGTCGGCGCGGTTTCTCTTAACAAGAAAAAAGTCACAGTCAGCGACGGCTACACACTCAAGCTTGCTAAAGACGTTACCAAACCTTCCACAACTAAAGCTTGGAGTCTTAGCAAGACGACGGCAACTTATAAGCAGACGACAAGCGCGGGTTATAAACTTACTGACAACGCCATAACTTATTCCGCGAAGTCAACGGAAACTTTAGCGAAGGTTACGGGCGTGAAAAGTTTGGAGGGACTTTCGCTGAAAAATAAAGTCGTGAC
>JAFPVP010000144.1 GCA_017412925.1 Selenomonadaceae bacterium
ATCAAAGAACAGCTTATGTTTTTTCTTTACCTGAATTTACCAACAACCCCTAACTCCTAACTCCTAACTCCTAATCCCTAACCTCCCTTGTTCCTTGTTCCTTGTTCCTTTATAATGAGCGCGAAAAATTTTTGGGAGGCTTTGATATGAAACGTTCGCTGAAAAAATTTTTGACTGCCGCGCTGTGCCTCGGAGCCTTGAGCATTCCGCTTGCGACAAACGCCGCGCCGCTTCCCACTGACTTGACCATGCTGCCGAGTACAAAAGTTGAGCCCGAAGAACTTGAGCTCGAAAAAAAATGGGATAAAGTTTTCCCGCGCAATTACAAAGTCAAGCACCACAAAATCACGTTCGTGAATCGATACGGGATAACTCTGGCCGCCGACATGTACGAGACGCAATATTATTCGGGCAGGCTGCCGGCTCTTGCCGTGGCGGGTCCCTTCGGCGCGGTCAAGGAACAGTCCAGCGGTCTTTACGCGCAGGAGATGGCGACGCGCGGATTTATAACGATTGCCTTTGACCCGTCGTTCACCGGAGAGAGCGGCGGCTTGCCCCGCAAAGTTGCTTCGCCCGACATCAACACCGAAGATTTCTGCGCGGCCGTCGATTACCTCGCCACACACCCGAACGTCGACGCGAATCGAATCGGGATAATCGGCATATGCGGCTGGGGCGGCTTCGCACTCAACGCGGCGGCGATTGACACGCGAATCAAAGCGACCGTCGCCTCGACCATGTATGACATGAGCCGCGTCACTGCCAACGGATATTTCGACAAAGAAAAAAGCCCCGACGCTGTGCGCAAGGAACGAATGGAAATGCGGAAAAATCTCAGCGAACAGAGGACGATTGATTATCGCAGCGGTGAATATAAGATGGCGGGCGGCGTCCCCGACGACGTGTCGCAAATGCCGCAGTTCGTCAGAGATTATTACGCTTATTACAAAACCAAGCGCGGTTATCACAAACGCTCGGCGAACTCCACCACGGGTTGGATCTCGACGAGTGCTCTGTCCTTCATGAACATGCCGCTCCTTTGTTACAGCAGCGAGATTGAATCGCCCGTGCTGATTATTCACGGCGAGAAGGCGCACTCCAGATATTTTTCCGAGGACGCGTTCAAAAAGCTGACGGGCACGAACAAAGAGCTGATGATTATCCCCGGCGCGAGTCACGTCGACCTTTACGACAACATGAACGTTATTCCGTTCGATAAGATTGATAACTTTTTCAAGCAAAATCTTTGACGCGGCAGGAAAAAATTATCGTGGCGGCGAAAGTTCGATTAAATCTTTAGCGACTTGAAAGGAGCATCTTAAATGATTGGTGTAAGAAATGTAGTAGCGATAGTTTGCGGCGGCGGTCCTGCGCCCGGCATCAACGCGGTCATCAATGCGGTAACTAACACGGCGAATCGTCACGGCTGGGACGTTCTGGGCATGTACGACGGCTTTAGTCACCTCGGACGCGGCGAAAAGTCTTATATCCGGCTCGACGCGGCGGCAGTCAATCGCATTCACCTGACGGGCGGTTGCATTCTGCGTATGTCCCGCTTCAACCCGACGAAAAAAGAATCCGATTTGCGCACGGTCGTCGATACGCTCACGGAACTGGGCGTCGGCTACCTCGTGACTATCGGCGGCGATGATACTGCGTTCAGCTCGTCGGCGGTCAGCGAATACGCCCGCAAACTCGGCAGGACGATTAACGTTGTCCACGTCCCGAAAACTATCGACAATGACTTGCCGCTCCCCGAAGGCATTCCGACGTTCGGCTTTGAGACGGCGCGCGCATTCGGCACGACAGAAATTCAAAACTTAATGGAGGACGCGCACACTTCCAACAATCGCTGGTACTTTACAATCGCCATGGGCAGAACCGCCGGTCACCTCGCGCTGGGCATGGGCAGGAGTGCGGGCGCGGCGTTGACGATTATCCCCGAAGAATTCCCGCAGGAAAAAATTCGTCTCCAACAAATCGTCGACATCATCACCGGCTCGATTGTCAAACGCTATCTTATCGGCAAAAATTACGGCGTCGCGGTTGTCGCTGAGGGCGTCATTGAGAAAATCGCCGACGAAGATTTTGCCGCGCTTGGCAACGTTCAACTCGACGAGCACGGGCACATTCGCTACGCGGAATTAGACTTCGGCGAAATTCTCAAGCAAAAAGTTTTGGCGGAACTCAAACGCATCGGCATTAAAATTTCTATCGTCGACAAGGAAATTGGCTACGAGCTCCGTTGCACCGCGCCCATTGCTTACGACATCGACTACGCGCGCAATCTCGGCTACGAGGCAATGCAATTCCTTATGCGCGGCGAAAGCGGAGCTTTAATCACCATTCAAGACAACAAAGCCGTGCCGCTCCGCTTTGAAGACATTCGCGACCCCGAAACCGGCAAAACTTACGTCCGCAAAGTCAACATTAACTCCGTCCACTACAGAATTGCTCGCGGCTTCATGACACGTTTGGAAAAGGGCGACCTCGACGACGCCGGCGTTGCCAACGCTTTCCGCATGAGCCCCGAAGAATTCAAGAATCGTTACATGTATCTCTTCGACGACGAGCCCACGCTTGACAACGCATAAATTTTAATCGCGACAAAAAATTATCTCCCGCCGAAAGTTGACGGGAGATTTTTTTTACTTGGTGACAGTCTGCGCTTTAATCATGAATATAGTCAGTTGATAAAAGTAACCGAGTTTGCTAGAATCTGCACAAATAGTTTTAGAGGAGGCAGATAAGTGCTTAGGAAAATCGCCGTGCTGATTCCCTGCTACAACGAGAGCCGAACGATAGCCAAAGTCGTGCGCGATTTCAAGCAAGCGTTGCCCGACGCGCGGATTTATGTTTACGACAACAACAGCACCGACGGCACCGACGAAATTGCGCGGGCGGCGGGCGCGATTGTCCGCTACGAATATCGTCAGGGCAAGGGCAATGTGATTCGCACGATGTTCCGCGACATTGACGCCGATTGTTACTTGATGATTGACGGCGACGACACCTACCCCGCCGAACACGCCCGCGAAATGTGCGACTTGGTTTTGAGCGGCGCGGCGGATATGGTTATCGGCGACAGACTTTCCTCGACGTATTTCACGGAGAATAAACGTCCTTTCCACAACGTCGGCAATGTCATGGTTCGCAAATTTATCAACATGTTCTGGCGTCCGAAAAATCCTATTCTCGACGTGATGACGGGTTATCGCGCGTTCAGTCGGCTCTTCGTGAAAAGTTTCCCCGTGCTGTCGAAAGGTTTTGAGATTGAAACGGAGATGACGATTCACGCGCTGGATAAAAATTTTCTGCTACGGTCGGTGCCCGTCAACTATCGCGACAGACCCGCCGGCTCCGAGAGCAAATTGAACACCTACGTTGACGGCGCGAAAGTCATCATGACGATTTTTAATCTGTATCGCGACTACAAGCCGCTGAAATTTTTCGGAATGGTCGCGCTGATTCTGGCGATAATTTCTCTAATACTTTTCGTGCCCGTCTTTTTACAATATCTGCAGACGTCACTTGTCCCGCGTTTCCCGACGCTAATCGTCAGCGGCTTTTTAATGTTGGCGGCGTTGTTATCGTTGGCTTGCGGATTAATTTTGGACACGATTGCCAAGAACAACCGCAAAACTTTTGAACTGCACATGAACTTACTAAAAAAATTTGAGGAGAGATTTTAATTGAGCACATTGACTTTGGAACGCGCTAAGGAAATTTTACACAAGCACACGAGCGAGCCGCATTTATTCGTACACGCGGCGGCAGTCAGCGGAGCAATGGGAGCTTTGGCGGAACATTTCGGCGGCGACAAGGAGCACTGGTCGGCTATCGGCTACCTGCACGACGTTGACTTTGAAAAATTTCCCGACGAGCACTGCCAACACGTCCGCGAACTTCTGGAGCCCGAAGGCATTAGCGACGACGACATCACCACGATAATTTCTCACGGCTACGGCTTGACGGGCGCGACGATTAAACCCGAAACGCCTTGCCAAAAATCGCTGTTCGCCGTCGACGAGCTGACTGGCATCGTCCACGCCTACGCCCTCATGCGCCCCGAAAAAATGGCGGGCATGAACGTAAAGAGCCTGAAGAAAAAATTCAAGGATAAACGCTTCGCCGCCAAATGCAACCGCGAAGTCATTCAGCGCGGCGCAGACGATTTAGGCATGGAACTTGGCAAGCTCATGGAACTTTGTATTAAGGGCATGACCGAACGCGCCGACGAACTCGACCTTTAACGCGAAAAAAAGACCGCCTCCAATTTCGGGGACGGTCTTTTGAATTTTTATCTAAAATATTTCGTCACAAGCTCGGCACGCGCCGCAATCAATTCTTCTCGTTTCGCCCGCGCAGAAATTTTTATCGCCTCGCAATTTTCAACATACGCCGCGAATTCTTCCTGCAACTCAAGCGGCGCGTCTGGAATACGGACAGCTTTCAAATCGTTCGACGTGATTCCTTTAATCGTCATGCCGCGCTTGATTGAATTGAAATACTTTTGATAAGCGTCGAGGACGTGCTTCAAAAAAATTTTATTATATCTTTGTTCGTCCACGTCCATTAGCGCAACGATGTCTTGATTGGTGCAAATTGAAACTTTCGTAATTGACGATTTGCCGACGCCGACTCGCACGCCAAACAAAAGTGTATTCGCTGGAATTAAATGTGTCGAACTTTTTTCAATAGCCTCTTCTGTAATGTAACTTGCCGCGTCGTTTTCGTCGATAAAAATTTTTCCGAGCGCAACGGTCGTTATCCACGGAATTTTTCCTGAATAAAAGCTTTCGTTCTTTGTGTCGGGCGTGCCGCCGCTCAGTGTTGTGCAAATTTCGCCGAGTTTCCGGACAGGAAAATTTTTCCCGTCGAAGAGCGCGGCGAATTTCGCTTTGATGTCGGCGTCGAGGCTTTGAAGCATATCGTCTTGCGCGGCGATTTGAACGTCGAGGGCGTTGAATTCGTCGACGATTTTTTTCTGCACGTCTAGCGGCGGGAGCAACAGATGAAAGCCGTTTAAGTCGCTTTGATTTATGCTGGGGTACGAACCTTTTGACATCTTCGCCTTTATTTGTTCCATTAACAGCGGGTCGTCCATGAAAAGACGGAAGATAAATTCGTTCGTGACGATAGCAGGATTTTTCGTTGACAACACGGCAAAGCCCGTCGAGTACAAAGTATCTTGCGGCGCGCCTTTGACCTGCGCAAAACTTTTCAAATAAGGACGAACAGTAGAAATTAAAATGTCGCCGTCGTTTGCCAATCGCCTTGCCCGCGAAGGAGCCGCCGCGCCCGTTATTGAATTCGAGAAATCAATTTTGTTCGTCGCCGCGTTTACGGAGCCGATGTCAACGTAGCGGAAAATTTTTTCGGGCGTCTGCGTTGGGTCGAAGGTTGCGACGTTGATGTCAACGAGGTTACCGAGCTTTGCCGTCGGAAAATTTCTGTCAGTCGTCAAGGCGTCAGTCGTCAAATCGGACAGCGTGATTTTTTTTGTGAAGTCGGCGGCGTCGAAGTCTAGCAGGTCGACGAGCGTGGCGTAGTGGAAATATTTTTCGAGCGCGGCGATTTGCCGGCGTTGCCCCTTGTAAGCGGCGCGAATGACGGCGGCAAGAGTATTATCGGCGGCGCGGTTTTCGTTGTCGAAGAGTAGCCCGCCGCGTTTTTTGTCGATGAGCCCTTCGCGACCTTTGGCGTTGCTCCAGCCGTAGCCCAAAAATTTTTCCTGTTCGGTGTTGTTGTCGGGCGCGGAGATAATCAGCGTTTGTTGGCGATAAGTCAGCGCGAAGTAGATAATTTTCTCGCGTTCGAGTTCGGTGACTGCGTCGTAGAATCTCAAGTTGTTGCGGCGAATTCTTTCCGCGTCAGAAATATTTTTGACGGTGACGCGGCTAAACTTCGGGGCATAAGCGGCGAAATAGGGCGCGTCCCATTTGTCGAAGTCGACTTCGCGGCGAATGAATTTTTTGTAGACTTCAGGCGCGACGCCGATTTTTTTTGTGTAGGCGGCGAAAATTTCGCGTGTAATTCGTCGTTCCAAAAGTTTGCCGCTCAAAATAGTTTCGGCAATGTCTTCAAATTCGGCGGTGAAGCGCGGCGGTTCATCGAAACGTTCAAGGAACATTACAACGGTATTGGTGCCGGTCGCGCCGAAAGTTTTACTGCCGAGCTGAACGATTGCGCGGATATAAAAATTTTTCAAGAGAGATTCGCGGGCGGCGACGAAACTTTTACCGTCCTTGTTCAAAATGGAGCCAGGCAAGATGACGGCGGCAACACCGCGCGACTTGACGAGTTGGGAAATTCTTTCGACGAAGAGCGTTTCAATTTCGGAGCCGTCAGCGGAAATTTTGTTGAGCACGTCAAGCGCATTGTTGCTGAGTTTCAAATAATTTTTAAATCCTTTGACGGAGTAGGGCGGATTGGCAACGAGAATGTCAAAAGTGGCGGGCGAAATATTTTCGTCGGGATAATTTTCCAGACCGTCGCCGAATTTTATTTTGCCTTCGTTCGCGCCGTGCATGAAGAGCGAAACTTTGGAGACGGTGGAAAGTCGGTCGTCCTTTTCGACGCCGAAGAGTTTATCTCGTTCCCACATGACGGGCGGCGGCAATTTGTGACGAGCAAAGCAATCATTGACGGCTTTAAAACCTTCCGTCAAAAAATGCCCCGCGCCGCAAGCGTAGTCGATAATCTTGGGCGGCGTGGCGAATCCGTCGCGGAAAATAATTTCGTCGAGCGGCAAGCTGTCCCAGATGAAACGGGTTATCGGAATCGGCGTAAAGAATTGCCCTTCGTCCTGCTTAAAGCCCTTGTTTAAAAGTTGTTCAAATAAATCGCCGAGCTTCTGCAAATCCTGCGAGCCGATGATAAAATAATTCTGTAGCATTTCGACGACTTCAGCGAGGATTTTGCTGTTCATAAAGAAAAGTATTTCGTTGTGCACCTTCAAGAACGTAAAAACATTGGGATTGAAATACTTCAGGTTGCGAAAATTTTCCCTTAGGTCTTGAATTTGTTTTTCGTGATTTTCGTCGTCGGTGAAGTTTTTAAAAAGTTTTTCGGGATAATCTTCGGGCAAGTAGAAAATATCTTCGCTCATGAATTTTTTCATGCCGTCGGAGTAAAGTTTCTGCAGCCGGTCTTGAAAAGAATAATGCGTATCGCTTTTCAGTTTGAATTGGAAAGAAACTTCGTCGCAATCGTTCAGCTTGGATTCGTCTTCTAACTTGCAGATAAAAAGGGCGATTAACACGTCGAAGGCGTTCGCCTTATTTGAAACTTGATTGTGCCGCAAAATTTCTTCAAACTTGTTGACGAGCGCGCCGATTCTGCTGAAGTCTTCCAAGTCGCGTTTGCGCAGGGGCTTGACACCGATTTGATAAGCGCGGGTTTCGTCGTGGAAGATGACATCGCCGAGGAATTTTTTCTCGCAATGCTCGCTCCATACTTTGAAACGTTCGGGAACGGTGTGCGCGTCGCGATAAAGTTTTTCATTGCAGGAGACACTTGCGGCAGAAAATTTCAGCTTGCCGTCAACGAAGTCCGAGGCATAAAGCATGAGCCATTGACAACTTTGCTCCTGTTGCCAATAGGAAAAGAGCTGCCCGCCGTCAGTGCGCATGTTGTCGAGTTCGTGATTGTATTCCGCGCCGGAGGTTTTGCATTCGATGATAAAGAGCACTTTGTCGCCCGACGAGACGCAAATATCGGCGCGCCCGCTCTTTTGCGTGTGACCGAGTTGCCAATTTTTTTCCAGCTCAATATCGGCGGGCTTGTATCCTTTATCGAGCAGGCGATTGACACATTCAAAGACAACGAGATTTTCTTTGTGAGCGGCTTCGATTAAGGTATTGCGTTCGCGACCTTTGAGTTGTGCGGGATAGGAAAGTTTTTTCGCGGCGAGGTCGGCTTTCATGACAACACCGTCGTCAAAAATTTTTTCGTAACTTGTGCCGTGTTCGATAAAGTTCATGCTTTTTAAGACTTCGGCGAAATTTTTTTCGGTCAGCAAAGTTTCACGTCCTTAATTCAAAAGGACACCGCCCCGATTTGAGGCAGTGTCCTGCTTTCAGTCAGTTGTTAAATTGCCGACAAATTATGCGCCGACCGAACGATTGAGGAGCGGTTTGCGCTCATAAACAGCACTCTTGCCGAGCTCTTCTTCGATACGGATAAGCTGATTGTATTTTGCCATGCGGTCGGTGCGGCTGAGCGAGCCGGTCTTAATCTGACCGCTGTTAGTGGCAACTGCGATGTCGGCGATTGTAGCGTCTTCGGTCTCGCCGGAGCGGTGAGAAGTAACGGTCGTGTAGTTGTGGCGGTGCGCCATTTCGATTGCTTCGAGGGTTTCGGTGAGCGAGCCAATCTGATTGACTTTGATAAGAATGGAGTTCGCCGCGCCGAGTTTGATACCTTTTTCAAGGAATTTGGTGTTGGTGACAAACAGGTCGTCGCCGACGAGCTGGCACTTATGACCGATTTGCTTCGTGAGCGCAACCCAGCCGTCCCAATCCTCTTCTGCCAAACCGTCTTCGATAGAGTCGATGTAATAGGTGTCGACGAGTTTTTCGAGGAAGTCGATTTGCTGTTGAACGTCGAGTTTCTTGCCGTTCGGGTCTTTGAGAATCGGGTGTTTGCCGTTGAGTTGTTTGTAGTCATAGAAGTACTGGTCGCCCTCTTTGACCGCGAATTCAGATGCCGCGCAGTCCATAGCAATCTTGACATCGTCGCCGGGTTTGTAGCCAGCAGCTTCGATAGCCTTGATGATGGTTTCGAGCGCGTCTTCAGTGCCTTTGAGATTGGGAGCGAAGCCGCCTTCATCGCCAACAGCCGTGGAAAGTCCGCGACCTTTGAGAATCTTGGCGAGGTTGTGGAAAACTTCTGCGCCCATGCGAATGGCTTCGCGGATTGTGGGTGCGCCGACGGGACGAATCATGAATTCCTGGAAAGCAATCGGAGCGTCGGAGTGTGCGCCGCCGTTAATGATGTTCATCATCGGGACGGGCATTTTGTAGGTGTTGCAACCGCCGATATAGCGATAAAGGGGCAATCCGACAGCTTGGGCACCGGCTTTGGCGGCGGCGAGCGAGACAGCAAGAATTGCGTTTGCGCCGAGTTTGCTCTTGGTGGGTGTGCCGTCAAGTTCAATCATCTTGTAGTCAAGTGCGCGCTGGTCAAGGACGCAAGTGCCTTGGAGCGCGGGAGCAATGACTTCGTTGAGGTTTTTAACTGCCTTGAGCACGCCTTTGCCCATGTAACGACCTTTGTCGCCGTCGCGAAGTTCAAGAGCTTCGTTTACGCCGGTGGACGCGCCGGAAGGAACTGCTGCACGACCAACAATGCCGCCTTCAAGAATGACATCTGCCTCGACCGTAGGATTGCCGCGGGAGTCTACGATTTCACGACCGATAACTTTCTCGATTTTTGCCATTACAAAATCCCCCTTATCATTAAAACAAAATTAAAAACTTACTACGCCGCATTATATCATTTCGGGCGCGATATGCAAGATATTTTCTAAAAATTTTTTCATTTATCGGCGGCAACCGCTTTGCACAAAAAAAATTCCCGCCGCCGTGACGGGATGCGTAAATTATTTTTTAACGAATTTGGAGCCGCTGATTTTATAAACGTCGTCGTTAATGTGGAAAGTCGTCGCGGTGAAATTTTTAAGCTTAACGCTACCTTCATCAAAAGCCAATGTAATTGTCCCGTACTTCTTGTTGTAGGACGCTTTAAAATCTTCTATGTCCAGCGTCAACGTGTCTTTGTCGTCGAAGCCGAGAATAATATCGTTGCCGTCGCCGCTCGAATAGACGAAGGTATCGGCTCCCGCGTCGCCCCAGAGCGTGTCATTGTCCGCGCCGCCCGTGAGCAAATCATTGCCTTTGCCGCCCCGCAACGAATCATTTCCAGCCTCGCCCGTCAAGGTGTCGTTGCCGTCGCTGCCGAGCAATTTATCGTTGCCTGCGCCGCCGGAGATTTTATCATGACCTTTGCCGCCGTTTAGTGTATCGTTGCCGAAGCCGCCATAAAGTTTATCGTTGCCCGCGTTGCCCACGATTGAATCATTGCCCGAACCGCCGTAAATCGTATCGTTCTTCGTTCCGCCGCTTATCACATTGTTGAGATTGTTGCCAGTGATTTTAATAGCGGTCGTGCGTTTGGCGGCGTTGATAATTCCAACATTCGCTTTAACAGTCAAAATCGCGGTCGTTTTATTGGTTACAGTCAGAGTTTTTGAGCTTGAAGAGGCTTTTGTGCCAGCAATATTTACTTTGGAAAGAACAGCCGAGCCTAAAAGAGTTATTTCACCATTACCGACCGTGACAATTAAATCGTCGCCGCTTTTTTTAGTCGAATAGGTGCCGCCCGAAATGCTCAGTGTTGAATCTTTACTGAATCCGTCAATACGGTCGTTGCCGTCGCCTGAATTGTATTTGAACAGAACATTTTTTCCTCCTGAACTATAATACGAGAGGTCATAGTGGTTATAAATATAATCGTCACCGGTACCGCCGCTTATCGTGACGTTGGAGCCGTAATTGCTTATGTGATCATCGCCCGAATCACCACTTATCGACGAATTATCACCATCTGCGGAAATATAATCGTTCCCTGCGCCGCCACTTATCGTGACTTTTAAACCATCTTCGCCGTTGATTGTATCATTGCCGTTACCGCCGCTCATCATAACATTTGAAGCTCTGTTACTAATACGATCATAACCGTTACCGCCGTTTATCGACACATTATTAGCATCTAAGCCATTGTCAATGGTATCGTGCCCTTCGCCGCCGTTTATCGTGATCTCTGTGCTATAGTTGACGATATAATCATCGCCCGAATCGCCATTTATAGAAGAATTAGTAGCGTAAAAAGTAAAAGTACTTTCGCCATTTACGATTGAATCATCGCCTACGCCGCCGCACATAGTCACGTATTTTGAAAAATTTTTAATGGAATCATCGCCCGAATCACCATTTATGATCGCATATGAATCGTTATTCCAAATAGTATCGTCATCATTTCCACTGCTAATTGTTACGTTCGATCCAACATTTTTAATCGAATCTTTGCCAGCTCCCCCGTCGATTGAAACCGAATCGCCCGTGTTGTAAATAGAATCATCACCGATACCGCCTTTTATCGTGACCATATCACCGCCGTAGTTGTTAATAGAATCGTCGCCGCTCGTGCCCGCTAAAAGAGTGTTGGACAATGTGTTGTTAATTTCAGCCATGAAAATCACTCCCTCTAAAAATTTTTTTGATTATAGCAAAATAAAAATCCCGCCGCAATGACGGGAAAAAATTTTGACGCGCAGATTATTTTTTAACGAACTTGGAGCCGCTGAGTTTATAGGTGTCGTCGTTGATGTGGAAAGCTGTTGCCGTGGAATTTTTAAGCTTGACGCTACCTTCATCAAACGCCAATGTAACTGTTCCGTATTTCTTATTGTAGGACGCGGCGAAGTCAAGATTATCAAGCGTCAACGTGTCTTTATCGTCGAAGCCGAGAATAATATCGTTGCCGTCGCCGCTTGCATAGATGAACGTATCGGCTCCCGCGTCGCCCCAGAGCGTGTCATTGCCCGTGCCGCCAACCAATGTGTCGTTGCCATTGGAGCCGTAGAGTTTATCGTTGCCCGCGTTGCCGACGATTGAATCATTGCCGGCTCTGCCGTAGAGCGAATCATTTCCTTTGCCGCCGATAATCACGTTGGCTAGTCCGTTGCCGGTCATTTTAACTGCTTTAGTCCGAGCGGTTGCGTCGATAATTTTTGTCGTGGCGTCGACAGTCACGGGCGATTTTGTCGAGTTGGTGACGGAAAGGAAGTCGGTCGTTATGTTGGGAGCCTCCAAACTTGCCGCGCCCTCCAAAGTGATTTTGCCTTTGCCGACGGTGACGATTAGATTATCGCCGCTCTTTTTTGTCGAGTAGGTGTTGCCGCTTATGGACAGCGTGGCTTTCGAGTCGAAACCTTGAATCAAGTCGTAGCCGTCGCCTGCGGTGTAATTGATTAAAATATTTTCGCCGCCGACGTCATAGCGATAGGGGCGTTTGCCGGCAAGAGCTGTACCCAAACGAATGGTATCGTTGCCCGTGCCGCCCGTGATTGTTACGTCGTTGCCGGTGTTGTAAATGTAATCGTTGCCCGCGCCGCCAATAAGCGTTGAATTTGTGGAGAGTTGAACATTGATGTCCGTCACGTTATAAATCGTGTCGTTGCCGTTGCCGCCGACCATTGAAACTTTATCGACGCCGCCGCTTGAAAGATAATCATTTCCGTTGCCGCCGATGAGTGTCACGTTGTCGCAGGCGTTTTCGAGGGTATCGTTGCCCGTGCCGCCGTCAATCAGATTGAACGAACTGATAGAGTTGTTGTGTCCGTAATCGCGTTCGCCGTCGTTATTGTAAATCCAATCGTCGCCACTGCCGCCACGTATGGTTGAGTTCGAGCCGACGTGATTGATTGAATCATTGCCCGCGCCCGTCGAAATCGAAACGTAATTGCTGTTATTAACGACGATATCATTGCCCTTGCCCGCGAGAATTTTGTTTTTCGTTGAGTTGATTGAATACGACGAGTCCCAGAAATTGATGCAGTTGTCGCCGTCGCCGCTATTGACGGAAAGATTTGTGGCGTTGTAAAAAATTAAGCTGTCGTTGCCGCTGCCGGAAACAATCGTGGAGTTTTTATCGTTGTGCGAGCTTAGGGAGTTTTTGCCTTCGCCCAACTTAATCAGAGCTTTATTGTTGACTTCCGTGCTGACGGAATCGTTGCCCGCGCCGCTGAGGAGGCTACTTTTTTTTGTGTAGGCGAGCGAAAAATAATTTGTGCCGATTGTGTCGTCGAGCAGAATATTTGCGCCGAGACTTTCGCTGTTGTTGCCGCCGCCCTTGAGCGTGTCGTTGCCTGCGCCGCCATACACCGTGACTTTGGAGCCGTAGCCCGAAATATTGTCGTCGCCCGCGTCGCCCCAGAGCGTGGAGTTGTCGCCGTAATTGTAAATTGTATCGTTGCCCGTGCCGCCTTTTATCGATGACTTGCTGCCGGTGTTTGAAATGTAATCGTGACCTTTGCCCGCGTCGATTGAGGCATTGGAGCTGTTGTAGCCGTAAATGGTGTCGGAGCCGTCGCCGCCGAGCATTGAAACATTTTTGCCGTAATGGTAAATGTAATCGTCGCCCGTGCCCGCGTTGATTGTGACGTAATTGTTGCCGTGATTATAATCGCCGTTGGAAATATAATCGTTGCCGTTGCCGCCGAGAATCAAACCTTTGTGACCGCCGCGCAGGTTGTCGATAGTGTCGTTGCCGTCGCCGCCGTCTAGTGTCACGGGCGAGATAGAGACGTTGTTTTCTAAATGATCGTCGCCCGCCAAACCGTTGAGCCTTTTGTAATGAGTGAATGTCCTGACGTCGGTCTTTGAATTGTAACTTATCACGAGCGTGTAGAGATTATCGTCGCCGCTCGTGCCCTTTTTCGTGCCGCCTTGTACAGTTACGTCCATGATAATTCCCTCCTTAGGCAAAACAAGCAACGAAGTTAAGAAAATTTCTTCGTCGCTTGAATTGATATTGCTTCCGATATTTGCAAGCCGAATTTTATCACAGGAGGCGGGCAATTGCAAGACAAGTCATTTGTTTTCGTCGAGGAGCTGAATAAGTTCGTCGTAGTCTTTTTTGAGCTGAACATAATCCTCGGCGATTTTAAGAGCCGCCAAAACTGCAATGCGGCTACCCGCGAAAGTCCGCGTGCTCTGCGAAATGGATTTCATTGTCGAATCGACCATGCGAACAAGTTTTGCCAAGCCGTCGGGGTCTTCGGTGCGCAAGCGGTACACCTCGCCGAAAATTTCCACTTCG
The DNA here is from genome assembly GCA_017412925.1 of Selenomonadaceae bacterium. Classification (GTDB taxonomy): domain Bacteria; phylum Bacillota; class Negativicutes; order Selenomonadales; family Selenomonadaceae; genus Quinella. The sequence goes on from JAFPVP010000144.1 coordinate 13,885, forward strand.
ACGCGCCGCATTTCGCCGACAGGTTTATCGTCCTTGACCGCCATAACATCAACTCCTCAAGGTCGCGCCGAAATCCTTTTCAACCGCCGCCAAAATATTTTTGAATGCGTCGTCCGCCTCCTCGTCCTTGAGCGTGCGCTCGTTGGAGCGGAACTCCAGCGCGAACGCCAGAGATTTTTTATCGGCGGGAATGCGCTCGCCGGTGTACACGTCAAAGAGCGTCACGCCCTTGAAAAATTTTCCGCCGCTCTTGACGATAACTTTTTCCACGTCGCCCGCCGCCGTGTCGTGCTCAACCAAAATTGCTAAGTCGCGGCTGATTGACGGATATTTGGGCAGAGCTTCCAACGTGAATTTCTTCGCGGCGAATTTCTGCAAAGTGTCGATGTCCGCCTCGAAGACGTAAATTTTTTTCTTAATGCCCAACGCCTCGGCAACGGCGGGGTGAACTTCGCCGACCGTGACCAGAACGTCCAGACCTTTCTTGAAGACGGCGGTTTTTCCGGGGTGCAGTGCATAATGTTCGCCCGCCTCCACGAAATAATTTGCAATCGACAAGCCCGCCAAAAGCTCCTCAACGATTCCCTTTGCGTCGTAGAAGTCAACCTGCGCGGCGTCCTGCGACCAACCTTTAGGCTCGCGGCGTCCCATCAAAAGTCCGACGACTTGATATTTCTCGCGCGGCAATTCCGTCACGGGTAATTTTTTCGGCAGGAAGACCGGTGCCACGTCGAAGAGGCGCACGTCCTCGTTTTTGCGGCTGAAGTTTCGCGCGGCGTTCTCGAAAATTGACGCAAGCAAAGTTGTGCGCAGGAGCGGAGCCTCGTCCGTCAACGGATTCATAATCGGCACTGCGCGGCGCAATTCTGAATCGGTCGGCACGCGCATTTTGTCGAACATCGCCTCGCTCGTGAACGCAAAAGAAAGTTCCTCGCACATGCCCAGGCTTGACAGAATTTCTTTTATCTTGTCGATGAAATTTTGCGTCGCCGATTGATGACCTTGCTGATTGCCTTTCGGGAGCGTCGACGGAATTTTATCGAAGCCGTAAATCCGCGCGACTTCCTCCGATAAATCGTCGGGCAAGCTGACATCGTTGCGCCATTCGGGAACGGTCGCTTCATACGCGGAAGAAATTTTCATCTCGACATTTTTAATCGCGCCGCCGAAAGTTTCGCTGATATTTTTCATGAAGCTTTCGACGCCGGAATTTTTCAGCACGTCGTCGGTAGCTTTAGCGTCGGCATTTTTGAACAGCTCACCGAGACTCGCGCCGAAATTTTTCACGAAGCCCTCGACTGTCGATTTCTTGCTAAGCTCGCGCGCCGCCTTCCCGATATTTTTTGTAGCCTCCGCAAATTTATCAACAACCTCGTCCGTCAATTCATCGACAACGCCAAGCGGTTCAATCTTAAAGCCCAACGCCTCCAGCACGTCGACAATTTCCGCGTCGGTGTAGCTTGTGCCCAGCCGAGAATTTATCTGCGCGGGCGTGAATTTAATTTTGATTTCGGGCTTGGGATTCGGATAAACGTCGACGACGCCTTTGCAGACTTTGCACGCGCCCATTTCCTGAAGAAGTTGCGCGACCCTGTCCAACGCCGCGACTGTGCCTTTCTCGTTGGTGCCGCGTTCAAAACGTCCGCTCGCCTCGGAGTGAATGCCCACCGCGCGAGAAGTCCGCCTGATTGACGCGGAATTAAAACTCGCCGCCTCAAGGATAACGGTCGTCGTTGCCTCGGTGATTTCGCTTTCAAAGCCGCCCATGATGCCCGCCAAGCCCGCCGCCTTTTCCGCGTCCGCGATGACAAGTTCGCCGCCCTTTGCAAGTCGATTCGTGTCGTCGAGCGTGTGGAGCGGTTCGCCTTCAACAGCACGCCGCGCAGTCAGTTGGTGACCAACAACTTTGTCGAAATCGTAAGCGTGGAGAGGTTGCCCCATTTCCAGCATCACAAAATTTGTCACGTCGACGACGTTGTTAATCGCCCGCATTCCCGCGCCCTCAAGCCGTCTAACCATCCAATCCGGCGACGGCGCAAGTTTGACGTTCGTCAGCACGCGCGAAGAAAATCGCCCGCATAAATCCTCCGCGTCAATTCCAATTTTAACAAGAGCAGAAGCCTCCACCGCGTCGTCCTCGTCAACTTTAATTTCGGGGAAGCGCGGAGTTTTTTTGGTAAGGACAGCCAGCTCGCGAACTAAACCAATCACGCTGAAACAATCGCCGCGATTAGCCGTCAACTCAAATTCCAAAATGTCGTCGTCAAGCCCTAAAACTTCGGCGGCGGGCAATCCAATCGGCGTATCTTCCGGCAAAATGTAAATGCCGCTGGAGTCGCCCTCAATGTTCATTTCGTTAGCCGAACACAACATGCCGTTTGAAACGACGCCGCGCATTTTTCCCTTAGAAATTTTTTTGCCGCAAGGGAGATTTGCTCCGACCAGCGCGACGGGAACAATTTGCCCCTCTTTGACGTTGCTCGCGCCCGTGATAATTTGCAAAAGATTTTCCGCGCCGACGTTCATTTGGCAAATTAACAGGTGGTCGCTGTCAGGGTGCTCTTTAAGCTCCTCGATTCGACCCGTTACAACTTTTTCCAAACCTGCGCCCGCGTGAATCACGTTTTCGACGGGAATGCCAGCCAGCGTGAATTTCTCCGCCAACTCGTCCGCCGTCAAATCTATGTCAATGTAATCCTTCAGCCATTTGGTAGAAACTTGCATGAAATCACCGCCTCAAAATTGCTTAAGAAATCTAACGTCGTTGTCGTAAAGCAAGCGCATATCGTCCAGCCCGTAAGTCAACATTGCAATGCGTTCAATGCCCATGCCGAACGCAAAGCCGCTGACTTCTGCAGGGTCGTAGCCGCTCATCTTTAAAACGTCGGGGTGAACCATGCCCGCGCCCAAAATTTCAAGCCAGCCCGTTCCCTGACAGACGCGGCAACCTTCGCCGTGACACATGACGCAGGAGACATCAACCTCCGCGCTCGGCTCCGTGAACGGAAAGAAACTCGGACGCAAACGAATTTTAGTTTTCTCGCCGAAAATTTTCTTGCTAAAGTCCTCAAGCGTGCCCTTCAAGTCGGCAAAAGAAATTCCCTTGTCGATAACCAAGCCTTCGACCTGCGTGAACATCGGCGAGTGCGAAGCGTCATAATCGTCGCGGCGATAAACTCTGCCAGGCGCAATCATTCTAATCGGCTCGTTGTTTTTGTGACGCTCCATAGTCCGCGCCTGCACCGGCGAAGTTTGCGTTCTGAGCAAAATATCTTCGGTGATGTAAAATGAATCCTGCATATCGCGGGCGGGGTGGTCTTTGGGCAAGTTCAACGCCTCGAAGTTGTAATAATCTGTCTCGACTTCGGGACCTTCCTCGACGCTGTAGCCCATGCTCACGAAAATTTCTTTGACGCGGTTTAACGTCAACGTCAGCGGGTGAAGATGTCCTTCATGCACGCGGCGACCTAGTAACGTCACGTCGATTTTCTCCGACGCCAATTTTTTTTCAAGTTCCGCCGCCTTGAGCTGTGAATTTTTTTCCGCGATTAAAGTTTCAAGCTCCGCGCGTGCCTCGTTGACGATTTTTCCGACAAGCGGTCGCTCCTCGGCAGAAAGTTTGCTCATGCCGCGCAGTAAGCCGGTAAGTTCGCCCTTCTTGCCCAAAAACTTTACGCGCACATCGTCGAGTTCTTTGAGCGTCGCGGAATTTTTTATCGCGCCTTGAGCTCGCTCGCGCAATTCCTTTATCTGTTGTTCCATTAATAAGCCTCCTTTATCTGCTTAAGCTAACACACGCAAAAAAATATTTCAAGACCCGTTGCCAACGAAAAAAGCCCCGACCGTAGCCGAGGCTGATTTTCACCGATTATTTGTTACTCGCGGCAGATACTAACAGCAAAGTCGCGACGACAAGCGTCAATCCGACCGCCGTGCAAATCACTGCGACCGCGAATAAAAATTTGTTCCGTTTCCTGTCGAATTTCAGCAAAAGAAATATTCCGCCGACCGCAAGCAGAATATATAAAATCATGTCAGTTCGGCGGGCTGTTCAAAAATATCATTGAGTCGCCGACGTTTTCTTTGCGGTCAAGCCAAGTCAGCGTGCCTTCGCGCAGGACGAACGTAGCGTATCCGTCGCTGTATTTTCTGTCGAAGGTTGCCGCGCCGTCCTCCGTGAAAACATAATCCTCACGGACGCCGCCGCCGTTGCAAATGAGAATCGCGCAATGAGCGTTGTAGGCGCAATTATACGTCCAATGGCTGCCTTCGGCGGCACTGCTTGCCCATTTGATGTCGACGACGTAATTATCGCCGTCCGCCGCGATGTCGATTGTGCACCTGCCGCAACCCCATACGCCGAGATAATCGCCCGCCGTGACGCCCGCGCTTGTATTATGGTAAATATTTTCATCGGCGCGTGCAAAGTACGTTGCGCCGTCGTGACCGGAGCGAAGTTCCGTCTGTTCGGCGGGATTTTTGTCTTTCGCGAAGGCAATCCAAAATTCGCCGTTGCCGTCGTATAAAGTGTACCATTCAGACTTCGAGCCGTCGGGGTGTTCGTCGAAAGTCAACTTGACCGTGCCGTAAACCACGCCGCCGCCGCCGTAAAGCAGTTGATAGGTGCCGTCCGCGCTGACTGTCAACAGCTTAGGTTCGGGGACGTTTTGTTCGCGCCACACGCCGACAATCCCGCTGATATTTTTAGCAGCGACGCTTTCGGCAACCGTGACTGTTTTTGCCGCGTGAGTTTCAGCGGGCACCGTCAACAAAATGCCGACCGCAAAACAAATTAGCACGGCAAGCGCGGCGCGAAATTTTTTGAGCGAAAATTTTTGTTCGTTCATGTTCAATCAACCTGCGCTCGTATCCCAATGGGTACGCATCCTCTTGTATTGCCAATTAAAGCTGTTGTGATATTCGGGGATGTCAGGGTGCTGGATATAAAACGTGTATTCAATGGAGCTGTAAGCGGGAATGTAAATGTCGAAGTTATGCTTAATGCCGTAGTCCGCCCACATCTGCTGACCGTTGTCCGCCGTAAGTATCAAGTCAAATTCGACCCATTTGGCGTAAGCGTCGGTGTCGCCGTTGTTCTCGAAGTGACCTTCAATCGTCGCCTCGCCTGGGGTGGGCAAATAGACGTTATCGATTTTGTAATGGATTTCCGGTCTCGCCGACGCCGTCGCCGAAAATGCCACCGTGCACAACACCGCAACCGCAAGTAACGAAAAGAATCTGACCAATCGCATATAGATCTCCTCCCGTTTGTAAAATGAAATAACATGTTATTATTTTACCTCCCCAGCCGCATTTATCAAGCGAACCGAAAAATTTTTCCGCGCACGAAAAAAGCCCCGACCGTAGCCGAGGCGTTTTGTGTCAAGTTATTTCACGCGGTATCTTTGATGTAAGGAAACGGCACGATTGTTATAAGCGGAACTTTCAGTTCGCGTTTCGTATTTGTCGTTGGGCGCGGCGGGATTTTGTTGGCGGGCGGTTCTTTTATCATCGGGATTTGATTTGCGCCGCAAACTGTGTCGAGTTGCACGTCGGTAAGGAATTCGTTCGTCATGTCAATCGCCTCCAAAAGTTTTTTTAAAGCTTATACGCTGCCGAAACGAATTCGTTACGCGGCGAAGTCACCAATTTTCAAAGCGGCGATTTTTATTCAAGCCGCGCATTAGCTCCATATCCTCAGGCGTCAAGCTGAAGTCGAACACGTTAAAATTTTCCGCGATGTGATTTTTATTCGACGAGCCTGGAATCACGACGTAGCCCGCCTGAATCTGCCAACGCAAAATAATCTGCGCGGGCGTCTTGGAATATTTTTTGGCGAGGCTCTGAATCGTCGCGTCGGAGAAAATTTTTTTCGTGTTGCCGCGCCCGCCGAAAGGATACCAGCTCTCTACGACCGTGCCGAATTTTTTTACGTAAGCTTGAAGCTCGGCGTTCTGATAGTACGGGTGATTTTCGTTTTGAATCACGGCGGGGACAATCGTCGCGATATTTTTTATCCTGTCGAAGTCTCGCGGCGTGTAGTAATTTGAAATGCCAATCGAACGAATCTTGCCCGCCTTGACGCCGCGCTCCAATGCCCGATAAACTTCCTCGTCGTTGTAGCCAGGCTGATGAATCAACATCAAGTCGATATAATTCAAATTCAAACTCCGCAAAGAATTGTCAATCGCCGCGTCGGGAGAATTGTAGTTGCCGGGCATAATCTTCGACGTGATAAAAATTTCTTCGCGCGTGGCAATTCCGTCGTCAATCGCCCGCCGCACTCCACGACCAACGCCGACTTCGTTGCCGTAATATCTCGCCGTGTCAATCAATCGATAGCCGACCTTCAGCGCGTAGTAAACACAATTCTCCGCCGTGTCGTCGTCAAGCGTCCACGTGCCCAAGCCCAAGCGCGGCATGTCGTAGCCGCTGTTCAACGTGACGCTATCGCTGGAAACAAAATTCCTCATTCCTAATTCCTCATTCCTAATTGCTTTTTCCGCGCCGCACGCAGAAAATAAATTCATGCACGCCGCGCAGATTATCAACGCAAAAAATTTTTTAAGCATGATTCACCTCACACGATTAATTTTAGCCGCCAACACGCCCGCGCCGAAACCGTTATCAATGTTGACGACGCTAACGCCCGCCGCGCAACTGTTTAGCATTGCCAAAAGTGCCGCCAGCCCTTGAAACGACGCGCCATAACCAACACTCGTCGGCACCGCGATGACAGGGCGATTCGTCAGCCCGCCGACCACGCTCGCCAAAGCTCCTTCCATGCCCGCCACCACGATTATCACGTTCGCCGAAATAATTTCCTCCATGTGCGCGAACAGCCGATGAATTCCCGCGACGCCGCAATCATAGCACGTCGAAACCGCATTGCCCCAAAGATACGCCGTCAAGCGCGCCTCTTCGGCAACGGGCACGTCGCTTGTCCCCGCCGTCACGATTAAAATTTTTTTCTGCTCGTCGCGCTGTAAAGTTTTGTCGCGGTCAACGTAAATCATTCGCGCCGTCTCGTCGTAAATCGCCGCTGGAATTTCTCCGCGCAAAAATTCAAATTGCTCGCGCGTGGCTCGACTTGCAATCAAATTCCCCGCGCTCCGCTCGTAAAGATTCTTGAAAATAATTTTGAGTTGCTCCTTAGTCTTGCCCGGCGAATAAATCACTTCGGGGAAACCCTGCCGCAATTCGCGCCCGTGGTCAATGTTCGCAAAGCCAAAACTCTCCGTCGCCAATGAAAAATTTTTCAGCTCGGCGAGGATTTTTTCCTCCGCAATTTCGCCCGCCTTGTAGCTGCGCAACAGTTCAAGCAAATTTTTTTCCGTCATAATGCTCACCTCGTCTGGCAAGAATAAATCATAAATCGCGCTCTAAGTCAACGGATAAAAAATTCTGCTTTTCTTTAACGCGGAAATTGGTTATAATGCGGCGGTGTCAAAAATTTTTGAAGGGAGTTTTATCAGTATGGCTAAAGCAAGTAAAGTTTTTATCTTCTTTAACTGCGACGCCGCCAAAAATGAAGCGTCCATGAATATTTTTTATAATCACGCCGTTTATAAGGATACAAAAACTTCGCGGAAAAATCTTTGGAAGAAAGTCAAGGAAGAGTTCGGCGCGGAACGAATTCAAATCGCGGCGGAAAATCTCCAAGCCGTGGAGCAGGCGATAATTGAGGGCGACCCCGTCTCGGCTAGCGATTTTATTCAATTCGCCGCGATTCGTGCCGTCGATTGCTATTGAGGTTTTTATGGCGGCAAAAAAAATCGCGCTGTTCATCGACGCAGACAACATTTCAGCCAAATTCGGCAAGCAGATTATCGACGCTCTGGAAAGGCGCGGCGAAATTTTTATCCGGCGCATTTACGGCAACTGGGAAAAATTTTCTCTGCACGGCTGGAACGAGTGCATTTTAAATTTTTCCCTGCGCGCCATTCAGCAACCCGACTTTGTGGCGGGCAAAAACGCAACCGATATGTCCTTGGTGATTGACGCAATGGACGTGCTTTACGGCGGCAAAGCTGAAATTTTCGCGCTCGACTCCAATGACAGCGACTTTACTCCGCTTGCCGTTCGTCTGCGCGAGGGCGGAATAAAAATTATCGGCATGGGCAATTCTCAAGCGGCGAATTCTTTTCGAGTGGCTTGCGATGAATTTATCGACCTTGACGCGCCCGCAGAAATTAAATCGGAAGAAAAGCCCGCTCTTAATTCCGCGAAAAAAAATTCTCCTGCGCCCGTTCAAATGTCTTTGTTCGACACGGAAAATATTTCAGCCGCGCCCGTCGCCGCGAACCCGAAAATTATTCCGATAAGCGACAGCCGCCTGCAAAGCGACCGCGATAAAAAAATTCAAACAATCCATGACGTTTTGCGCGAGGCGGCGAAGACTTACGGCGACAAAGAGGGCTTCGTAAATTTGGGGCAAGCGGGGAATTTTATCATACAAAAAAATCTCAGCTTAAAAGATTCGGGACACAGCAAGTTGAGTAAATTTCTCTCCGCCTTTAAAAATCTTTACGAGGTCAAGGAGAATTCCTATCGTTGCCGCCAATACAAAATATTTTAGCAATCGGTGGACAAAAAAGCGGGCGGCATGTATAATTTCGTAAATGTTCTTGCAAAAAAGGAGGAGCTCGGCAAGAGTTTCCTCCTTTTGCGGGAAGGGGCAAGTTAATCTTGACTCCATATAGAAAAATAAATTTGGGAAGGAGGATATTTTTCACTCGGAAGAAAATTTTTCGTTCAAAGGTAAGGAGGTTTTTTGCATGAGTGACGGAGGCGGTTCGGCATTTGCCGTAGCGCAACAGATCGGTAAGTCATTGTTCCTGCCGATTGCCGTGTTGCCGTTCGCGGGCGTGTTGTTGGGTATCGGTGCCTCGTTCTCGAACCCGACGACTATCGCGGCTTACGGCTTGGAGAGTGCTCTTCACCCCGGCAGTGCGCTATTTAGTTTCATGCTCATTCTTTCCAACGTCGGCGGAGCTATCTTCGGCAACTTGCCGTTGATATTCGCGCTGGCAGTTGCCCTCGGCATGGCGAAAAAGGAAAAAGGTATCGCTGTCCTTGGCGCGGCAATTTTTTATCTTGTTATGCTCACAACGATTCACGTCTTCTTGGGACTTGATAACTCCATTCACGCTGACGGCTCGATTGACCCCAGCGTTAAAGAAGGCGCGATAACCACAGTCCTTGGTATTACAACTTTGCAGATGGGTGTTTTCGCGGGTATCGTTACAGGTTTGGTCGCGGCTGAACTTTGCAATCGTTATTATAAAATGCAACTCCCGCCCGCGTTCTCGTTCTTCGGCGGCACACGTTTTGTCCCGATTGTTTGTATGATTTTCGGCATTATCGTGGGCGTCATCATGTATTTCGTGTGGCCGTTCATTCAGACGGGCATTTTCGCACTCGGCGGTGTCGTTCAAGCTTCTGGCTACTTCGGCACCTTCTTCTTCGGCTGCTGTGAACGTGCACTTATCCCCTTTGGCTTGCACCACATTTTCTATTTGCCGTTCTGGCAGACTGGTCTTGGCGGCACGGCTGTCATCGACGGACAAACTGTCATGGGCGCGCAGAACATTTTCTTTGCGGAATTGGCGTCCCCGAACACGGAGCATTTCTCCGTTGACGCGGCTCGCTTCCTCATGGGCAAGTTCCCCTTCATGATGGCGGGTCTTCCAGCGGCGGCGTTCGCTATGTACACCTGCGCTCGTCCCGAAAAGAAAAAGGCGGCGGGCTCCCTGCTCTTCTCGGTCGGCTTAACGTCCTTCCTCACCGGTATCACTGAGCCTATCGAGTTCACGTTCCTGTTCCTCGCGAAAGAACTTTTCGCTATCCACGTTTTCTACGCGGGCTTGTCCTTTGCAACGTGCCATATCCTAGGCATTGCAATGGGTACAACTTTCTCCGACGGTTTAATTGACTTTATCCTCTACGGCGTCTTGCCTGGTCAAGATAAAACTAACTGGATGATGATGTTGCCGGTCTTCGCGGTCTACGCCGTGCTCTACTTCGTAACGTTTAAGTTCTTCATCATGAAATGGGATTTGAAGACGCCCGGTCGTGAAGCTGACGACGAAGAAATTAAGATGATGTCCAAAGCCGATTATCAGAAGGCAACCGGCGTTGGCGTGGCTGGCGGCGGTGCAGGTTCTGCGGCTCTTGCAAGTCTCACTCCTGACCAACAGAAATCTGCAACTATCTTGAGCGGTGTTGGCGGCGTCGATAACGTCACGGAAATTGACTGCTGCGCGACACGTTTGCGCTTGACGCTGATTGACGGCTCCAAAGTCAACGAGGCTATCCTTAAATCTACGGGCGCGGGCGGCGTCGTCATCAAAGGCAACGCTATCCAAGTTATCTACGGTCCGAGCGTCACGATTGTCAAGGCGAACTTTGAAGAATTTGTTGAAGATATTCGCGCTGGCAAGATTGATCGTTCGATTCTTGAAGGTGCAAGCGGCGGCGGCGGTGCTGCGGCGGCTGAGGAAGAGAAGCCCAAGATGCCCGACGCTACTTTCGGCGCACACCTTACCGGTCGTATGATGCTCATGAACGAAGTTCCCGACGACGGATTTGCCTCGCGTGCTATGGGCGACGGCGTTGCTGTCGAGCCTTCCGAAGGTAAATTGGTTGCTCCGGCTGACGGCACAATTACTCTTATCTTCCCGACCAAACACGCTATCGGCATGGTCACGCCCGACGGCGCGGAACTCTTAATGCATATCGGTATCGACACCGTTAAGCTTGACGGTCAGCATTTTGAAGTTCACGTCACCGACGGTCAAGAAGTCAAACGCGGCGACTTGCTCGTCACCTTCGACATTGATGCGATTCACAAGGCGGGCTACCCTGTCACTACCCCGCTTATCGTTACCAATTCTTCCGCTTACGGCACAGTCCGCCCGCTCAAGACTGGCGATGTCAAGGCGGGCACCGACGACTTGCTGGAGGTTCTCGGCTAAATCGTCCACAATTCGAGTGATAAATATTCTTCCAATTCAGCCTGTCGAAATTCGGCGGGCTAATTTTTTTACGAAAGGAGCAGACGTTTTGACGACTTACATAAAGCCTGCGGCGATGATTACGCTTCTGATTTTCCTTCCGCCGCTCGGCTGGTTGTTCATGTACAAGTATTCGACCTTCGACAAGAAGACCAACCTTGCGCTTGCTGCCGTGTTTATGGTGTTTTTTTATCTACGCTAATATATCCGCTGGCAACATGGAAAATATCTTCGGCAGTAGCAAAGGGTTTGAATGGAGCTTAACGCCCAAAGAGTTACAAGAGAAATTCAATGCCTCCGCACGAAGGCTCGCCACGAATTTTCTCCGACGCTTACTCTTGAAGGCACGGTCGTGGACGAACAAATTACCAAACTTAAACTTTTTGCCGAACCTAAGAATCAAGACGAGTCCTTCCAAGTTATAAACGTCTTAGGGCTTTTAATCGCTACGCTCAATCCCGAACTCGACATCGACGACCGCAGCGAAGTTTTGCGCGATTTGCGTATGCTTAAAGAGGTCTCGACCGAAGACCCCTACGATTGGACGACGACTCGCGGACGCGTAACTTATTCTGTGCACGCCGATAACGGCAAGTTGACCTTCGCCGCCGCTCTTAAATAATCATCATCAAATAAAAAAAATCCCGCCGAGCCTTTCGACGGGATAATTTTTTTGTCCAAGACTATTATTAATCGTTGCTCATTTTTTCAAGTAATTTTTGCCTCATAGAAATTAAAGTCCTATCGTTCGGTTCCATTTCAAGAGCGCGATTATAATCCGCAAGAGCTTTTTTGTATTCGCCAAGAGCTTCGTAATTCGTAGCGCGGTTGGCGTATGCTTGTTTGTTGTTTGGATTTATTTCCAAAACCTTGTTGTAATCAGATATTGCCAATTCATGATTGTTTACGTCGCTATAAGCCAAGCCACGCCGAAAATAAGCTTCTTCACACCGAGGATTAATTTTTATTGCCTGTTCCCAATCTGAAAATGCTTCTTGAAATTTGCGCATGTATCTGTAAACGACGCCGCGCCATACGTAAGCCTCGGCTGAATTAGGATTAATTTGCAAGGCACGATTCAAATCCCTTAGTGCATTGGGATAATATCCCTTTTTAAAGTTATGTTTTCCACTCTGAATAAAAGTTTCGAGGTCGTCAGGTAAGTTTTCCTTTTTGAGCGCGAGGTATTTTCCTTGAAACTCCTTCAGGCGGTTTGGGTTCCAATAAATAGAGTCCATTCGTTCTGCTGAAGTCAATTTAATTCCCTCTTCATAATCGGCAAGGGCTTTGTCATTATCTCCTTGTTTCTTGTACATTTCGGCTCGAGCAAGAAGCGCAATGAGTTTATTTTCAAGATAACCTTTTTTGTCTCTCAAGCTTGTACTGACCTCAATGGCCTTATCGTAATCGGCAAAAGCTTTGTAATAGTCGCCGAGTTTGATATAAATTTTTCCACGCGAATCATAATAATCAGCGTAGTCTGGCTCTACCTCAATAGCTTTCGTGTAATCTTTCAGGGCGTTAGGATAATCTTCCCTGTTCTTGTAATAAAGCCCGCGCCGCCTATAGCAGATTCCTTTTTCCGGTGCAATTTTTATTATCTGGTTAAAATCTTCGAGAGCACGCGCAAAGTCATTTGATTTTTCATAACAATCGCCACGATAATAATAAGCCCAAAAATCTTTCGGAACGAGCTTTATGACTTGACTATAATCTTTAATAGCACGGTCGTAAATCTGTGCATCACGATAAGCGTTGGCGCGTTTCATTAAAGAATTTTTGTCATCAGAATTTATTTTGCCGAATTTCTTTTCAATATCTTTTGCCTGCGTCGTTTGAGCAGTAGCACCCATTACAGCGGAATTCTTTTCTTTGAGGGCGTCTTGTTTCTTTATTTCATAGAGCGCAATGGTCTGTTCAAGAAAAGTTTTTGACCAGCTTTCGGATTTTTTAGCGACCTCTTTCGTCAAAATAATAGCCTTATCGTAGTCGGCGACAGCTTGATCAAATTTTTTCTGCTCAACGAAAATATCTGCGCGAGAACAATAAGCCATTGGGCGATGGTCGGCGAAAATAAATTTCGGAGCAATGGTCGTAGCCGTCGTATAGTCTTTGACAGCTTGCGAATAATTTTTCAAACTAGCATAGGCGTCACCGCGCCCCATGTAGGCGAAACCGTCTTCAGGCTCTAATTTTATGATTCGGCTATAGTCTTCAACGGCGCGAACTGGCTCATTTAACTTTTTACAATATAAATCGGCGCGTTGTTTAAGAGCCCATGTATCTTTAGGGTCGAGTTCGATTGCTCGTGTATAATCCTTCAGCGCGGCGGGATAATCTTTCAAGTTTTCATAGTTGTTGCCACGAGAAGTATACAAATTTGCCTGATTTGGATTGAGGATTATCGCTTTGTTGTAATCAAAAATTTTCTTTGCACGGTTATCAGTATTGAGCACGCCGGCGCGGAAAAAATACACCCCAAAATTTTTCGGGTCGAACTTAATAGCCTCGTCAATCGTCGCTCCGATTCTGTTTAAGTCAGCCAAAAGAACCTGTATGTTATTGAGGTCGATTCCGGCATCGGAAATATACGCTTTCAATTCTACGGCGAACTCTTCTAGCTTTTGCTTGGATAAGAATTCGCGGTTGATTCGCTCCTGCTCGACAAGTAAATCCTCGTCCTTAACGTCGTCTTTAATCGCGGCGAGCTTTGCTTGAAAGTCGGCAATGTCCTGCTTAATCTTTTCGTTCATTGCTTGCAGTTCTTTGTATTGCTGAATTGCCATTTGCCGTTGTTCACGCTCTTGAGCAAGGAAGTTATAAAGCTCGGAGGTGTCGACCGTCGCTTTGATGTCCGCGCGAAGTAAAATTCTTCCGTTGCTCTGGGGTTGGCGCGTGATATTTTTCGTCAGCACTTCGACTTTTGAACTGGCAACGGTTTTAACTTCGTCTTCTTCGACTTCGGAATCCATCGAACGCGAATAATTTTCGAGATAAATCCCTGCTTGCTCGGCGGCATTTTGTTTGGCGAAGTCTAGGGCAATTTCTTCAGCGATTTCGGGCGTGTCGTAGTCGCTCATCAGATATTCGCCGCTCGCCGAGAAAGTTCCAGTCGCCGCCAAGCCGACCGTTTGAAAAATTATCAGCAGGGCGATTGTCAGCGCAGAAAAAATTTTCATGTCAGTTCGCCTCCTCAAGCTCAACAATTCTATCGAGTGCTGCGATAATCTCCACGTCGTAATAAATAATGTCGGCGTCCTTGACGAAGGCGCGATATTCCTGCGCGGCTTGAGCTTTGTCGCCGAGTGACTCCGCCATGACAGCTTTGACAAAATGAACGCCAACTGCGTCGTTGTTCAGCGCGAGTGCCCGCTTAAAATCTTCTACAAAAGGTTCTGCTTTTTTCTGCATGGCATAAACGAAGCCGCGCTTTATGTAG
>JAFPVP010000145.1 GCA_017412925.1 Selenomonadaceae bacterium
ACGAGGCAACGAGCAAGTCGGTTGAAGTTGAAGGTTATGCAAGCACTGCAACCGCGAAGAGCTTCAACATCAGCGGCAACGTGTTGCGCATCGGTAAGACGGCAGTCAGCACGGACGGCACCCCGCTCACGGTCAAGACGGACGGCTACACGCTCGAACTTGGCAACGGCATGAATGCACCTGAGACCGTTGCGGCTTCGTTTGAAGACGGCGTCTTCACCAGCAAGGGCAAGACTGCTGGCTACACAGTCGACGGCAAGACTGTTACCTACGACGAGGCAACGAGCAAGTCGGTTGAAGTTGAAGGTTATGCAAGCACTGCAACCGCGAAGAGCTTCAACATCAGCGGCAATGTGTTGCGCGTCGGCAAGACGGCAGTCAGCACGGACGGCACTGCGCTCACGATCAAGACAGACGGCTACACGCTCGAACTTGGCAACGGCATGAACGAACAGGCGGCGGCGGTCGACAAGTGGAGCGACATAACCAATGGCTCGGTCTCCTACCTGACTGATTACACCGAAGCAGGCTACACGCTCAGCAGCGACAAGACAAGCGTCTCGTACGATAAGGGCGGCTCGACAACGTCTCTGAAACTTAGCGGCGTGGCGGCTGGCTCGACGCTGGCAGCTGTGAGCAAGGGCACTGTGCAGTTGAGTGCGGCTAACATCGACAGCAACCTCAAAGTCGACAGCAACGCTGGCAACTACAAGTTGTCGATGACGAAAGGCACCTACACCAACCAGACGTTGACGGGTAGCTCCGGTGCTGACACGATCACGAACGCTGGCAACGGGCTTGCAATTCACTCGGGCAAGGGCAACGATTCGATAGTGAGTAGCGGCAACAACGCCAGAATCAATAGCGGCGACGGCAACGACTACATCAAGTTGACGGGCACGGCGGCAACGTTGGTAGCAGGCGCAGGCAACGATTCGCTGTGGGCGGCATCTGGCTCCGGTTCATATGTCGTGGACGGCGGAAAGGGCAATGACATCCTCCGCGGCGGCAAAGGCGTTGATTCGCTGGTCGGCGGCGCAGGAAACGATAGCCTGTACGGCAACGCTGGCGATGACAGACTTAACGGCGGCACAGGTAAAGACCTCCTCGACGGCGGCGCAGGCAACGACGTGCTCAACGGCGGCGATGATAATGATACAGTCCTCGGCGGCGCAGGTAACGACACGATGTACGGCGGCAAAGGTGCTGACTCCCTCGAAGGCGGCGCAGGTGCTGACCTCCTCTACGGTGGTGCCGGCAACGACACGCTGTGGGGCGGCGCAGGCAACGATAGCTTGTACGGCGACGCGGGCAACGACGTCTTCATCTACAAGCCGGGCGAAGGCAAAGATACCATCTATGACTACGAGAGCGGCGATATGTTGCAGATCCTCAATTCCGATGGCTCGACGGGCGGCACGTTCAGCAGTTCCGCGTTGAGAAACGGTCAGCTTACGCTCAACATCTCCGGCGGCGGCTCGGTCGTCATCGATGATGTCAGCAACGGCGATGTTATCAACGTCAACGGCACGAATCGCACCGTAAGAGGCAACAGACTCAGATAAACAAAAGATTATCAGCAAATAAGTAACGATTAACTTCAGAGCTTGTGCGAAGGAAACTTTGCACAGGCTCTTTTTTTTGCTTGCAATAGAAACGAAAATCTTAACTTTTCACCAGTCGCCAAAACTGATATAATCACTCAAACGGCGAAGGAGGCTACGACATGAGCGAAAATCATCAACTGTACGACGTGAAAGACCTGCGCGGAAAGCTTTCGGAGGGCGGCTATAAAATGACGCCGCAACGCAAGGAGATACTGCAGATATTCGTTGAGCATACGGGGCACATGAGCGCAGAGGACGTCTATAAAATTCTTCGCGAAAAAGATTCGGATATCGGGTTGGCGACGGTTTATCGGGCACTGGATTTGCTTAGCGAGCTGGGAATTTTGGTGCGCATGGATTTCGGGGACGGCTGCGCACGCTACGAATTGAACACCGTCGACCCGAAAATTCATCACCACCACCATTTAATCTGCTTGAAGTGCAAAAAGGTCATCGAGTTTGAAGAGGACTTGCTGGAAATGCTGGAGGCGTATATCGAGAAGAAGTCGGGCTTTAAAATTTTGAATCACGAGGTAAAATTTTTCGGCTATTGCAGTGAGTGCCGCGCGGAGGAGGCTTAGACTTTTGACAAAAAAAATAAAACTGCGCGGCGAATACGATTTCGACAAGGTGGCGGGCGAGGTGCTCCGTTCGCTGAAAGTGGAAAATGCGGCGGGCTTTGACGAGCTGGAAATATTCAACGAGATAATCAGCAGAAGGGTAATCACGCATTTAAAAGTTACGTCGTGCGGCAACGAATATTTTTTCAAGAAAAGTTCGGTGGCGCGGGAGGAAGAACGTTTTGGCGCGGAAGTGAATCGGCTGGTGAAGAAAAATTTATACCGGTTGCTGGTCGCCAACTTTGCGCTCGACGAGGTGCCCTACGGGATAATGCACGGTGTGCGCCCGACGAAAATTATTCAGCGTTGGCTGAGCGAGGGCTACGGCGTGACAAGCCAAGGCGTGATAGACCGCGACAGAATCACGCGGCGCATCTGCAGTGATTTTTTAACGGAACGCGGCAAGGCTCAACTTTTAACGGAGGTAGCGATTCGACAGTTGCCGATAATAAAAAGCGGGGCAGGGAAAATCGGCGTGTACGTGGGCATACCGTTCTGCAAGACGCGCTGTCTTTACTGTTCGTTCCCGTCGCAAGCTCTGCCCGCCGACAAAGTCATTGCCGAATTCATGACGGCATTAAATCGGGACATGGCGGCGGCAACGGAGGCGATTAATCGTTACGGCTTGAAGGTGCAGACGATTTACGTTGGCGGGGGCACGCCGACTGCGCTACCGGAAAATTTTTTTGCGGAGATGTTGGCGGCGGTTTATGAAAATTTTTACGGCGCGGACGTGGAAGAATTTACGGTGGAATGCGGACGCCCTGACACGATTTCGGCGGAGAAAATTTCCGTGATGAAAAAATTCTCCGTGACGCGGGTGAGCGTGAATCCTCAAACAATGCATCAACGGACGCTGGACATAATCGGGCGCAAGCACACTGTGGCGGACGTTGAGCGCGCGTTCAAAGAGTTGCGGGCGGCTGGCTCGTGGCGGATAAACATGGACTTGATAATCGGTTTGCCGGGCGAGCGATTGGCGGATTTCAAAGCGACGCTGGAAAAAATTTTGGAGCTTGCCCCCGACGACGTGACGATACACTCCTTGGCGATAAAGCGCGGGTCGAAAATGCAAATGCGCCTTGCCGACGAACTCAATCGCCTTGAAGATTTTAATTTGCCAGATGATGAGGAAGTTCGCGCCATGGCAGATTATGCGGGCGAAGTTCTGCGCGGGGAAAATTTTTATCCTTACTATTTATATCGGCAGGGCTACATGAGCGGGCAGATAGAAAACGTGGGCTGGTGCAAACACGGCGCGGAAGGAATTTACAACGTTCAAATTATGGGCGAGCGGCAAACGATTTTAGGCGTGGGCGCGGCGGCGTCAACGAAAATTCCTGACACGTGGCGGATTCGGACGGCGTTCAACGCAAAGGACTTGAAAACTTACATAAAAGATTTGGAGAGGTACATCGCCAAGCGCGAGGCAGTCATGGCGCAAGTTTACGGAGGTGTAAAAAATGGCATACGTGACGCGCGACGAGATGATTGACATATTTCGTGACACGGAATCATTTTGCAAGACGGACGAAAATTTAAAAGCGGCAATTAAAGACTCAATCAAGGCAACGAAATTTTACGCGCCGGACTATTATCCGCCGATACCCAAACGACGTTTCAAGGAAACGGCGGTGTCGGTGACAAAGCGGCGGACATTGGACGCGGCGATTTCCATGCAAAGAAGATATTTGGAGCTGAAAATCGCGGTGCACAACTTTGCCTCGGCGACAAACCCCGGCGGCGGAGTGCGACACGGTTCGCGGGCGCAGGAGGAGGCGATTTGCCGTTGCACGACGCTTTACCCAGTGCTAAACACCGACGCGAATTGGAAAAAATTTTACAGCGTCAATCGGGAGCGCGGCGATTCCCTGCACGACGACGCCTGCCTCTACACGCCCGAAATTATCATCTGCAAGAGCGACACCGACAAACCTGCGCGGCTGCCGCGCGATAAATGGGACTTGGTGGACGTGGTGACGATTGCCGCCCCGAACTTGAGGAACTTGACAATCAGCGACGAGGAACTTTTTGCTTTGCAGGAAAAACGGATTCGACACATGTTCACGGTCGTTGCACATCACGGCGCGGAAATTTTTATAACGGGGGCATTCGGTTGCGGCGCGTTCCAAAACAAGCCCGAAGTCGTCGCGAACGTCTACAAAAAAATTCTGCCCGAATTCGAGGGCTGCTTTAGGGAAATTGTCTTCGCGATATACTGCCGCCCGAACGAAACGCAGAACTTTAACGCTTTCAAGAGGATTTTAAAATGAAGCAATACATAGTTGACGCCTTCACGGAAAAAATTTTCGGCGGGAATCCTGCGGCGGTGTGCGTCGTGGAAAAATTCCCGCCGGAAGAATTAATGCTGAACATTGCCCGCGAAAATAATTTGTCGGAGACGGCGTTTGTCGTCAAGGAAAAAAATTTTTATCGGCTACGCTGGTTCACGCCCGCTGTTGAGATAGATTTTTGCGGACATGCGACGTTGGCGAGCGCGTT
Source organism: Selenomonadaceae bacterium (assembly GCA_017412925.1). GTDB lineage: Bacteria > Bacillota > Negativicutes > Selenomonadales > Selenomonadaceae > Quinella. The sequence goes on from JAFPVP010000145.1 coordinate 4,730, forward strand.
CGTGATTTTGACGCAGGTGGAAAAAAATTTGCCCGCCGTGGAGTTTGAAACTTTGAGCGGACGCTTTACAGTCGAGCGCAAGGGAAAACTTTTCGAGATGAATTTTCCTGCGTATGAGCCGAAAAAAATTGCGGTGACGGCGGCGATGAGCGCGGCGGTCAACGCAAAAGTTTTGGAAGCTTACCTTGCCCGCGATTTGTTGCTGGTTTTAGATTCGGCGGAGGCGGTGGAAAATTTAACGCCGGACTTGGACAAGCTCGCGAAATTAGACGGGCTGATTCAAGCGGTGACGGCGGCGGACGAAAATTTTGATTGTGTATCGCGGGTGTTCGCGCCGAAAATAAAAATTGCGGAAGACCCTGTGACGGGCTCGACGCACTGCTTGATTGCGCCGTATTGGTCGGAGCGGCTGGGCAAGAAAAAAATTTTAGCGCGGCAAGCTTCGGCACGTGGCGGCATTTTGCACTGCGAAGTTGCGGGCGAACGGGTAAAAATTTCGGGGAGCGCGGTGTTGGTTGCCGTCGCCGATTTAAAAATTTGAGGAGGTTGAATCATGCTGACGAATGAACTTTACACGCCACCCGCGCCCGTTCCAAGACGCAAAGTTAATCGTACTGAAAAAAATTCCGACGACCCGTTTTACAGTGAGGAAAATCTTGCGCGGATAAAAAAATCCATTGAACAATTTGAGCGCGGTCAAGTTGTAGAAAAAACTTTTGACGAGTTAAGGAAACTTGTCTATGGGTAAGTTGCAATTTTCAGAGGACGCATGGGCAGATTTTTCGTATTGGCTGAACGGCGACCGTAAAACAATAAGAAAAATTATGCGGCTACTGGAGGACATTAAGCGAAACGGCTATCAAGGAATTGGCAAGCCGGAGCCGTTGACGGGAGATTTGAACGGATATTGGAGTAGACGAATTGACTACAAAAATCGAATCGTCTATAAAATGAACGGCGATATTGCGGAGATTACACAATGCGGCTCACATTATCGCGACAAATAGGAGGTTGAAAATTTTGCTGACGAATGCGCCGAGAGGCACCAAAGATATTTTGCCGAGCCAAATCAGCGGCTGGCTGTGGCTTGAAAATAAAATCCGCGAGATTTGCGAACTTTACGGCTACGAGGAGATAAGGACGCCGACCTTTGAGCACACGGAACTTTTCAAACGCGGGATAGGCGAGGGCACGGACGTGGTCGAAAAGGAAATGTACACCTTCACAGATCGCGGCGACCGCTCGATAACGTTACGACCGGAAAACACCGCGTCGGCAGTGCGCGCCTATCTGCAGAACAAACTTTACGCCAACGCGGGGCTGGTGAAACTTTTTTATATCGGCTCGATGTTCCGCTACGACAGACCGCAGGCGGGCAGGCTTAGAGAATTTCATCAATTCGGCGTGGAGGCTCTGGGCGAGAAAAATCCTGCTGTCGACGCGGAGATAATTTTATTGGCGTGGGAATTTTTGCGGAGCTTGGGGCTTGACGATTTAAAATTAAAAATAAACACGGTGGGCTGTCCTGAATGCCGCCCGATTTTTAAACGCAAGCTGACGGAATATTTCACGGAGGAAGCGGACGAACTTTGCGGGGATTGTCGGCGGCGGCTGGAGAAAAATCCGTTGCGAATTCTCGACTGCAAAATTGACGGCTTGAAAGATTTCATGGACGACGCGCCGAAAATTGAAACGTGCCTTTGCGACGAGTGCCGCGAACATTTCAGCGCGGTAAAAAATTTCCTGACGGCGGCAGGCGTTGAATTCGTGGTGGACAATCGGCTGGTGCGCGGGCTTGACTACTACACCAAAACGGCGTTCGAGATACAATACGCGCCGCTGGGAGCACAATCGGCGGTGGCGGGCGGCGGTCGCTACGACGGGCTGATAAAAGAAATCGGCGGCGAAGATACTCCTGCCGTCGGATTCGCGGCGGGCTTAGAAAGAATTTTGCTTGCGCTGGAGTTGCAGAGACTTTTGCCCGAACAAAATAAAAAAATCGCCGCGTTCGTGGTGGCGGGCGGCGCGGCGGCTGAAGTTTATGCCTTCAAACTTTTAACGGACTTGCGGCGGAAAAATATTTCGGCGGCAATGGACTTCGGTAAAAAGAGCTTGAAAGCGCAGATGAAGGCGGCGGCGAAGTCGGGCGCAAAGTTCGCGCT
>JAFPVP010000146.1 GCA_017412925.1 Selenomonadaceae bacterium
GACTTTGACGCCGTATGAGCAAGCGCAACGCTACATCACGGGCTTGCCGCTTTCCATGCATCCGAAAAAAATTATCGTCTGCAACTTTGCCGAGTTTTTAATCTACGATATGGAAACATTGGAGCCGCCTACTAAAATTTTACTCGAAGAGTTGCCGGAAAAGTTTTCTGCGTTCGATTTTCTTATCGACGAGACCAAAAATAAACTGCGAATCGAACTTGAACTCTCACTTAAAGCTGGAGAGATTGTCGGCAAGCTTTATGACGCACTTCACGCGCAATATATCAATCCCGATAACGAAAATTCATTGGCAAGCCTCAACAAACTTTGCGTGAGGCTTGTTTTTTGTCTTTATGCCGAGTCAACGGGGATTTTTGGCAAGCATAAAATCTTTCGCGACTATCTAGCTGAAGAAAAAAATATTCGTTGGGCGTTGATTCATCTTTTTGAGGTACTCAACACTCCGCTTGAGGCTCGCGACCCGTATCTTGACGAGACGCTGAAAAAATTTCCTTACGTCAACGGCGGCTTGTTCGCAGGAACTATCGAAATTCCGAACTTCACGCCCGAAATAAAAAATCTCCTGCTCGAAGAGGCAAGCAGCGGTTTCAACTGGTCGGGAATTTCTCCTACGATTTTTGGCGCAGTCTTTGAATCGACTTTGAATCCGCAAACGCGTCGGGCGGGTGGTATGCACTACACCAGCGTCGAAAACATTCATAAGGTCATCGACCCGCTGTTTTTGGACGACTTGAAAGCCGAACTTAAAAATTTCACATATGCGGAATTTTCACTTCGCGGCTCAAAACGCAAGAATTTTTTGCTCCAGCTCCAAAAAAAGCTCTCCGAAATAAAAATATTCGACCCGGCGTGCGGCAGTGGCAATTTTTTAACCGAATCTTACATTTCGCTCCGCAGAATCGAGAATCAAATCCTTAAATTGCTTTTCGGCAGTCAAATTCAGCTCGGCGAACTCATTAACCCCATTAAAGTTTCAATCAGCCAGTTCTACGGCATCGAAATTAACGATTTTGCCGTTTCAGTAGCTCAAACTGCTCTGTGGATTGCCGAATTGCAGATGATTCAAGAAACTCAAGAGATTATCCACCGCGATTTGGATTTTCTCCCGCTCAAAAGCTATTCAAACACCGTCGAAGGCAATTCGCTCCAACTCGATTGGCAAAAAGTCTGTCCGAATCCGAATTACATCATCGGCAACCCGCCGTTCGTCGGTCGTCGTTATCGTTCAGCTGAACAAAAAGCAGATGTTGCCAAATTTTTTAAGTATAAAGATGTCGATTATGTTGCTTGCTGGTATAAAAAAGCCGCCGATTTTGCTCGCGATAAAAATTTCCGCGCCGCATTCGTCTCTACCAATTCAATTTGTCAAGGCGAACAAGTCACAGCGGTTTGGAAAGCACTTTTCGACGACGTGCACATTGATTTTGCCTACAGAACTTTCCGTTGGGACAGCGAATCCACTCAAAAGGCTCATGTTCACTGCGTCATCGTCGGATTCAGTTCCGCGCCCGATTCCAAGCCTAAAATTATCTTCGACGGCGATAAAAAAATAATTGCCGCCAATATCAACGCCTATTTGCTCGACGCGCCCAATATTTTCGTCGAAAGCAGACCGAATCACCTTCAAAACGGAGTGCCGGAAATGTGCAATGGCAATATGGCGGCTGACGGGAAAAATTTTAGTCTGACCGTCGAGGAACGCGACGATTTTATAAAACGTTGCCCGCTCTCCAAAAAATTTATCAAGAGACTTCTCGGCGCGGAAGAATTTATCAAAGGAAAAATTCGTTATTGTCTGTGGCTTGTAGATTGTCTGCCAAATGAATTGAAAAAAATGCCGCCGGTTTATCAGCGCGTCAAAAAAGTTCAAGAGTTCAGATTGAACAGCACCTTCAAACATCTTGCAGACCGCCCGCATTTGTTCCGCGACTTGAAAAATCCCGAATCATTTATCGTCGTGCCGGTTGTGAGTTCGGAAAATCGTCGATATGTGCCGATTGGCTTTTTGAACTCGGATTTTATTCCGACGACGCAAGTGCAAATCGTTCCGAACGCGACGCTTTATCATTTTGGCGTTTTAACGAGTTCAATTCATATGACGTGGCTGCGAACGGTCGGCGGACGGCTAAAATCTGATTATCGCTACTCAAAAGATGTGGTGTACAATAATTTTGTGTGGCAAAGTCCGACGACGGCGCAAATTTCAGCGATTGAACAGTCCGCGCAGAATATTTTGGACGTTCGAGCGAAATATTCCGACGCGACCTTTGCCGAACTGTATGATGAAGTTTCGATGCCGTATGATTTGCGAGCGGCTCACAAAAAAAACGACCTTGCAGTCGCCAAAGCCTACGGTTGGGAAAAATTTATAGACGACGAGCCTAAGATTACCGCCGAACTCTTGAAACTCTACGAAAATCAGGCTGAATCATAAATCGGACACAAAAAAAGCCTCGACACCGCGTCGGGGCTTTTTTTAGCGTTCAGTTTCGGCAAATTTCTTCAATCAATCGTGTTATGGGGAATTGCGGATATTTTTCGTTCCATTCGCTGATACTCATGACATTTAGCTCGTCAATCATTTTTATCGGGAAGTGATTTTGCTTTTGCAATCTAAACGGCAATCTCTTAGCCAAAAGGACTTTCCAATAATTTCTTAACGTCAGACTTCCCAATTTTGCTTCAACAATAAAGCAATAAATTTTTCGTTTGTTTACTCCGCGCTCGCTGTAGATGCAAAAATTCAAGCTGTCGTAATATTTTCTGGCAACAGTATTAAGTTTCTTATCTTCTGCGGGATTGAAATCGGGATTAGCGGCGTCTACGCGATTAGCATTCTTACATTCGA
>JAFPVP010000147.1 GCA_017412925.1 Selenomonadaceae bacterium
TAGGTCAACTCTGGTTCAAATGCTTGCGCTAGGAAATAACGTCGATGCGCAAATGGCAGTTCGTAAGCAGGACATGGAGAAAAACGGCGTCGATAAAAATAAACGCGACGTTGAACTTGTCGATTCGGTTATGACGCGGCTGGTAAATAACGGACGATATGAACTCAAAGTAAATTCCTTGCCGTTCGTTTGGAGTGTCAACGACGACGAAAAATTTAACGCCGCCTGTTACCCGATGAATTATATCAGCGTCAATCGCGGGTTGGTGCGCGGGCTGAATTGCGACGAGAATCAAATTGCCGCCGTCCTTGCCCACGAAATGACGCACGGGCTGGAACAACATTCCGCCAAAAGTTATGCGCAAGCGGTGGCGCAACAGCTCGGCGCGATGATGCTCGGTGCTAATCTCGACAACGGATCGAACATTGACTGGGGAAAATTTTCCGCGATGGTCGATTATTCCATTGCAAAAAATATCAGCGTGCCCGTCGAATACGAAGCTGACGAGGGCGGCTTTTACTTGATGACGAGCGCGGGCTTCAATCCTGGCGGCGGCGCGGCGGCTATGAATCGCCTTGATTATTACGTTCGATACGAGACGCAGGATATTTTGGAATTCGACGTGCACGACAAACCCAGCGAGCAAACTTTCAGCGACCACCCCGACACCGAAAAGCGCGAGGCTAAGTTGGCGCAGATGATGAGCGAATACGGCGGCGGGCATGTTATCGTTCGCAAAGTTGACCGCGCCTATAAAGTTTTGATTGACGGGCGCGAAATTTTTTACTCCATGAATGTCGGCAACGACTCGAACAGCGCGGCGGTCAATGCTTACTACTTCGCGGGCGGGTTGAGCAGGGCTTTTCACGATTACGATTCGATTGACGGCTGGAATTTTCGGCGCGTCGGCAACCAAATTAAATTTTTGAACGACGACTTTGTCTATCGCGAACTGCGCGAGCTTACGGCACTGTACAATCTTGGCGAAAAAGTTCAAACGTTGGTCGAGCTGGCTTACAAATATGAAAGTCCTAGGACGCGCGAAAGAATTTTTGAGGCTGATGAAAATCGCAAAGCCTTTTGGGCGAAGATAAAAGCGGACGCCGACGCCGCTAAAGCTAAAGCCGCCACGCAGCTGCGAATCAACGCGGACATCTACAACGACCACGGGGAGGGCGAACTTGCGCTTGTAGAAATTGAACGAGCACTCCGCGCAGAGAATCAGGACGACATTGCGGAATGTTTGGCGATACGCGGGCGGGCGAAGGCGATTTGCGGCGATTATGACGGCGCGCTTGTCGACGTGAACGCCGCTGTTGATAAAGACCCCGCGAACTTGTATAATTTTTTAAATCGGGCGGACGTGCGGCACATGCGCGGCGAGCTGGCTCTTGCGCTGGAGGACATTGACCGCGCCGTTGCCATCGACGAAAAAAATCCCATTCCCTACAAGTTGCAGGCGGAAATTTTCGACGAGAGCGGACAAGCTGATAAAGCCGAGGATAGCTATCGGAAACTTTACGAGCTGACGAAAAAAAATCCGCGCATCGTTCCGCTGAATTACTTGGAAAAGATTGACCCGAAGGCGGCGGAGAAAATTCGCAAGAAAAAAGATAAAAAGGAGACGACTGATGAAGAATCTTGAACCGTTCGAGAAAACAATTTTCGTGACGCGACCAGTCCTCCCGACGATTGAGGAAGTCACGGAAAAGTTGCGCGACATTTGGCATTCAAAGTGGCTGACGAACAACGGGCCGCAACACACCATGCTTGAGCGCGAGCTGAAAAATTTTTTAAAGGTGCCGTATTTGTCGCTGTTCAACAACGGGACAATCGCGCTGATAGTTGCGTGTCAAAGTCTGCGGTTGAGCGGCGAAGTTATCACGACGCCTTTTACTTTTGCCGCAACGCCTCACGTTTTGACTTGGAACAATATCGCGCCGATTTTCTGCGACGTGGACGCCGAGACCATGAACATTGACGCGGAAAAAATCGAATCGATGATAACGCCGCGTACGACGGCAATTTTGGCGGTTCACGTGTTCGGGACGCCCTGCGACGTGGAAAAAATTCAGGAGGTTGCTGACCGCTACGGCTTGCGAGTGATTTACGACGCGGCGCATGCATTCGGCGTGGAAATTGGCGGGCGTGGTATCGGCAACTTCGGCGATATTTCCATGCTGAGTTTCCACGCGACGAAACTTTATCACACGGTCGAGGGCGGCGCGCTTGTCATGAAGGACGAATACGTTAAGCAACGGATTGACCTGCTGAAAAATTTTGGCATAAAGAACGAGGAGGAAGTCGTCATGCCCGGCATAAACGGCAAGCTCGACGAGGTGCGGGCGGCTATCGGGCGAATCATGCTAAACTACGTGGAAGGCGAGCGGCAGAAAAGATTTCATCTGCACGAAATTTACAACGAGGAACTTGCTGACGTTGAGGGCGTTAAACTCATGCCGAAATGCGCGGCGGACGTCAAGCTGAACTATCAATATTACGTGATTCTCATTGACGAAAAAATTTTCGGGCGGTCGCGGGATTTCGTTCACGGCGCATTTAAAAATTTCAACGTCTACACTCGCAAATATTTTCATCCGCTGTGCAGTGAATACACTTGCTATCGTCAGCTGAATTCGTCGAGCCCCGCCAATCTTCCCGCCGCCAATATCATCGGGCAACAAGTTTTGAGTATGCCCATGTACGGCGATTTGACGGAGGACGACGTCAGGAAAATTTGTGCGATTTTAAAAAGTTTTAGGAGATAGAAAATGTTTGCAACGATACGCGCGATTTCAACTTATCTGCCCGTGCAGATTGAAAATAATTCGGAGCTGATTGACGCCCGCTTTATGAAAAAAATCGGCGTGAATTGCCGCCACATCTGCACGAAAGACGAAGCGGCGGGCGATTTGGCATTCAACGCCGCCGAAAAACTTTTTGCCGAATACAACATTGACCGCCACGAGACGGATTTTATTTTGCTGTGCACGCAACACCCTGATCATCTCGGTCCGCACACTTCCGCACATCTTCAGCACCGGCTCGGCTTGAAAAAATCTGTCGGCACGATGGATATTTCGCTGGGCTGCAGTGGCTACGTCTACGGGCTGGCGGTTGCCAAAGGTTTAATCGAGACGGGGCTTGCGAAAAAAATTCTGTTCATCACGTCGAGCGTCTACACGAAATACATCAACGCCCGCGACAAGGCGACGCGCCCACTTTTCGGCGACGGTGCCACGGCTACTTGGATTGACGGCGGCGACAAAGAAAATCTTCGGGCGTTCGTCTTCGGCTCGGACGGATCCCGCTTCGACAAATTGATTATTCCCGTCGGCGGCTCTCGCCACATGCCCCGCGATAATCCAGAAATTTTTTCAACGGACGACAGCGGCAACTACCGCTCCAACTACGAAATTTTTATGGACGGAATGGCGATAACTTATTTTACGTTGCGCGAAGTGCCGCCGCTCGTCGAAAAAGTTTTAGCCGCCGCAAATTTGACGCGCGCCGATTTGGACTACTGTATCTTCCACCAAGCCAACAAGTTCATGATGACTTACCTGCGCGACAAGGCGAATTTAAACGACGTGCCCTTCCACAACGACATTTCGGCGACGGGCAATTTAGTTTCGGGTAGCGTGCCGCTCGCGATTGAACAAGTAGTAAAAAATTCCGGCGCGGAAAAATTAAAATGCGTCATGCTCGCGGGTTTCGGCGTCGGTTTGAGCTGGGCGGGTTGCATTGCAGACTTATCAGGCATGTGGACGCGGCGATAACGCTGAAAAATTTTATCGGCAAATCGCGCACGCTGTTCTCCCGCTTTTAAAGCGGGTATCGGGCATTAAGGAGGCTGTAAATGGCAAATCCTAAAGTTAGTGTGATATTGACAAGCTACAATCATGCGGCATACGTGGCGGCGGCGATTGAGAGCGTGCTGAATCAGACGTTCGCGGACTTTGAACTTTTAATCGTCGACGACGGCTCCCGTGACAACAGCCGCGAAATCATCAAAACTTTCGACGACGGGCGCATAAAAACTTTTCTCTACGCGGAAAATCGCGGACCGAGGCTTGCCGTTGCCGAAGCCGTCAAATCTGCGCGGGGGAAATATATCGCCGTGCATCACTCCGACGACCTGTGGGCTCCCGACAAGTTGGAAAAGCAGGTTGCCTTCCTCGACGCCAACAAAAATTATGCCGCGTGCTTCACGTGGGTTAATTTCGTCGACGAACACGGAAATGTTTACGAGCCGAACAAAAAAGATTTTTATCACAAAATTTTTGAGCAGGAGAACCGCTCCCGCGCCGAGTGGCTGAATTATTTTTTCCACAACACGAACTGCCTTTGCCACCCGTCAGCGATGCTCCGCCGCGAAATTTTCGGAGAAACTCATCTGCTCGACACGAACGGCTTTTGGCAGTTGCCCGATTATTTGATGTGGATTCGGCTCTGCTTCCACGCGGACATTTTTATTTTGCAGGAGCGGCTGACGAATTTTCGATTGCGGCGGACGCGGCAGGAAAATTTTTCAGCGACGACCTTTGATAAAAATATTCGCATGGAGCTGGAATTTTTATTCGTGGTGCGCGAATTCGTCAACAGTTTCAAGGACGACAAATTTTTTCTTGAAGTCTTCCCCGAAGCCGAAAAGTTTATCGTCGACGGGCAGATTAATCGCAACTTCGCTCTGGCGCAACTTTGCTTTGACAGAAAATTCGTCGCCACTTCCGCTTTCCGATTGACGGGCTTGGAGCTTTTGAAAAATTTATTGAGCGACCCAGCCGCCGCCGCGCAGATTAAAAAGCTCTACGGCTACGACGAAAAAACTTTCCTCCGTGACGGCGGAGCTTACGACGTGTTCAATCTGGTGCACAAACTCGACGTGCTCAACGCCAAAATTTTTATCAACGACGGCAACGAATACATTTTGGCGGCGGAAAAAACTATCAGCGTCGACGCGAACAGAATATTTTACGGGCGGATTGACTTCGACACCGACGCCCCAATTAATTTTTTGCGCTTCGACCCTGACACGAATTTTATTTCCGTCAAAATTAATTGCGTGCTGATTAACGGCGCGGAGCAAAGAGTTCACAGCGACAACGCCGACAAATTTGTCAACGGCTTCCGCAGATTTTTGACGAACGACCCGCAAATTTTTTTCGAGGTTGTAAATCTGGCGGGGCACGTGACTTTTGAAATTTTCGGCGAGAAGGAGGAAAATTATTCCGCCATTCTCAACCGCAACATAAGCAAGTTGCTCAAGCTCAACGCCGAACTCAAGGAGGTAAACGCGACCTTAAACGCCGAGAATCAACGCCTGACGAAATCCGACGGCTTAAGCGATTCTTTCCGCCAATGGACGCGCCTAGACAGCAAGGACAAAGTTCTTTCCGCCGCCCGATTCTTTTATAAAAGTTTGCCGTTCGACGACGAGAAAAAAGTTGCGCTCAAAGATAAATTCTACATGACTTTTGCGCCGCTCTTGAAGAACACGAAACGCTACAAGATTTGGCAGATGGCGCAACTGGCGCAGGGCTCGCCGAACGTGGCGAATTTTACTCAAGTCGGAGAAAAATTTTTCGAGGGCGAACTTTTCATTCAGCCGGGCAAAATTGCGATTCAAGCGCACATTTTTTATTTGGATTTGCTGAAAGAGATGGCGGCTTACTGCGCGAACATGCCCTACAAATTCGACGCGCTGATTTCGATTATCGACGATTCGGCGGAGGAAAAAGTTCGCGCCGCCTTTGAAAAAATTGCTAACGTGGATAAATGCATCGTGCGCGTCGTGCCCAATCGCGGGCGTGATGTTGCGCCGTTTCTTGTCGGCTTCGGAGACCTCCTGCCCAAATACGATTTCATTGCGCACATTCATTCCAAAAAATCTCTCTACACGGGCAACGAACAGCAGAATTGGCGCAAATATCTTTTTCAATCTCTGTTGGGCAGCCCCGAACGTTTGCGGAAAATTTTTCGGGCTTTCCACGAAAATCCGCGGCTCGGTTTAGTTTATCCGCAACCGTCGACGATTATGCCCTACATTGCCTGCACATGGCTTTCCAATCGCCAAGTCGGGCAGGAACTTTTACAGCGGGCGGGCATTCCGCTTCCCAAGACGACTTATTTTGATTTCCCCGTCGGCACGATGTTTTGGGCGCGGAGCGACGCCTTGAAAAAAATTTTTAAGCTCGGCTTGACGATTGAAGATTTTCCGCCCGAACAAAAACAAAACGACGGGACGATTGCGCACGCCTTTGAACGGTCGGTTGCGCTCGCCACCAACGCGGAGGGCATGGATTTTTACGAATTCAATCCCGCTGACGAAAGTTATTCAACCAATATCGGCGGCAAAAATCTTTGGCAATATTTCGGTCACAATGCCGAAGATATTTCCTACGTGGCGAAAAATGAAATTGTCTCGTTCGATATTTTCGATACGCTGTTGATGCGCCTTGTCGCCGAACCGTATCACGTCAACGAAATTATTCGCTTCAAGGTCGAAGATTTGCTCGGACGCGATTTTGATTTCCCGACGCTGAGAATTAAGGCGGAGGAAAATGCCCGTCAAGTTAAGGGCGGCGACGTGACGCTTGACGACATTTATAAAAGTTTCGGCGAACTTACCAAACTCGACGCGCAGACTTGCAAAAAAATTCGCGAGCTTGAAGTTGCGACGGAAGTCAAATTGATTCTGCCGCGTGCTGACGTTGTGGCGTGGTTTAACGAACTGCGCGACAAATACAGCAAAGAAATTTGGCTGGTCTCCGATATGTACATGCAAACGCCCGACGTGAAACGTTTGCTGGAAAAATGCGGCGTCGAAGGCTACGACAAAATTTTAATTTCCTGCGAAACGGGCTTGCGCAAAGACACGGCGGCGGTTTGGGAAAATTTTATGAGCAACGGGCTAAACGTCGACGGGAAATTGATTCACCTGGGCGACAACGAAACCAGCGATATTCAGCTGCCCGGCGACAGAGGTTTTGCCACGTATCACTTGATGAGCGCACTCAATCTGTTCACGTTGACGCCGTTCGGGAAAATACTCGTTGAACATCTCGACCGCAGGAAGTCTCTTTACGCCGGAATTTTCTTGGGCGTCGTGCTCGCGAAAAAATTTCAAAGCCCCTTTGCCCTGAACGAAGAGCGGACGCCGCGCACGGGCAGAATCGTGATTCAAACTTTCCGCGACTTGGGCTATTGGTTTTACGGCACGCCGCTTTTGACGTTTATCTTGTGGCTGATTCAAAAAATGCGGGCGGACGACATACGGCGGATTTTATTCTTTGCCCGCGACGGATTTTTTCTGCAACCGCTTTATAAATTTGTGTGCGAACTGCTAAAACTCGCGCCCCTGCCGTCAGATTATTTTTACGCCTCGCGCCGCGCCGTGACTGTCGCCTCAATCAGTGAACTTGCTCAAACGGCGGACATGGTGAATCTCCACTTCGACGGCACGCTGAAACTTTTCTTCAAAGTTCGTTTCGGGATTGAAATTGACGACACCACGGAAATTTCCTTGCCTGGAAAATCTTTTGAAATCGTCAACAACGCGATTAAAGAACACGCCGCAGAAATTTTATCGCACGCCGCGACCGAACAGAAAAATTACGAGAAATATATCGCCAGCCTCGGCGGTTCACTTGATAACGTCGGCGTCGTCGACATGGGCTATTCGGGCACGATTCAATATCATCTGCAGCGCCTGACGAAAAAACTTTTCACGGGCTACTACTTCGCCACGAACATGGAGAATCGTTTTGGCAAAGAGGCCGCCGACAGAATTCGCGGTTGTTTCGCCGAAAACCACGACTACGGAACGACGACTTCATCGGTTTACAAGTATCATCTGCTGTTCGAGAGCATTTTGACTGCGCCCGACGCTCAACTCCAATATTTCGACGCGGCGGGCAAGCCTGTCTTCGGCGAACCTGAACCTGGGCAAAGTCATTTCGAGGAGCTTAAAGAAATTCACGAAGGCATTAAAGATTTTTGCCGCGACGTGCTGGAAAATTTCGGCGATATAATTTTGCGCGTGCCGATTGATAAAAATTTTGTTGACGCTTGGGTTGATTCATTCCTGCGCGACAGTTTTATAATCGCGCCAAATCTTCGCGGCATTTTCGATTTCGACGACGTTTATTGCAACGCCCTACACGGCAACGCGCTTGACTTCTACAAGCAGAACGAGAACGCATAAAAAAA
>JAFPVP010000148.1 GCA_017412925.1 Selenomonadaceae bacterium
ATGACAGCTACATTAAAGCTTTTCGCTGGGCTTCCGACCGAATCACGGAAGGAATTATCGGTTTCGTCACTAATGCCGGCTGGATTGACGGCGCGGCTATGGATGGCTTGCGAAAATGTTTTGCTGAAGAATTTTCCGAGATTTATGTTTTCAATCTTCGCGGCAATCAACGCACGCAAGGAGAAACTTCAAAGCGCGAGGGCGGAAAAATTTTCGGGAGCGGCTCGCGGGCTCCTATCGCCGTTACAATTCTGGTCAAGCGCGCTCACGACGGCGACGCCAAAATTTTCTACCACGACATCGGCGACTATCTCACACGCGAACAAAAACTCGACGCGATTAAAAATCTCCCCGGCGTCCTCAGCGACGAATTTAAACTCCTCACGCCCAACGACAAGGGCGACTGGATTAATCAGCGCGGAAATCTCTTTGAAACCTTCATTCCGCTGCACGATAGTCAAATTCCCAAATATGGGAATTGGTTCATTGCACGTTCAAGAGGGCTTGAAACCGGTCGTGACGCATGGATTTACAACTTTTCACGCGAAAAACTCGAAAAAAACGTTCAAACGACGATTGATTTCTATAATTCGCACTCTCCGACCGAAATTGACACGAAAAAAATTTCTTGGACGCGAGAACTTAAAAATGATAAAAATCGCGGGCTAAAAATCGATTTTGACGCAAAAAAAATCGTCGAAAGCATGTATCGACCGTTCTGCAAGGCAAATCTTTACTACGACGAGTATTTGGTTAATTATCCAGGGCAATTTCCTAAATTTTTCCCGACTGGCGGCGAAAAAAACCTTTTAATCTGTGTTCCTGGCGTAAATGATAAAGTTTTTTCCGTTTTTATTACCGATAAGATAGCCGACGTTCAATTTCAGTTCAACGGGCAATGTTTTCCGCTGTATTTTTACGAAGAAGCGCGGCAAGGCACGTTGGGTAAAGATTTTGGCGAGAAAATGGAGCGGCGCGACGGAATCAGCGATTGGGCAATGCGAAATGCGCAATGCGTAATGCGCAATGATAAAATCACCAAAGAGGACATCTTTTACTACGTTTACGGCTTCCTTCATCTGCGGAGTTATCGGGAGAAATTTTCTGCTGAGTTGAAGAAAAGTTTGCCGCGAATCATTTTGACGGACAAATTTTGGGAATTGAGCCGCGCCGGTCGTGAATTGGCAGCTATTCATTTGAATTACGAGCGGCAACCGGCTCCGGACGGCGTGGAAGTTATCGGCGACGGAGATTTTGGCGTAAAAAAATTAAAACTCGTCGACGACCGCAAGAATTTGCTTTACAACGAGCAAATCACGATAAAAAATATTCCGCCGCGCAGTTTTGAGTACGTAGTCAACGGACGCAGCCCGCTTGAGTGGATAATCGACCGCTATCAGATAAAAAAGGACAAACCGAGCGGAATAATCAACGATCCGAACGCTTGGGCGGCTGAACACGGCAATCCGCGCTATATTTTGGATTTAATCTTGAGTTCAATCACCGTGAGCCTAAAAACTTTGGACATCGTGGAAAATTTGCCCGAAATCGACTTCGACGCTTGAAAAAATCTTTTCAGCGGTTTATAATGCACGTGAACGACTTGATAAATTACCCATCGTTTTCACAAAGCAAAAAACCCCCCGATAAATCCGTTGGCGACAGATTATCGGGGGTTTGTGCCAATTAGGCGCAGATTTCAGGCTCAGCAGTCATTTGAGCACGTCATATCAAACAAAAAGCCCCGGCGCAGAGTCGGGGCGATTTTTTTATGGCGTTTAGCTTAAAAATCTTTGTGCTCTTCGATTTTATCCATGATTTTTTCTTCGACGTGGACTTCGGGCACCGCCAAGTTATCAGTCTCGAAATTTAAAACGGATTCGGTGTGCGCGGCGGCGGATTTTTTAATTTTTGCGTCGCGAACAATCTGCGCGGCGTCCTCCACGCTTTTGGCAGTCGCCTCAATCAGTTTCGCGAGCGTTTCAAGGTGAGAATTAAATTGTTCGTTGGTCATTCCGCTATCAAACATCAAATTTCCTCCTTAAATGAAGTTTATAAAGAAAGTAATGGTCAAGCTGTTGATAAAATCGGCGAACATGGAGCCGACAATGGGCACGAGGATATAAGCTTTTACGGAAGGCGCAAATTTCGCGGTGAGAACTTGCATATTAGCCATAGCGTTGGGCGTTGCACCCATTCCGAAGCCGCAAGAGCCCGCAGAAAGTATCGCGGCGTCATAATCGCGCCCCAAAACGTTAAAAATAACAAAGTAGGCGAACAGGAACATTAAAGCAGTCTGTCCGATAAGCAAAACGACGAGCGGCAGGGCAAGTTCAGCCAACTGCCAGAGTTTTAAGGTAATCATGGCGATGCCGAGGAATAATGATAAGCAAATGCCGCCGATGTCGTTAATTTCGCCGATATGGACGGTGAATGCGCCGGTAAATTCGCTCCAGTTGCGCATAATCGCCGCGACAATCATTGCGCCGATATAAATCGGGAAAGTCATGCCGGTTTTGGATAAAAGCATGGAAACGACGGTTCCCAAGCCCATAGCGATAGCCAACTGATAGGCGGCGGGCGCGTACATGCTCACGGAGCGTTCATGTTTCTTTTCTTCCTCGACGAGCGGCGTATCATCGGCTTTAACGGCGGTTTTCAATAAATCTTTGCCCAAAATAAGCCTGCGACCGAGTGGCCCGCCCATTAAAGAGCCGGCAACAAGTCCGAACGTGGCGGCGGCGGTGCAAAGTGTGGTTGCGCCGACTAAACCTAAGTCTTCAAGCACTGGACCAAAGGCTCCCGCCGTGCCGTGACCGCCAACCATGGAAATTGAGCCAGTGCACAGCCCGATAAACGGACTAATATCCAAAATTCCCGACAAAAAGACGGCTAAACCGTTCTGAGCAAAAATCAGTGCGCAAACACAGCCCAAAAAGATTAAAAGAGCCGTGCCGCCGCTTTTTAAAACTTTAATGTTGGCTTGGAAGCCGACGGAGGTAAAAAACGCGACCATGCAGACGGTTTTTAGCGTTTCGTCGAAGGCAAAGCCGACAATCCCCGACGTGTAGCAGATACAGCTGACTATAGCGAAGAGTAAACCGCCCACGACCGGCGACGGAATACAAAAAGTCTCCAAAAACTGAATGCGCTTCTTTAAAAGCGTGCCGACGTAGAGCATGACAACTGCCACGGCGAGCGTTTGATACATATTAAATTCAATCGTGTACATAAAATCGCCCTCCAAAGCTCAATCTTGGCTTGCTTTAACCGATTCGCCCGATTTGCCGCTGTAAATGTTCACCTTCACGCCCTGCGCGTCATAAAATTTAGCCGCGCCGGCATGGAAAGTCGCGGGAATATCTTCGACGGCATATTGAACGTTTAAATCGGTGTTCGAGGAGTTATGCGGGAGATTTTTGGCATTTTTAAGGACGAACTCGGTCAGGAAGGAAACTTCATCGTCCTTTAAATTGGTATTCGCGACAAGAACCGCTTTCACGCCGATAGTTTGAACGTCCTCATCTTGCCCAGCGTAGGTATTGGCGGGGATAGTGCAGCGTGTGTAGCCTTTGTAAAGTTTCATCATGTTATTTTGGACATCGGGCGCAATGGAGAGGAGTTTAATTTCTTTTTTGGTAGCCAAATCGGCGACGGAGGCGGTCGGAGCACCTGCGGTGATAAAAAATGCGTCAATCTGTCCTTTTTCGAGCGCGGCGGCGGCTTCCGCGAAGGACATGTAATTAATTTCCATCATTTCAAAAGTTAAACCGTGCGCCATTAAAATTTGTTCGGCATTTTGAAGGACGCCGGATTCGCGCTCGCCGACGGAGATTTTTTTGCCGGCTAAATCGGCGATTTCGTTAATGTTCGAGTCTTTGGCGGTGATAATTTGGCAAGCTTCAGTATAAAGCCCGGCAACAGCGGCATAACCGACGCCAGGACCTGTTGCGGCGAAAATTCCGCGCCCGTTGACGGCGTTGGAGAGGGTGTCGCTCTGCACGATAGCCAAATCGAGGAACTGTTCGCGCAGGAGGCGGAGATTTGCGGCGGAGCCGGCAGTATTTTTCACGTCGAGGGCGCGATTGTTGCCTTCAGCCTTAATCAGCTTGGCAAGTTCCGTGCCGTAAGCGTAATACATGCCGCCGGTGCCGCCCGTGCCCAGACGGATTGCGTTATTGCCCGCAGATTTTTCTCCGCCGCCGCAACCGACCAGCAACGCGATTATCGGCAGGAGAAGCAAAAATTTTAAAGCCTTCATGGTAAAGCCTCCTTTTTTAGCTTTAAGCTACCAGCTAGCAGCTAAAAGCTTTTTGTAGTTGTCAGGATCGGTGTCGCCCTCGGTGTTTATGACAAAAATAATTGATTGCTCGTCGAGTTCAAGGGCGTTTTTTAATTTTGGCGAGTTCAGCGCGGCATTAGCCAGAGCAAAGCCCGCGCAGCCCGATTCTCCCGAAATAATTTTCTGCGCGGCTAAAATTCTCATGGCGTCGGCGGCAACGTCGTCAGAAATCGTCGCGGTGTCTGCGGCGTAGCGTCTTAAAATTTTCCAGGCAAGGGAGCAGGGCGTCGCGCAATTCAAGCCCGCCATCATCGTTTGACCGTTGCCCGTCGCCGAATAAATTTTCCCGTCGCCAATTCGCATGGTTTCATAGAAGCAAGCGACCTCCGTCGGCTCAACGATTGTCACTCGCGGCGGATTGTCTTTGAAATTTTCAGCGAACACTGCGGCAATCGCGCCCGCCATGGAGCCAACGCCCGCTTGCAGGAAAATATGCGTCGGTCGCTGATAATTCATCTGCCGCAACGCCTCGTAAGCCAGCGTCGAATAGCCCAACATGATTTGCGCGGGAATTTCTTCGTAGCCCGCCCA
>JAFPVP010000149.1 GCA_017412925.1 Selenomonadaceae bacterium
ATTCAATTTCCGCAGCTACTCAACAACGAGGACATGGTTTTTAGCTTTGCAATTCTCTGTTCGGCGGAAAAATTTCTGCGCGTGCCGAACGTAACCTACATTTATCGGCAACGCGAAGATTCTGTTTCGCAGAGAAAATACACCGAGGCTTCCGATTATTTCCATAAGTGGTTGCGTGTCATGAACGACGGATCGAATGAATTTGCTAAAGTCATGGATTCTTTTAGTTTTTTTGCGGAGAATCCCGATTATCGTTACGCGGTTTTAGATTTCTTTTTTAAAGTAATGTCGGACGTCTTGTCGCCGTTTTATTCGCGGTTTCAAGAGTTCACGTTCAATGATTTGGTTAAGAAAGAATTTCACCCCGACAACGCCGAGTTCGTCGCGCAACTTTTTAACAATTTTAATCTCCAACGGCTTGAAATTAAACAATTACGGCGGGAGCTGGAAAAATTTCAACGGCAATGAACTTTATCACGTGGCGAGACTTTCAACGGTGCGTGGTGCGCCGTTCATCTCTGCAACAAGTGCGTCGCGTATTTGGACTTCGCGCTCGTCGATCACTTGCATTGCAAAGCCCGCGTGAATCAGAACATAATCGCCGACTTTGGCTTCGGGCAGGAGCATCAAACTTGCCGCCCGCTTGACGCCCGACCGTTCGACCGTCGCCAAATCGCTTTCAATCTCCAAAACTTTTGCCGGAAAGGCTAAACACATTTAAAATCACCTCGCGCCAATCATACACCACGCACGGGACGCGGGGCAAGCTAACCTAAGCAAAAAACCTCCTGTGGTAACTTTCACCGCAGAAGGTTTTTTGTTTCCGAAAATTTTTTAGCCGAGAAGAATTTCTTTCGGGCAGGAGTATTAAACTTGCCGCCCGCTTGACGCCCGACCGTTCGACCGTCGCCAAATCGCCGTCAATCTCCAAAACTTTCGCCGGAAAGGCTAAACACATTTAAAATCACCTCGCGCCAATCATACACCACGCACGGGACGCGGGGCAAGCTAACCTAAGCAAAAAAACCTCCTGTGGCAGTTTTCACCGCAGAAGGTTTTTTGTTTGCGAAAATTTTTTAGCCGAGAAGAATTTCCTTGTTCTGAAGAATCTCGACGGCGGGAGCACACGCGCCGCAATCGCAATACTCCGCGCCGCTGGCTTTAAGTTCGTCGGCATGAGCGGCGAATTTTTTTGCACCCTCCGCCCCGAAATATTGAATTGCTTGTTCGGAATGAGCAAAGGCAACCAGCCCGTCAATCGGCGTGATGTCCTGTTCAATCTCGGCGATTAAATTCTGCGCGGCAATTTTTTCGTTCGCCGTGCCGACCGCGTCAACGTAAACCGCCGACGCCGCCTTGAGTTTGGCGCAACAGCTCGGAGCCGCCGCCATTGCCTTAACCTTTTCAATCATAGTTTGCTTGTCCATAATGAAACCTCCAAAAATTTAAGCCGTGCGCCTTTTCAACGCCGCGTCGATAGCAACGGAAAGTTGGTCAGCGCAACTGGTGCCGCGCCCGCCGCAGTCGTTTCCGCGCAGAATATCGGCGATTTCCTTAGCGTCCTTGCCCTCGACAAGTTTGCCAATCGCCAGCAAATTTCCGGGGCAACCGCCAAAAAATTTCACGTCATGCAGACGACCTTCCGCGTCCACGGAAAAATTTATCCGCTTGGAGCAGACGCGTTGCGGTTCAAAGCTGTAGTTCTCCATTAAAGCATCTCCTTTAAATATTTCGCGGGGACGTGCTCGGTGAGCCACACGCCGTTGACTGAACGGAAAAATTTGTAGCCGTCGCCGAACATCTTTAAACTTTCCACGCGGAAAATTTTCGGCTTGCCGTGACGCCGCCCGACTTTTTTCGCCGTCTCCACATCGCCAGACAAATGGACGTAAAGCCGCGACATTTTCAGCAAGCCCTGAACTTTTATCGACGCGGCAGATTTTTCTCCCGTGCCGTGATATAAAATTTCTGGCGGCTCAAGTTCGGCAAGCTCCACGTCGACGGCGATTGAATGTCCTTGGTTCGCGCGAATTAATTTTTTGTCCGCGCTGAAAGAATATCTCCGCTTCTCGTCGTGCGCTACTATCTGCTCAAGTGTCGCCATGTCGAGATTTTTCACACGGCGAATCAATTCCGCAACGTCAGCCCAGCCGTGCTCGTCGAGTTCAAGTCCGACGATTTGCGGCTTGTGACGGAGTATCAAGCTCAAAAATTTGCTCGTCGACTTCAAAATTTCTCCTCCCGCGAATTTTTACAAATCCTAATTCAAAGCCGCTAACTTGTCAACGTGAAAATTTTATTGTAAAGTTGCGCCAGAAAAATTTTTGGAGGCTTTATCATGAACACTTGGAACGAAGGCTACTTCACCGATTCGACTTACACTTACGGCTACTACCGCGAGCTGTCGCCGAATTTTATGCGCTGGTGTCTTTTGGTCAACGGGATTGCCGCGCCCGAAATTACCGAGGACAGCTGCCACTGCGAGCTTGGCTACGGGCAGGGCGTTTCGGCGAACATTCACGCGGCGGCTACTGCCGGAAAATATTTCGGCACGGATTTCAATCCCGCACACGCCGCGCAGGCGAATGAACTTGCTGAGGCTTCGGGCGCGGACGCAAAATTTTTCGAGGACAGCTTCGAGGAATTTTCCGAGCGCGACGATTTGCCGCAATTCGATTCAATCGGCTTTCACGGCATTTGGACTTGGGTCAGCGCGGAAAATCGCCAGCACATGTTGGAAGTCGCGCGGCGGCATTTGAAGTCGGGCGGCATGGTTTACAACAGCTACAACTGCTTGCCGGGCTGGGCACCCAACGCGCCTCTTCGTGAGCTATTGTCAATCTGTGATCGCTACAAGGTACACGGGGGGGGGGGGATAATACTAATGAGCGGGTAGCGTCGGCGTTTAAATTTGTCGAAGAAGTTATCGCCGCCGAACCTACCTATGCCATGGTCGCGCCGAGTTTCAAAGCCTATTTTGAACGGCTCAAGAATCACGACGCGAATTACATTGCCCACGAGTATTTGAATTTGGATTGGGATTTGATGTACTTCGCGGACGTGGCGGAGCTTTGTCAATCGGCAAAATTGGACTTCGCGACGGTGGCTTTTCCCGCCGAGACGGGCACCGCTTATTTGAGCGAAAAGGGGCAAGAATTCTTCAAGAAACTTAGCAACCCGATTGTGCGCGAACAGCTCAAGGATTATTTTATCAATCGCCAGTTCCGCAAAGATATTTACGTTCGCGGAATGCGCCGCCTGTCCTCGACGGAAGTTTTCGATAAAATTTTCTCGATGCGTTACGTTTTGACGACGCCCGCCGCCGAAGTCCCGATGACTATGGCGTTTAACGGCAGGGAAATTATCTTGGCGAAGGAAATTTATCGCCCGCTTCTCGAATATCTTCAGGAAGACAATTTCCGCCCGAAAGATTTGCGCGAATATTTTATGCGCGGCAAGTTGAATGCCAATCAGCTCCTTGAAGTTTTGAGGCTGTTGGTTCAAGCGGCGCACATTACTCCCTGCCAAAGCGACGCGACGGCTAAACGCGCTAAAAAATCTTGCGAGCGGCTCAACGCGCACATCTGCGAAAAATCTTCCTTCGCGGATACGATTAGATTCTTAGCGAGTCCGCTGACGGGTGGCGGCGTCGAAGTCGGTCGATTCCATCAAATTTTCCTGGCGCAATACAAAGCCGGCAACAAAACTGCGGACAATCTGGCGGCGGCGGCGTGGAAAATCATTTCGCGCAACGGCGAACGCATGATTGTTGCACAGACGAAAAAACTTTTGGAGACGCCCGAAGAAAATTTAGCGCACCTGAAAACTTTGGCGGAAAACTTTTTGGCGCGGTTGCCGATTTACAAGGCGTTGATGCTCTGAAAATTTTTCTTGCGATAAATATTTGCTTTGAAAGTCGCCGCGCTCGGACAAAAAAATTTTTACGGAGGAAAATTCATGAGGATTGTAAATAGTTCCAAAATCGGACGTGAAGCCGTCGAAAAACTTTTGACAAAAAAATCTTTTGACGAGGTCGAACTGTCGCCCAAAATTCGCGCCGCCAACAAAAAAATTTTCGGCGAAGATTTGAGCGCGATTGAAATTGTGCGGCGGATTGTTTCTGACGTTCGCAAATTCGGCGACGCGGCTGTCATTGACTACACGAAAAAAATTGACGGCGTCGAGCTTGATAATTTTGCCGTCGAACTTGGAGAGATTGAAATCGATTCGGAAATTTTTGCGTCGTTGAAAGTTGCGGCGGAAAATATTCGTCGCTTTCATATCGAACAGCTCCCGAAGTCATGGATAACTTATCGCGGCGAAAATTCGCTGCTGGGGCAAGCCGTCATTGCGTTGGAGCGCGTCGGCGTCTACGTCCCTGGCGGCACTGCGGCTTATCCGTCAAGCGTCTTGATGAATATCATTCCCGCCAAAGTTGCCGGTGTCCGCGAAATTATCATGTGCACGCCCAACGCCAATAAAACTGTCCTTGCCGCCGCAAAACTCGCCGGCGTCGACAAAATTTTTAAAATCGGCGGGGCGCAGGCTATCGCGGCAATGGCGTTCGGCACGGAGCAAATTCCCCGCGTCAATAAAATCGTCGGTCCAGGAAATATTTTCGTCACGCTCGCCAAAAAGGAAGTTTACGGGCACTGCGATATTGACATGCTTGCCGGTCCCAGCGAAATTTTGATTATCGCTGACGACACCGCCAATCCCGTTTACGCCGCCGCCGATTTGCTTTCTCAAGCCGAACACGATCCGCTCGCTTGTAGCATTTTAATCACAACAAGTCAGTCACTCGCCGAAAAAATTTCTGCGCAGGTCGACGAGCAACTTAAAAATCTCCCGCGCAGAGAAATTGCCGCCGCTGCTATCGAACGCAACGGATTAATCGTCGTCGCTGAAAATTTGGACGAGGCGATTGACTTTGCAAACTTCTCCGCGCCCGAACACCTCGAACTTTTGGTCAACGCGCCTTTTGAACTTCTGCCAAAAATTAAAAACGCCGGCGCAATTTTCTTGGGAGCTTATTCGCCCGAACCGCTCGGCGATTATCTTGCCGGTCCCAATCATGTCCTGCCCACCGGCGGCACCGCGAAATTTTTCTCCGTGCTTAACGTCGAAACTTTTTTAAAGCGCACCAGTTTAATTTCTTACACGCAAAAAGATTTGCTCGGCGCGGCGGCAGATATAATTCGGCTGGCGGAGGCGGAAGGTTTGCACGCGCACGCCGAAGCCATTCGCAGACGGGAGGAATTTTCATGAGACTTTTGCACACCGCTGATTGGCACCTTGGCAAAACTTTAAAAGGTCAGCCGCTTATCGAAGACCAAAAATTTATCCTCAACGAAATCCTTGGCATAATCGATGAGCAAAAAATCGACGCGATTTTAATTGCCGGCGACATTTACGACCGCGCAGTCCCGCCCGTCGAAGCAGTCGAACTTTTCAACGAGACTTTGAACCGATTAGCCGAAAAAAATTTGCCGACGCTGATTATCGCGGGCAACCACGACAGCGCAACCCGCTTGAACTTCGGTAGCAAAATTTTTGAGCGACAAAATATTTACATCTCCGCGAAAATTTCCGACGAGCCTAAAACCGTCGTGCTGGAGGACGATTTCGGCGAAATTTATTTTTCGTTGATTCCATATTTTGAGCCTGCAGATATTAAAACAAAATTTTTCAGCGAAACCGCCGACCGATTGACTTTCAACGCCGCGAACAAAATTTACGTCGACTTTGCGCGGCAAAAAATTCCCGCCGGCAAAAGGAGCGTCGCGCTGGCTCATGTTTTCTTGACGGGCGGCATCGAATCCGATTCGGAGCGAAAATTCGTCGGCGGCGCAGAAAATGTCAGCGCGGAAATTTTTTCCAGCTATGATTACGTCGCGCTTGGTCATCTGCACCGTTCGCAAAAAATTTTCGCAGATAAAATTCGATACGCCGGCTCCCCGCTGAAATATTCTTTCGACGAGGCTAATCACAAAAAATCCGTGACGATTGTCGACATTGACGGTGCAGGCAACGTCGAGACAAAAAAAATTGAGCTTACGCCGCGCAGAGATGTTCGCGTTGTCAAAGGGACGTTCGACGAGTTGAAAAATTTCGACAGGACGGAGGATTACATTTGCGCCAAACTTACGGAGCGCGTGATTAACGTTCAAGACAAATTGGCGTGGATTTTCCCGAATCTTTTAAGCGTCGAATTCCATTTGCCGCAAACTTTTTCTTACGGCGACGAAGTGGATAAAATTTTCGGCGAAGGCGGCGCGATTTTGGATTACTTTGCGGACTTTTTTAAAGCTCAGACGGGCGAAGACTTAAGCGAAGATTACCGAGCGGCGATGGGCGACTTTTTGGCGGAAATTTCTAAGGAGGAATGAACGTTGCGACCGATTAAATTAAAAATGTCGGCGTTCGGCGTCTACGTCAAGCCGATTGAATTGGATTTTGAAAAGGGACTACACGGCGAAAATTTTTTTCTGATAAACGGCGCGACGGGTTCCGGCAAGACGACAATCCTCGACGCGATTTGCTACGCGCTTTATGGCGAAAGTTCGGGCGGTGGGCGCAAAGGTTCAATGATGCGCTCCGAGCAGGCGGCTCCGACTTATAAAACCGAAGTAGAATTTATCTTTTCACTTCGCGGGAAAAAATATAAAATCGTGCGCAATCCAAAATATCTGCGTCCACGAATTCGCGGCGAGGGCTTTACGGAGGAAAAAGCGTCGGCAGAAATTTGGGAGGACGGCAACTTAATCGAAACCAAAGACGTTTCCGAATATGTGCGCGAACTTTTGCAATTTGATTGCGAGCAATTCCGTCAAGTCGTGGTGTTGCCGCAGGGCGAGTTCAAAAAATTTTTGCTGGCGAATTCCAAAGATAAGCAGGAAGTATTGAACATGCTGTTTAACGCGGAATTTTTTAAGCGGGTGGAGGAACAGCTTAAGATAAAAGTTTCGGACGCAAAAAAACTTTTCGACACGTTGACCGAGCGCAAAAAAAATTATCTGGAAGAAATAGGCGGCGCGGAAGAAGATTTGCCCGCGATGATAGAAAAATTTTCGACGGAATTGGACGCGGCGCAATCGCAACTTAAAACTTTGGAGGCGCAATTCCTTGACGCGCAAAAAAATTTCAGTGACGCCGAAAATTTAGCCAAAAAGTTTCAGGAGCTGGAATTGAAATCGCAGGAACTTAAAACTGCGGAAGGACGTTTGAAAAGCCTTTTGGGCGAGCTGACGGCGGCAAAAGCAGAATTCGAGAAACGCACGGCACAAGAATCACTCCGCGAGGAGTTGAAACTTCAGGCGGCAGACCTTGGCAAAAAGAAAGACGCACTGAAAAATCTTCAAACCGAACAGAAAAATCTTAAGCAAGCAACCGAAGCTGTGGAAAAATCTGCGGCGGAAGTCGCGCGGCTACTTAAATTAAAGAAAACTTGCGATGAATTGATGCTCAAGCTCAAGTCAGAAGTTGAAGCACTGCAAGACGCGCCCGCAAAATTGAAAGACGCCGAACAGAAATTAAAAGACGCGCAAGCTCGCGAAAAACTTTTGGCGGAGATAAAAGACCTGCGCAATAAAATTTCAGTGGCGGAGAAAAGTTTAATCGTGGCGCAGAAAAATTACGGTACGGCAGAAAAATTCCTTGCAGACTTGCGGGAACGTCAAATATCGGGCAGTGCGGCGCGTTTGGCGTCGACATTGGCGGCGGGCAAGCCTTGTCCGGTGTGCGGCTCAATTCATCACCCGAAGCCGGCGACCTTCGACGCAAAAATCCCAACAGACGCGCAAATAAAATCCGCCGAATTGAAATTAAAAACATTCGACGAGGAAAAAACTTTGGCGGAAAAAAATTTGGCACGAATCAAAGGCGAACTCGACAGCCGAGAAAAAACTTTGGCGGAAAGTTCAAAGATTATGACGGTCGCCGAAGCGCAAGCGGAAGTTAAAAAAATTTCGGCGGACGTGCAGAAATTGGAGCGTTGGCGCGGACGAATCAAAGACGGCGAGAAAAAAATTTTGGAGACTGACAAATTGCTTGAGGCGGCGCAGGTTGAAGACAAAAAAATTTTAAGGCGAGCGGACAATTTGCGCGGCATGGTCGACAACATGGCAAAGGAACTCGACGCAAAATATTTATCGAATCCGGAATTGCTTGACGCGGAAATTTCTTCGACGCAAAAAAAATTCACCGAACTCAACGCGGCATTTCAAGCGGCTCAAGAAAAATTCAATCGGCTGGAAAAAAATTTAGCGGCTCAAAAGTCGACAGTCGCGGCGGCACAAAAGAATAAATCCGAAGTCGCCGCGCAGGTCGAAGGGAAAATTTTACCGGACACGACCGCGCTGAAAAAAATTTTGGCGGAGACGCGAGCGGCGCACCAGTCAGCGATTGAAACAAAAACAAAACTCTCGACGCAAATTGAACGGCTGAAAAACGTCGCGAAAAAAATTGCCGCGCTTGCCGAAGACTTGAAAACTGCCGACAAAAATTTTTTGATGTGGAAGACTTTATCGGACGCGGCGAGCGGCAAGACTTCCAAAATTTCTTTCCAGCGATATTATCTGGCGACTATGTTCAGGGAAGTTATCGGCGAGGCGAACAATCGGCTGGAGAAGATGAGCGGCGGGCGTTATCGTTTCCAAAACAAAACCGAAGTGACAGACAAAAGATACGCAGGCGGCTTGGATTTGGAAATTTTGGACGATTACACGGGCACGGCGCGTCCCGTCGAAACTTTAAGCGGCGGAGAAAGTTTTTTGGCGTCGTTAAGTCTTGCGTTGGGGCTAGCGGCGGTCGTTCAAAATAATTCGGGCGGCATCAAGCTTGACACAATTTTTATCGACGAAGGCTTCGGCACTTTGGACACGGAAACTTTGGATTACGCGATGAAGGCACTGATTGAATTGCAACGCGGCGGGCGATTGGTAGGAATAATTTCGCACGTTGAGGAAGTTAAAAATTTAATGCCCGTTCGGCTTGAGGTTTTCAAAAGCAAAACGGGCAGCTATGCAAAATTCGTCGGCTGAAATTATTTTTGAGCGACAAAATTTTTTGCCAAACGAACAGCTTCGACGCCGTCGCGGGCATAGGCGTCAGCACCGGCACTATCGGCGTATTCTTGCGTTAAAGCCGCGCCGCCGACCATGATTTTTGCGGAACAGCCAGCCGCGTGCAAATCGGCGACAACTTTATCAATCTGAATCATCGTCGTTGTCATCAAGGCGCACAGCCCGACAATATCGGCGTCGTGTTCAATCGCGGCGCGAACAATTTCGGCGGAGTCAACATCTTTGCCGAGGTCGACGAGTTTGAAGCCGCTGTTGGCAATCAACGCGCCGACAATATTTTTTCCCAAGTCGTGAACGTCGCCCTTGACGGTGGCGATAACGAACGTTCCCTGCGTGGCAGTTTCCTGCGCGGGGAAATTTTTTTTGAGTTCGTCAAAGGCAAGGCGCATGGTCTCCGCGCTGAGCAAAACTTGCGGGAGAAAAATTTTTCCTGCGCCGAAATCTTCGCCGAGTTCGTTCATGGCGGCGGTCAGGGCGCGTTCGGTAATTTCATTGGCGGAAAAATTTTCGTCGACGGCTTTTTTTATCAGCGCGGG
>JAFPVP010000150.1 GCA_017412925.1 Selenomonadaceae bacterium
CACTTATTTTTATCCCGGCGACAGGGGCGACAACATTTGGCTTGCCGCAAATGCCATTTCTCACAAGCTCGTGAAAAGTAGTTGGACGTTTTCTTTTAATGACACGGTCGGCGAACGCACTTGGGGCAACGGATACAAGGTCGCGGGCGTGATTATCAACGGAAGACCCGCTGAAGACTACGGCGGCGGCGTTTGTCAGGTCAGTTCCACGCTTTATAACGCCGTTTTGCTCGCCGGACTCACTCCGACCGAACGCACACCGCATTTTTATCAATCTACTTACGTTGCGCCCGGTCGTGACGCCACAGTTGCCGACGGTTACCTTGATTTTAAGTTCAGAAACGATTTTCCGCACAATGTTTATCTAATCGCGGAGGCTTACGGCTCAACTTTAAGCGTTTACATTCTCGGAACTAAAGCCGATTTGGGCGGCGCGGATATTTCCATTGAACGCGAAGGCTCCGATATGAAACCGTCCATTTATCGCGTCTGGTATAGCGGCGGCGAAGTCGTTAAAAGCGAATTTTTGCACACAGACGTTTACGAAACGCCTAAACCTCGACAAGATAACGTTTGAATCAATTTTCCCCGCTTCGGCGGGATTTTTTTTGCCCATTTTACAAATTCCATGTACGTGGAAAACGTAAAATACGCTCTCAAAACGCCCCTGATTTTTGTACTCTTTAAAAAAGCCGCATAATGGCGCGATACAAATTCCATGTACGTGGAAAACGTAAATTTCGCTGTTTTCAACGCCTTTTTTCTGTTATAATCGCTCGCGGAGGTGAAAATTTATGATTTTCGACGAAACTCGCAAAAAAATTTCTAGGGCGTGTTGGCAAAGCCTAAATTTGAATCATTACGGCAGCGAGAATAATGAAATTCAGAAAACAATTTGACAATTTGTCGTAACGTGTGGCAACGTGTCGATAGTTTTTGATACGTTGAAAAAATCGTTCAATAATGTTTCGAGATTTATAAAGTTCTTTATCAAAATTGTGAATGACGACGGCATTGGACTTGTCGGGAATACAAACTTCAGCTTTTTCTTGAGAAATAAAATTTCGTATCTCTTCGGAGCAATAACCCTTGTCCGCCAAAATTTTCTTGCCTTCAAGAGTAACCTTGCTCAAAACTTTTATCGCCATTTCGCTGTCGTGAACATTTCCGCCGCTCAAAGAAATGCCGACAAGTTGAAAATGTTCATTTACAAGAGCGTGAATTTTGGTTGTTTTGCCTCCGCGTGACACCTCGATATTTTGATTTCCCAAAATTTTGCGTGCTCCGGCGGCGTGTTGATGAACCTTGCAAAACGTTGAATCAATTTCTACGAGAAAATATTTTCTGCTGTTCTCAACCAAAGACTGCAAAATTTTTTCAAAAACTCCCCAATCGATCCACTTGCGAAAAATATGATAAATGCTGTTCCAATTTCCAAATTCCTTCGGCATATATCGCCATTTTGCTCCTGAATCCAACATCCAAAAAATTGCATTGAAAGCAGTTCGGGGATTTATACCCGGTCGTCCTGTGGATTTTGGTTTCGGCAAGTGCGGTTCTATAATTTTCCATTGCTCATCGGTTATTTTATGATAAAATGATTTTGACATAAGCATATCCTTTCGGTTTAGGTTTCAACTTTATTTTACCAAAAGTTTGTGCTTATGTTTTTTTATTTTAGGAGTTTACCAACACGCCCTACAAAAAAATTCGCGGCTGAGAGCCGAAATATATTGTGCGCGAAGCATTCCGCAAACTTTATCCCGGCGAAGAAATTCCGCGCAAAACGCCTATGCCGCGCCCTGTCAACGAGTGGTTTGAAAATTGGAAAGGTCCGACCCGAAAAGAATTTTTGCCGCACTGCCAAGAAACTTTGAATGGGAATCAGCGGTGGATGGTTTGGGCTTTGGAAAGATTTTTGAATCTAATTGACAAAAATTGAACGGACAATAAAAAATCCCTTCGACTAACCGGAGGGATTTTTTGTTTAGAAATTTTTGACGGACTCGAAAATAATTTCGCCGCCGAGATTTTTAGCTTGCCACGCCGCTAGGATTTTTTTCCGTACGAAGTCAAGATTTTCAGCGGGCGTATCAGTCAGCAGGATTAAAAATTGGTCGCGCCCGTACCGCGTGACGCAATCGCTTCGCCGCAAATTTTTTATCAGCAGTTCTAAAAAATCTTCCCGCGCCTCGTCGTTATTCGTCTCAAGTGTCAGCTCCAAAAAGTTTATCGGCGTTTGAAGTCGCGCCGCGAATTGGTAAATGGCTTTGAATTTTTCAAAGTCGACGAAATACGCGCCAGGCTCTAAATTACGTTCGCCTAATATCATTTGCGTTTCCGAAATATTTTTATGCTCCGCCTCTGCTGAATCCGACTCGCCGAAAAATGCGCAGCCTTGCTTGCCGTGATGCTTTACTTTGTAAAGGGCTTTGTCAACTTTTTTCATTAGCGCGGAATAATCTTTGCCCTCGTTTGGGACGAACACTGCGCCAATCGACGTGCTAAGCGGAATGTTCATATCTTCGCCCATGAAATTTTTCGCCGAGATAATCAGCTGATGATTCAGGAAACGCGCCTTGTTGAAAATGATTTTTTCGTCGTGAACGTTTTGACAAAAGGCAATGAATTCGTCGCCGCCAATGCGCCCCGCCAAATCGGTTGAGCGAATCATACCCTTAATCAGTTCGGCGAAACGAATTAAAATTTTGTCGCCCATTGCGTGCCCGTATAAATCGTTGACGAGCTTGAAATTGTCCAGGTCAAGCAACATTAGAACGCCTTGACTTGTCGCGCAGAGCTTAGAAATTTCTTTCTGTGCGGCGGTTTTGTTTAGTAGCCCCGTCATTAAATCTAATGTTGCCGCTTCGGTTAAGTCTTGAATTTTGTCGACGTTTTCCAAAATTTTTTTCACGCGGCGCAGTAAAATATCTGCCTTTAGCGGCTTGCGAATGTAGTCCGACGCGCCGATTTCAAAGCCTTTGCTTTCTGATTCTTCGCGCTCGTCGGCCGTCATGAACATTATAGGCACCGGCTCAGAACTTTTTTCCTGTAAAATTCTATGCAGTTCGTAGCCGTCAATTTCCGGCATAAGTAAATCCGACAAGATTAAATCGGGCTTTTCGCGCTGAAATATTTCGATTGCCTCCGCGCCCGAATCCGCGCAAATTGTCTCGTACTCTTTGGATAAAATTTTCGACGCAATCTTCAGCATGATTTTTTCGTCGTCAACGATTAGTATTTTCGCCATTGTTAATCCCCTAACCACTCGTTCAATTCCCCACGAACTTTTTTATAAGTCGCCAATAAATCAGCGTGATTTTTTCTAACGTCGTCAATATTCCCGTCACGGGCGGAAAATTCCTGCGCCTTCGCTTTTTCGCTTAACTCAATCGCCCCGATAACTTGCGACGTACTTTTTAGCGCGTGCGCCGCAATTCGGTATTCGTTCCAGTCTTCCGCCGCAAAATGTTTTTCAAGCTCGGCAGTCTTATCGCTCGTTATAAATTCTTCCGCAATCTCCCTGAAAAAATCTTTATCGCCCATGCAATTTGCTAGCCCCATATCAAAATCAATCGACGAATAAATTTTAGGTGCGGGCGTCAACCACGCTTTTAGCTCTTCGCGAACTTTTTTATAAGTTGTTAATAAATCGGCGTGATTTTTCTTAACGTCGTCAATATTCCCGTCGCGGGCGGAAAATTCCTGCGCCTTAGCTTTTTCGCTTAGCTCAATCGCCCCGATAACTTGCGACGTAGTTTTAAGCGCGTGCGCCGTGATTCTGTATTCGTTCCAGTCTTCTGCCGCAAAATGTTTTTCAAGCTCGGCAGTCTTATCGCTCGTGATAAATTCTTCCGCTATTTCCTTGAAAAAATCTTTATCGCCCATGCAATTTGCCAGCCCCATATCAAAATCAATCGACGGAGAAATTTTTTCTTCGATTGCGGGCGATTCAATCTGCGCGGGCTGTTCAAATTTAAGCGGCGGCGACGTAGTAAGCTGTTCGTCAGTCAAGATAATTTCGGGCGGTAAAAACTTTTTAAGGATAGCCTCCAGCGCGTTTACATCAATCGGCTTTGAAAGATAATCGTCGAAACCTTTAGCAAGATAGCGTTCGCGTGCGCCGGAAATGGCGTTGGCGGTCAGGACAACAACTTTCGTCTCAACGGGCAAATTCATTTCCCTAAGCCGCTTTAAAGTTTCCACGCCGTCCATTTCGGGCATCATATGGTCAAGAAAAATTATGTGGTAGAAATATTTCCGTGCGAACTGCAAGCATTTTTCGCCGCTGTCGGCAAGGTCGGGCACAATCAAATTTCGTTTCAGCAAGCCGTTAATAACTTTTAAATTCATGCTGGTATCATCGACCGCCAAAACTCTCGCGGCGG
>JAFPVP010000151.1 GCA_017412925.1 Selenomonadaceae bacterium
AACGCGGAAAAAATATTCGCACAATCGGAAAATACCTGCTATAATGGCGGCGAGATTCAAAGGAGTCTCGACCGCCAAAATTTTTTTGAGAGCGAGGAAGCTTTTATGAACAGTTCATTGCCGCTTGATACGACCAAATACGACGAACTGCCAATCAGCATATTTATCTGCAAGCCCGTTTTGAACGCGGACGGTTCCACGCGCGATTATCGTATTGTCTTCGGTAATGAGCCGTTTGCTCACCTTTTGGGTAAAGATGATTTTATCGGCAAGCTCGTCAGCGAAACTGTCGACCGGAAAAAATTTTTGTCGACGCCGTTCGGAGATTTACCCGCGCCTTACGTCGGATTTGTTTTGATAAATATCGCGGAGCACGAAAAAAATTCTGCGCGGAATCACTTTTTGAAATCGATTCGGCAAATGGAGGGAGCGGCACTTCTCCTGCGCGAAAAATCCGACGCGCGGTTTGAAGTTGTCTTCGTGTCGAAAAATTTTGCTAAGCTCATGCAGTGCAGTGTCGAGGAGGCGCACAAAACTTTAAACGCAAACGGAGTCATTGCCTTCACGCACCCCGACGACCGACTTGCCGTTAAGAGAATGCTCCGCCGCCGCGTGTCCGAGGAGGGCACAAAGGATTTGACTATCCGCCAGATAACCGCGACGGGCAAAACTGTTTGGTGCAGTATTAACTACACGTTCGTCGACGATTTCGGCGAGCACTACGTCTATTGCACGTTCTTTGATGTGACCGCCTCGAAAGTTTACGCGCAACGACTGCAGACGACCTACATGTCAATCGGCGACAATTTCTACCGCGCCAACGAACGAACGCTTTCCATGTTCCGCGCCAACTTGACGAGGAACAGAGTCGAAGACGTTCAAGGGCGGGATTTGTTCGGCACGGATTCAGTTATTCGCCCCTATTCCGAGCTGATTAATTTGCGTTCGGCGAACTATCCGATTGAAGAGGAGCGCAAAGCTTTTCTGGAGACGTTCGACGCGGAAAATATCAAGGCGCGGTTTCTGCGCGGCGAAACGGAATTTTCCATGTATCTTTTCTCGCGGCGGCGCGACGGGCATTATTGCTACGTGAATTATCGTGCGGTCTTCACGCGCCACCCGATAAGCAACGAGATTATAATTTTTATTTCGGAGCAAGAAGCGGGCAAGGAGAAAGTCGAAGGCGCGTTGCTCGATAAAATTTTGGCGCGACAATTCGATATGGTTGCCTACCTTGCCAACGACAAATACAGCGTGGTTGTCGGCGACGCCGCGTTGATTACCAGAGGTTCAATCTTTCCGATAACCCGCGAAGGAAATTACGACGATTATTTGAAGAATCAAGTTCTCCCCGTCTTGGAGGGCGACGACACGATTAAACGGCATGTGAGCGACGCGCTCAGCCTTTCCACGATTAAAGATAAAATTAAGGTTGCGGAGCCTTACGTCGTCAACATTGCCTGCAACATCGGCGGCGAAATTTTTCATAAGCGTTTCGATTTCTACGCCATCGACGCCCGCGCAGATTTTTTTATTCTGCTCAAGAGCGACACGACCGAAATTCAGCGCAAACAAATCGAACAGAACGCCCGACTTAAAGCCGCGCTCACAGAGGCTAAACAAGCTAACGTTGCTAAAACCGCCTTCCTGTCGCGCATGAGCCACGAGATTCGTACGCCCATGAACGCAATTATCGGGCTAGATAACATTGCCCTGCACGAAAAAGATTTGACGCCGACGCTTAAAAGTCATTTGGAAAAAATCGGAACCAGTGCACGCTATCTGCTGTCGATTATCAACGATATTCTCGATATGAGCCGCATTGAAAGCGGGCGCATGTCCTTCCGCAACGAAGAATTTTCTTTCACGTCGTTTGTTTATCAGATTAACAGCCTGATTGACGCGCAATGCAACGACAAAGGCTTAACTTACAAATGCGACATCAAAGGCGACATCGGCAAATATTATATCGGCGACGACACCAAGCTGGAGCAGGTGCTGATAAATATTTTGGGCAACGCCGTCAAGTTCACGGACACGGGCGGCACAGTCACGTTGATTATTGAATGTACCGCGCAATTCGACGGGCAAAGCAATTTCCGCTTCACGATACGCGACACGGGAATTGGCATGAGCAAAGAATATCTGCCGAGGATTTTTGAACCGTTCAGCCAAGAGGACGACACGACCACTTCCAAATACGGCGGGTCGGGGCTTGGCATGGCGATTACAAAAAATATTATCCAGATGATGAACGGCACGATTGAAGTCGATTCGGAAAAGGGCGTCGGCACAACTTTTACCGTGAACGTGCCGCTGAAAGACTCCGCCCGCTCCGAAAGCGACGATTCCCGCGAAATGCGCCCGCAAGATTTTTCCGTGCTGATTATCGACGACGAACCGCTTGCCCGCGAACATGCAAAATCCGTGCTGGAGGAGGTCGGCATAAAGTCGGACACCTGCGCGGGCGGCAAAGAGGCTTTGGAGTTAATCAGACTGCGCCACGCCCGCCGCGAAGATTACAACTTGCTTTTGGTCGATTGGC
Organism: Selenomonadaceae bacterium; assembly: GCA_017412925.1. Classification (GTDB taxonomy): domain Bacteria; phylum Bacillota; class Negativicutes; order Selenomonadales; family Selenomonadaceae; genus Quinella. The sequence continues at coordinate 2,546 of JAFPVP010000151.1, forward strand.
TAATGCCCGAAATTGACGGCATTGAACTCACCCGCGCAATCCGCGAAATTCTCGGCGCGGATACGACGGTTATCGTGCTGACTGCTTACGATTGGTACGAAGTCGAGGAGGAGGCACTCAAAGCGGGCGTCGATACCTTCATGTCCAAGCCGCTCGCCTCAACAAATGTTCTTTACGAATTCCAACAGGCTTTCAATCGCAAGCGGCAGACCGTCACCGAAAAAAAAGTTGTCGATTTGGAAGGGCGCAAAATTTTAATGGCGGAGGATATGCCCGTCAACGCGGAAATTATGATGATGATTCTGGAAATGCGCGGCATGATTTCAGATCACGCCGAGAACGGGAAAATCGCCGTGGAAAAATTCGCCGCGTCGCCGCCCGGATTCTACGACGCAGTTTTAATGGATATTCGTATGCCGGTTATGGACGGACTGGAGGCGACCGCCGCGATTCGTGCACTAAACCACCCCGACGCCAAAAAAGTCCCGATAATCGCCATGACTGCCAACGCCTTCGACGAGGACGTTCAACGTTCGCTCAAAGCCGGCATGAACGCGCACTTGACGAAGCCCGCCGACCCCGAACACCTTTACGCGACGCTACAAGAACTTATCAAAGATTGAATTAACAGTGTGTCGCCTTTCACAAAAAAAATCCTGCCGTGCTGGCAGGATAAAAACGTTCGCTAAAATTTTTACTCGACCTTGGAAAAATCGTCCTTGCCGACACCGCACAGCGGGCAGACAAAATCTTCGGGCAAGTCTTCGAACTTCGTGCCCGGCTCAATCCCGTTGTCAACGTCGCCGAGTTCTTCGTCGTATTCGTAGCCGCAAATGTCGCAAACCCATTTCATATTGGTTGCCTCCCCAAAATTTTTTTCGATTATAACACGCGCTGAAAAATTTTCAAGAAAAAATCCCGCCGACTTCGACGGGAAAAATTTTTTCAAAACAAAATCAATGCGGCCATAAAGAAAAACTGTCGCAAAAGCAATCTTTACCGCAACGGCACAGCGCAACGATTCTTTTAAGAACAACGGGATTGACTAAGAATTTCATGTAAACCCCTCCAAAATTATTCTTTCCACGACAAAAGACCGTCACAGGTACAATCTCTGCCGCAAAAACACGTTGCGACAATTTTTTTAAGGATAATCGGTTTGACCAAAAATTTCACGCTTAATCCCTCCAAAAATTTTTATATGCGAATCGTCTCGCCAATCGTCGAATCAACAGCGACTTTGTATTCACCCGCGACGAACAATTTTTTTATCACACAGTTCGAACCGATGAACGCATCTTGGCAACGAACGATGTCTACCGCGCAATTTTCCAATTCGATTTTTGCGGCGTCGATATTTTTTATGCGGACGCGGGAAAAATTATCGAAGTTAGAAATTTTTTCTCCGAAAATTTTTATGACAAACGCTGAATCTGCTTCGCTTACGTGATTGAAAATTTTCAAGTTGCGACATTTGATTTCGTCGATTGACCCCGAACGCGACTCGATTATAATTTCTTTTGCTTCGACGCTACCGAGTTCGGGGTTACCTTTCATATCAACAGTTTGTTCGACTTTTAGCGAATCGATTTCCATTTTGCCGCTCGCGGAGAAATTTTTCGCGCTGATAAATTTGCCCTCGCATTTGCCTAAAATGTTGACTTCGTCGCAAAAAATTTTATCAGATGAAATGTTGCCGGAAACTTTCAGCTCGCGTAATTTTTCATCGTCCGACAATTCGCCGACGCCAAGAATCCTGCGGTTTCTGCCGGTCGCGTCCGTGAATGAGCCGCTACCTTTGATTTTCAATCCGCAAGTTCTCCTTTCAGGTTATCGTAATAATATTCAATGACTTTTTCCAAATTGTATTTGACCGTGCCGCAAACGGGTTGCCCGTCGTCAGAAGTTCGCGCAAGGTGCGGGCAACCGCCTATGCAAATCGGTAGGCAAAAACATTCGCGGCACTTCGGGTGCTTAATCGGGTTCCACTGTATCCACGACAAATAATTTTTTTCAAGCGTAATCTCGTCACCATCGTTGACGTTGCCACAACTGCTCGCCAAATCTTGCACGTGATTCCAACAGCGATAAATTTCGCCGTGACTATCAACAACGAATGAATTTGCATAATCGGCGCAACAGAAATTCACACGCGGCGAAGGATAAACAGCCATTTTGTTCATTTCAAAACCGTGCGCCAAAGCTTTTTCGTACAGCGGGATCATTATGTCGGCAAACTGCTCGTGATCGTAGCAGTCGCCTTCAATCGATTTGCAAATATCTGTAAACGGCGAAACTTGCCCGAAATCAATTTTTAACTCCTCGCGCTTATCAATTCGTTCGGCTAACGTGTCAAGCAATTCGTCGACGTGAGCAATATTTTCCTTGTCGATATTGATTCGGACGATGACCGACAAGCCGTTATTAAGCAGAAGATTCGCGCGGTCAATCAGCTTGTCGAAGGTGCTTTTCCCGCTGACGGAGCGGCGGCGGCTGTCGTGAATTTCTTTCGGACCGTCGATTGTAATTTGTGCGCCGTTGATTTTGTATCGCTTGAAAAGTTCAACGTCCGCGTCGTCAAGCAAGCTGGCGTTCGTGACGATAAAGGCATCGTATTCGACGGAAAATTTTTCGCACAGCTCCAGAAACTTTTTAGACAACGAGTAAACAATTTCTTTGGCAAGGAGCGGTTCGCCGCCGTACCACGTCACGGAAAAATTCTTCGCGCGTTCCAAACGGCTTTCCACGAACTTAACTAACGCCGCTTGAGTCTCGGAAGTCATCTTGCCCTTGGGGTGCGTCTCAAAACAATACTTGCAACGGAAATTGCAATCGAGCGTCGGGGCAATCGTCAAGCCAAAATTCGTCACGTCATACTTGGCGAGGTTGCGATAAAATTCTAGCCGCTCCAATTCGTCAACGTCGTCTTCAATCAAGCAACCCGAACTTTTCATGTCGGCGATTAATTGCGCGTCGTAATTTTTTTCGTCGTAGGAATTATTTTTCACGTCGTCGAAGACGCGCAGAAAATTTTCATCGACTACAGCAAGTGCGCAAGTCGTTGCGTTGAAAAAAATTGTTGCGTCGTCGTATTGCCTTAAAAAGTTGTAGCGGGAAAGTTTCATGTCATCCTCCTAAAACCGAAGCTTGCCCGTCTATTATCCCCCCCCCCAAATGCCCCGTTGTCAAGACTTTTATAAAAAATTTTTTCGCGGTAGGAATTGGGAACAAGTGCTAGAAAATTTAATTTGTAAGGAGGAATTTTTTATGGCAATCTTAGTTTGTGGTGGCGCGGGCTATATCGGTTCGCACACAGTCAGACAACTTTTGGCGGCGAGCGAGGAAGTCATAATCGCCGACAACCTAAGCACGGGACACAGAGCCGCGATTAATCCCGCCGTGAAATTTTACGAGTGCGACATCCGGGACAAGAGCGCGCTGAAAAAAATTTTTGCCGATAACGAGGTCGAAGCGGTCGTCCACTTCGCGGCGTTCATCGAGGCGGGCGA
>JAFPVP010000152.1 GCA_017412925.1 Selenomonadaceae bacterium
CAATCATATCGTCGACGTTCTGCACAGCATGAAAACTTTGGCGATAAACTCCGCCAACGACACCAACTCCGACGACGAACGCCAGATACTTCAACGGGAATATGAAAACCACCTTAAAACGATTAACAATGTCGTCTACAACACAAAGTTCAACGGGCGAATTCTCCTCGACGGCAGATACGACAGACCCGTTTCTCATTCGCCCGCCAACGCCGCCAACATCGTCGATTCATTCAGACCGGGCGAAAACGCAAGTGAAATTACTAATCCCGGAAGCAAGACAATCACAAACTTTGGAACCTTTGAACTGGATAAAAGTTTTAGCGGAAGTAATTTTTCCGTCAAGTTGGATTTTTCTGCCATGACTGCAGAGGGCAGTTCTTATCCGGACGCCTTGCACGGGAAAGGTTTCGCAATTCTTTGTAGCGGTTGCAACCAATTTATAAACGTTGTCTTCGACGCAAACAAAAATGTACATCAATCGACCTACAACGCCAGCCCGACTACTTTAAATTCAGAGGCGCGCGAATATGTTATCGGCGTCAAAAACGTAACCGACAAAAGCGAATTGCCGACAGCAATCTTTAATGGCGTGGCAGCCTCCATGGACAAAACAGAGAGCAGTTTTATAATCGACAAGCACGACCTCGGAATGAAACGCGACGGCGATGATATTTACTTCACCAAAAGGGACAATCTGCAGATGCAGTTCACGAACACAATCATTGAGACCGACACAGAACCCTTGACGGTGGAAGAACGCGAAACTTCTGCGCTGTGGATTCAGGACGGCACGTTGGCGGGGCAACACATAGAGACTTACATAAAAAGTTTCCAGACCAAAGACTTGAAAGGCGAAATTTTCAACGACGCCGATATTGCCACGTTAAATTCAATTACCGATTCGACGAAACGCGCCGAGTATCGGGCACTGCTGACCAAAGCCGACAACATGACGCTCGACGATGTCTCCCTTGCCACGCGCGAAGGTGCCCAAGTTGCCATACGGGTGATTGACGGCGCGCTGGATTATGCACTCGACGAACAGGCGACGCTGGGCACGTATATCAATCGTCTTAATTACGTCGACGAAAATATTATGACTAAGAGCGAAAACCTTAAAGTTGCCGACTCCTCAATCCGCGACACCGATATAGCTAAGGAAATGACTAAGTTTGCCAGATATAATCTTTTGACGCAATCGGCGCAGTTCATACTCGCGCAGGCAAATCAACTGCCGGGCATGGCGTTAAATCTTTTGCGCCCCGAAAGTAATTACATTGCCTAAAAATTTAAAGGAGATGACGCCTTGGCTTATAAAGATTTGCGCGAATTTATCGACGCGCTGGAGAAAAAAAATTTGCTCAAGCGGATAAAAATTCCCGTCGACGCGGAGCTGGAGATAACCGAGATAACTGACCGCGTTTCAAAATTTAAGGACAGCCGCAACGTCGCCCTGCTCTTTGAAAATGTTCGCGGCTACAATATGTCCGTTTTGATTGACGCATTTTGAAGTTTGCGGAGGTTATAAGCTGTGCAAACAAAAATTTTAACTAAGCAAGATTTTTTAAAAGAATTAAAAACTTTCTTTGAGAAGCTCCCAGAGAAAGTATTGACAAATGACGAATGGACAATGCGCGGCGTTATCGATATCTTCAAGAAAATTTATCCTCTTCCGCCCGACACCAAAGTAGTTTCAAAAATTTTGGAATTACACCTGTTTCCATACTTTTTAAGTTTTGCCGACAACATAAATTTTAATTTGGAACTTGCAGAGCATCAAAATTGGTATCCGGATTTAACTTTTGTGTCGAAAGAAAATTCAAAGATTAAATTTGCAGTTGACTTGAAAACAACTTATCGCGATGAAAGAAATCCTGACTTCTGCAACGGATTTACTTTGGGTTCGCATGGCGAATATTTTACCGATAGGAAGAGCAAAAAGAATGTTCAATATCCCTACGGAGAATACATTGCTCACTTTTGTATTGGGATAATTTATACTCGAAAAGCTCAGATTAACAAAAATGAAATTCAAAGTTTTTCTATTGAGCAACTGGCAAAAATTCCTGCTGTAGCGAGAGATTTTATTTTTTTCGCTGAAGAGAAATGGAAAATTGCAGCAGATAATCAAGGTAGCGGCAACACAGCAAATATCGGTAGTATAAAATGCATTGGAGATATTATAGCCGGAAAGGGAGTTTTCTCTTTGGCTGGCGAAAAAATTTTCGATGAATATTGGGTGAATTTTGGGAAATTAACCGTTCCTGACAAAAAAGGTGGCTATAAAAAATTATCAACCCTTGAAGAATTTCTCAGCTTTAAAGGCTTACCGTTGAATTTGAGTTTCCCTAAAAGATCCAAACAGCGAAGTGGCTCTAATGGATAAAATTTTTATACCGCCAATAAAAATTCAGGGCATAAAAACAAAACTTTTGCCACTTATAGAGCGAAATGTTTTGCCTCTTGATGAATTGCTTTGGGTAGAACCGTTTATGGGTTCAGGTGTCGTGGGATTCAATTTGAGACCGCAACGAGCTTTGTTTGCAGACAACAATCCTCATCTCATTGCTTTTTACAACGCCATTCGTTTTGAAAAAATTTCTTCTTATATCGTTAAAAATTTTCTAACTGAACAAGGCAAAATACTTTCTGAACGTGGCGACGATTATTATTATGAAGTACGCGAACGTTTTAATAAATTTCATGAACCTTTGGATTTCCTATTTTTAAATCGCTCATGTTTTAACGGTTTGATTCGTTTCAATCGTGAAGGAAAATTTAATGTTCCTTATGGACATAAATCACAACGGTTTTCAAAAGCTTACGTGACTAAAATAGTTAATCAAGTTCGTTACGTTGAGGAATCTCTGCTATGTTTCGATTGGAAATTTCTTTGTCAAGATTTTCGAGAAACTCTCGCACAAATTGACGACTCAAAACAAGTATTCATTTATTGTGACCCGCCTTACATAGGAAGACATGTTGATTATTATAATTCTTGGAGTGTAGAAGATGAACGAACTTTATGTGATACACTTAAAAACTCAGGAAAATATTTTATGATTTCTACATGGTTACAAAATAAATTTCGAATAAATTCTTGCGTTGAGGATATTTGGAAATTTTGTCGCACGGAGATGCAAGAACATTTTTATCACGTTGGTGCCAAAGAAATTAATCGGAATTCCATAGTCGAGGCTGTCTTGATGAATTACGAACCACCGGAGGAAAATAATGGCTTATAAAGATTTGCGCGAATTTATCGACGCGCTGGAGAAAAAAAATTTGCTCAAGCGGATAAAAATTCCCGTCGACGTGGAGCTGGAGATAACCGAGATAACTGACCGCGTTTCAAAATTTAAGGACAGCCGCAACGTCGCTTTGCTCTTTGAAAATGTTCGCGGCTATGACATGCCCGTTTTGATGAACGCATTCGGCAGTTATGAGCGCATGGCTCTTGCGCTGGGCGTGGAAAATTTGGACGACGCCGCAAACGATATCCGCGAGATTATGAAGTTGCCCTATCTGTCGTTCAAGAACCGCTCCAATATTTTTTCTATCGTGTCGACCGCACACAAGGCGATTAATTTTCCAAAATACGTCAAGAACGCGCCCTGCCAAGAAGTCGTCGAAGTCAATCCGTCGCTGGATAAAATTCCTATCCTAAAGTGCTGGCCCAAGGACGGCGGAGCTTTTATAACGTTGCCGCTTGTCTTTACCAAAAATCCCGCGACCGGCAAGCGCAACGTCGGCATGTATCGCTTACAAAAATACGACGCGTGGACAACCGGCATGCATTGGCATATTCACAAGAACGGCGCGGAAAATTTCCGTGACGCAAAAAATCTCGGCTCAAATAAAATCGAGGCGGCAGTTGCAATCGGCACCGACCCTGTCGTCACCTACGCCGCAACTGCTCCATTGCCCCGCGATGTTGACGAGATGGTTTTCGCCGGCTTCCTAAGGAAAAAATCCGTCGAGCTGACTAAATGCAAGACCGTCGACTTGGAAGTCCCCGCGACTGCCGAAATTATTTTGGAGGGCTACGTCTCGACCGACGAACTGCGCCGCGAAGGACCTTTTGGCGACCACACCGGCTATTATTCGCTGGCTGACGATTATCCCGTCTTCCACGTCACTTGCATCACGCACAGAAAAAATCCGATTTATTTTGCGACCGTCGTCGGCAAGCCGCCCATGGAAGATTGCTACATGGCGAAGGCGACCGAGAGAATTTTTTTGCCGCTCCTGCAACAGCTTCTGCCCGAAATTATCGATATTAACATGCCGCTCGAAGGCGTCTTCCACGATTGCGTTATCGTCTCCATAAAAAAACAATTCCCCATGCACGCCCGAAAAGTTATGCACGCGCTGTGGGGTTTGGGGCAGATGATGAACGTCAAGATGATTATCGTCGTTGATTCGCATGTCAACGTTCAGGATTTGAGCGAGGTGGCGTGGCGCGTCTTTAACAACATTGACGCCGAACACGATTTGGAAATTGTTCACGGACCGCTTGACGTGCTCGACCACTCTTCGCCCTATGCAAAGTGGGGCGCGAAGCTCGGCATTGACGCGACAAAAACTTGGGCGGAGGAAGGTCACTCTCGCGAATGGCCGGACGAAATCGAAATGTCAGCGGAAGTCAAAGCCCGCGTTGATAGCATTTGGAATTCGCTCGGCTTGTAAGGAGGAAATTTAATGAGCAGTTTGGAAGTCGGAATTGTCGGTCTGCCCAACGTCGGCAAGTCGACGCTTTTTAACGCGATAACTAAGGCTGGCGCGGAGGCGGCAAATTATCCGTTCTGCACGATTGAACCGAACGTCGGAGTTGTCGCCGTGCCCGATAATCGCCTTGAAGTTTTGACGAAACTTTACAGCTCGAAAAAGACGACGCCCGCGAGTGTTCGTTTTGTTGACATTGCGGGTCTTGTCAAGGGCGCGTCGAAGGGCGAAGGTCTCGGCAACAAATTTTTGGAGCACATTCGCCAGGTCGACGCAATCGCCCACGTTGTGCGCTGTTTTGAGGACGAGAACATCACGCACGTCGCCGACACGATTGACCCGTTGCGCGATATTGATACGATTCAAACGGAGCTGTGTCTTGCCGATTTGGACGTTGTGGATAAACGGCTCGCCAAAGTCGCCAAACTTTTAAAATCGGGCAGCAAAGAGGCAAAGCTTGAATCTGAAATTTTGAATCGCGTTAAAAATTCTTTGAACGAGGCGAAACCCGCGCGGAGTTTGAACTTGACCGACGACGAACTTTTTATAATTCGCGACGCAAATTTGTTGACGCTCAAGCCGACGCTTTACATTGCCAACGTCGCCGAAGATGATTTGACGGCGGAAAATGATTACGTTAAAAAAGTTCGTGAACTTGCCGCGCAGGAGGACGCTCAAGTCGTTGTCATTTGCGCCAAAGTCGAATCGGAAATCGCCGAACTGGACGCGGACGAAGCCAAAGAATTTTTAGCGGATTTGGGCTTGGAGAGTTCTGGGCTTGACAGATTGATTCATGCGGCGTTCGATTTGTTGGGCTTGATGACTTTCTTAACAGCCGGTGCCGACGAGTGCCGCGCGTGGACGATTAAAAAGGGCACGCCCGCTGTTAAGGCGGCGGGCAAAATTCACAGCGACATTGAACGCGGCTTCATTCGCGCGGAGATTGTCAACTACGACGATTTAATTAAGCTTGGCTCCGTCACTGCCGCTCGCGACAAAGGGCTTGTTCGTTTGGAGGGCAAAGATTACATCATGCAGGACGGCGACGTTACTTATTTTCGCTTCAACGTCTAATTCAATAAAAAAAGCCCCTGTCGAATTTGGCAGGGGTAATTTTTTTTGGTTAAACATTTTTGAACTTGGCTTGAGTTTTCAACGACACCCAATTATAAAATGCACGCCTATAACCTTTAGCGTCATAAATCTCGTCGGAATTTTTGACTTTGCGCAAGACGCCGTCTGTTGGATTGTAAGGAAATTTCAATTTCGGGTCATATTCTGCGCAAGCCTCGGCACTGCTTAAAAATCGGACGTTCTCCTCGGTTATCAAGCCGCAATCCGCCAACAATCTGAACGCACGCTTGCAGAATTCGACATTGACCTTTCGAAGATTTTCGTCGTTGTTGATACAGCGTTCGATACTTTTCAGCCGCGCAGACAAATCATCTTGACTTTTAGGGAAATTGCCGCGCGCTGAATCGGAAAAAATTTCGCTCAAGATAGATACTCCTTCCGATAACGCAAAAGCGCGGGGAAGAATCCTCGCGCTGAAATTTCTTATTGGTGCGGTTGATGAGACTTGAACTCATACGCCTTGTGAGCACTGCCCCCTCAAAGCAGCGTGTCTGCCTATTCCACCACAACCGCGTGTTATGGTGCGGTCGATGAGACTTGAACTCATACCCCCTTTCGAGGACTGCCCCCTCAAAGCAGCGCGTCTGCCTATTCCGCCACGACCGCATATTTAATTGTTGGTGCGGCAGAGAGGACTTGAACCTCCACGGGGTTGCCCCCACTAGCGCCTGAAGCTAGCGCGTCTGCCATTCCGCCACTACCGCACGCAATCAGATGTTTTCATTGAGCCAATCAACGGCACTTTCGGGCAGGAAACCGCGATAATCGTCGCCCATTTCCGTGATAAGAATAAAGTCGCCGTCGTAAAGATGCTGAACCAAATCCTCGTGCACGTCGTCCGCCGAACCTTCCGAACAGACAAACCACAAGTTATCAAAAATTTGACAATAACCGTCGTATTCTTCCAAAGCTTCAAGGAAATCGTCGTAGTTCTGATTCTCCAAATTATCTTCGTCAATTTGATAGGCAACCAGATAAATCGTCATTCAAACTCACTCCTTGGAAAGGTGGTGCCGAGGACCGGAATCGAACCGGTACGAGATTTTACTCTCGCAGGATTTTAAGTCCCGTGCGTCTGCCAGTTCCGCCACCCCGGCTTTTTTGGAGCGGGTGATGGGAATCGAACCCACGTGATCAGCTTGGAAGGCTGGAGCTCTACCATTGAGCTACACCCGCTTGGAGCCGGCTATAGGACTTGAACCTACAACCTGCTGATTACAAATCAGCTGCTCTGCCAATTGAGCTAAGCCGGCGTAATCTATATTCGCGCTTTAAAATCGAATGGTGCCTCAGAGCGGAATCGAACCACTGACACGGGGATTTTCAGTCCCCTGCTCTACCAAC
>JAFPVP010000153.1 GCA_017412925.1 Selenomonadaceae bacterium
TCGTAGCTTGCGCCGCCGGCTTTCAAAACGTCGTTGCCGTCGCCGCCGTTTAGGGTCGAATATTTTCCACTGCTCGTGTTCTCGATAGTGTCGCTACCTGCGCCGCCGAGGATTGAGTTGTAGCTTCCGTAATTGATAAAGTTATCATTTCCCGCGCCGCCGAGAACCGTCGAATAACTCGCGCTTGAGCCTGCGTAAAGGGAATCTGCGCCGTCGCCGCCGTCGAGTTTAGTACGTGCACTCCAACTTTTTAACGTGTCGTTTCCTGCGCCGCCAACAAGTGTAACTTTCGATCCGTCAGAAAAGGAAGTCATGTAATCGTTGCCCTTGCCCGCGTTGACTGTTATAGAGCTTTTTTCGCCCGCCCAGCCCCAAGCTAAAATGGTGTCGGAGCCGTCCGTCGCCTGCCTCGATTGAAACCTTTGTTGCCTCGTAGTTTTTAATCCAGTCGCTACCTTCACCAGTCTTGATTGTGAGATAACTGCTATAGTTCAAAATTGAATCGTTACCAGTGCCCATGTTAATCAAAGCGTCGCAGGCACCGGTTGTAGCTCCAAGGTGACCGTTTAAAATAGTGTCGTTGCCAGAGCCCGTGTCGATTGTAGCCTGAGTTTTTCCATTATTATTAACAAAGTCATTACCGTCGCCCGCATTAATTGAACATTTGAAACCACTGTTGGCGATTCTGTCGTTACCTGCACCTGCATTGATTGTAGCGTACTTGCCGCCAATGAAATCCGCACCGTAACCGCCGATAATTGATATCGGTGTCGTTATCCGCGCCCGCAGTGATTGTAACTTTTTTGCAACTGGCATTGTTATAAATGTAATCGGCGTAACTCGTGCTGTTAACCATTTTGTTGGCACTGCGATTTTCAATATTCGCCATAACCCATCATCGCCTTAAGAAAAATTTTCGAGTACACTAAGCATTATAATAATTGTTTTTTTTGTCAATTATCGACGCAAACATTTTTCCAAAAAATTTTCCGCCAAAATTGACAGCGAAAAATTTTTCTGCTATCTTATTTGCGCCGCTCGACGTAGGTTTTTAAAACGCTTAGCGTACCGCAGTCGGCGAGTTCATCCGCATGGAGGTGTTAAGTTTGTACGCAATTATCAAAACCGGCGGCAAGCAGTACAAGGTCGCCGAGGGCAGCGAGATTATCATTGAGAAGCTTGACGTTGAGGAAGGTTCGTCCGTCACGTTTGAGGAAGTGTTGGCTGTCGGCGAGGGCGAGGAAATTAAATTTGGTCGTCCGCTCGTCGAAGGCGCGAAAGTCACCGGCTCCGTCGTCAAAAACGGCAAAGGTCCCAAAATTCGCATCTTCAAATACAAGCACAAGACCAACTACCGCCGCCGTCAAGGTCATCGCCAGCCTTTCACGAAGGTCAAGATTGAAAAAATCGAATCATGATTGTCGCGGAGATTTACAAGCACAGCGACGGAAAAATTATCGGCTTTTCTCTTGACGGGCACTCCAATCAAGGCAAGCACGGTCACGATATTTACTGCGCGGCGGCGTCAATGATTTCAAGCTCGGTTTTCGTTTGCTTGAGAGATTATCTTAAGCGCGATTTCGAGTGGGACGCGGCGCACGGGCGGTTGATGGTTAAACTAAATGACGCGCCCGACGACTTGACCGAAGTCGCCTTCCAAACTTTTTTAATCGGCATGAGGGAAGTCGAAAAGCAAGTTCCGCAAATCGTCAAAGTCACTGAAAAAATTCTCGGAGGTGAATCTGAATGACTTTCCAATTTGATTTACAGCGTTTTGCACATAAAAAGGGCGTCAGCTCCACGCGCAACGGTCGCGACAGCGAATCGAAACGTTTGGGCGTCAAAGAGCAGGCGGGCACTCTCGTCACGGCGGGCAGCATTTTAGTTCGTCAGCGCGGCACGCACTTCCACCCCGGCTTGAACGTCGGGCGCGGCAAAGATGATACGCTTTTTGCAAAAATCGCAGGCAAGGTCGCGTTCGAGCGCAAAGGTCGCTATCAAAGAAAAATCAGCGTCTATGCTGTCGAGCAAGCATAAAAATTTTTGTTGACAATCGGTTGAAGGCGTGCTAATATTCGACACGCGCCGAAGTGGCGGAATTGGCAGACGCAGCAGACTCAAAATCTGCCGTAGGCAACTACGTGCCGGTTCGAGTCCGGCCTTCGGCACCAAATCAGAAAATAATAAATCCCTTCGATAATCGGAGGGATTTTTGCTTTACAGTTCTAAATTTCGCTGAAACTTTTGCCCGACGACAAGTTTTAAACGTTCAGCTTCGCCGCTGGGCAATTCAAGTGCGCCCCACGCTCCGAAACAAACGCTCAAACCAAGCCACGGAGTCAAGTTGCGCACGATTTTTTTTATGCAAAAGTTTTCATCCAGATAAACCACGTCAATCGAAAAGCGCATGAACATCATATGAACGCTATTGCACGGCGCGAGCAACAGCCCAGAATTTTTTTTCAGCCGCCGCCGAAACATCAGCCCGCAAAATCTTTTAAGAAAACTTTCCGCAACTTCAACTTCAAGCGTCGAACCGTTTATAAAAAATTTTTCCACGCCCAATCACCTGAAGTTGTTAAGCAGGGCGATAATCACAATGCCCGCCGCCAAAATAAAAAAGAAAATCGGGAGCGCAACGAAAATCATCAGCGCGGCGAACGCCAAGCCGATTAAAATTGCCGCAAGTCGCGCTAGGCGGTTGCCGCCCATTACTCCTTTGATAAAGGAACCGATAAGCCGCGTGAAGATGCCCGGACTGCCGTAGTTGACGTAAACCCTGTGCGTTCGGAAATTCGGCTCGCGAAAATTTTCTTCGGACGAGTTGCCCTCCGTAGAGTTCGCGTCAATCGTCACGCCTTTATAAAAAATTTTTTCTGTGCGTGTCATCTCGCGGACGTTGCCGTCGTTGTCTTGCATTTTAATCGTCCTCCTCAACGAATCTTTTTTATCGCGTCCTGTTCGGAATATTCCACGGGCGGCAATTCAAGTTTGTAGCCGTTCGACAAAGCTTGCGCCATCGTCACAAAATATTTTTCCAACGTCTCAACTTCTTTGCCGTGATAATTTTTTTCGAGCGGAAGTTTCAATCCTCGCCAGCCGATGAATTTGAACCAGCTAAGAATCGATTTGCGGACATCGTTTTCCGTTTTAAGGAAAATTTTTCGCTCCCACGCCGACTTTGTCAGTTTTGCTAATTGAATCGCTGCAAGCGGCGGAGTATAAGCCCAAGTTGTAGCAATTTCGTCATGTTCTCGATAGCAACTCAAAATTTCGTTGATAAAAAATAAATTACCTTGGCTCAAAAGTTGACACCACGTCGACACGTCTACCAGATTAAAGAAGCCGCGTTCGTCAGCATTCCAGCAGAGGTCGCCGTTGCGCAGAAATTTTTTCCTAATCAAAACAGTCGTCGGCTCGCCGATATAA
>JAFPVP010000154.1 GCA_017412925.1 Selenomonadaceae bacterium
AAAGACCTCAATCACTGGGAACAGTTCCAAAACTTTTCCGAAAGCGAGCAAGCCGCCCGCGATTGCTGCCAAAAATTTTTCGTTCATGATTTGCTGACCTCCTTGGAATAATTTCGCCGCTGAAAATTTTTATTCGTTAGCCGCTAATCTGCGCGGGAAAAATTGTGCCGATAACTTCGCCGTTTAAAGCCCGCCGCAAATTTCCGTTGGTCGCGCCGTTTATGATTAACATCGTCACGCCGTTTGCCGTCGCAATTTTCGCCGCCTGAATTTTGGTGAACATGCCGCCGATACCGAGCTTTGTACCCGCGCCGCCCGCTATCCGTTCAATTTCGGAATTAATCTCCGTAACTTCGTCGATCAGCCGCGCAGATTTATCGACGTTGGGATTTTTATCGTAAAGTCCGTCAATGTCGCTGAGGATAATCAAAACTTCGGCGTCAATCATCGCGGCGACGAGTGCGGAAAGATTGTCGTTGTCGCCGATTCTGATTTCGTCGACGCCGACCGCGTCATTTTCGTTGACGACGGGAATTGCGCCCATTGCGAGGATTGCTTGGAAGGAGTTGCGGGAATTTTCGCGGGCGTGTTCGTCTGCGGCGTTTTCCTTAGTCAAAAGAATTTGCCCGATAGTTTGTCCATACTCCGCGAAAAATTTTTCGTAGATATGCATCAGCACGCCCTGCCCGACCGCCGCCAACGCCTGATTCTCCGGAATTGTCTGCGGCTTAACTTTTATGCCGAGTTTGTTCATGCCCGCCGCTATCGCGCCCGAACTCACGAAAATTATTTCCTTGCCCGCGTTGTGCAGGTCTGCTATCTCTCGAATCAAATGTTCTATCCTGTACAAATTCAGCTTGCCCGTATCGGCGTGCGCCAGCGTGCTCGTCCCGACCTTTATCACTATTCGCCGCGCAGATTTTAAACTTTCTCTTGCCGTGCCCAATGTAATCACTTCCCTTTTTGTTTTCATTATAAATTCATTTAGCGATTTGTGCAAGCCGCTTTATTTATTTTTAATCGCGGTGTATCATGGCGGAAAAAAATTTTCGGGAGGAAAAAATTTTGGAGAGACACGGATTGATAATCGTGCACACGGGCGACGGCAAAGGCAAGACGACTGCGGCGTTAGGCTTGGCGGTTCGAGCGTTCGGTGCGGGGCTGAAAGTTTTAATTCTGCAATTCATCAAGGGCAAGAAACGTTCGGGCGAGCTGACGGCGTTAGAAATTTTTGGCGTGGAAGTTCGGCAGTTGGGATTAGGCTTCATCACGGCGGAAAATTTTTCCGAACAAAAAAAATCTGCGCGGGCGGCTCTTGAAATCGCGCAGAAAGAAATTTTATCGGGCGCGTGGGATTTAATTATCCTCGACGAAATAAATTACGCGGTGAAATTCGGCTTGCTCGGCGCGGAAGAAATTTTTTCGCTGATAAAAATTCGTCCGCCGCAAATGCATTTGGTCTTCACGGGTCGCGACGCCCTGCCGGAACTGATTGACGCCGCCGACCTCGTCACGGAAATGAAATTAATCAAGCACCCGTTCCAAAGCGGAATCGCCGCGCAGGAGGGCATTGAATTTTGAAACCGTGTGAACTTTGTCCGCGCAGATGTCGTGTCGACCGCGTGAATCGATTTGGTTTTTGCAAGGCGGGCGAAAATTTGCGTGTCGCGCTGGTCAGCCTGCACGAGTGGGAGGAGCCGTGTCTCGTCGGTGAACGGGGCGCGGGCACGATTTTTTTCTCGAATTGCAATTTGCGCTGTGTCTACTGCCAAAATTTTTCAATCAGTCACGAAGGTTTCGGCGCGGAAATTTCAATCGAACGGCTTGCAGAAATTTTTATCGAACAACAGGAGCGCGGCGCGGCTAATATCGAACTCGTCACGCCAACGCACTACACCGATAAAATTTGCGCGGCGATTGACATTGCAAAAAGTCGCGGGCTTAGCTTGCCGATAGTTTGGAATTCCAACGCCTACGAAAATCTTGCAACGCTTGAACTTCTGCGCGGGCGCGTGGATATTTTTTTGCCCGATTTAAAATATTTCAGCGAGGAGCCAGCTAAAATTTTTTCCAGCGCGCCGAATTATTTTGCCGTCGCCAGTGCCGCTATCAAAAAAATGTTTGAACTTGTCGGTGCCGCGAAATTTGACGGCGGGCAGATGATTCGCGGAGTCATCGTGCGCCATTTAGTCTTGCCGAACTTCAGACGCGACGCCATGAAGATTATCGATTGGCTCCACGAAACTTTTGGCGACAAAATTTTTATCAGTTTGATGAATCAGTACACGCCGATTTATCGCGCCGCCGAGTTCAAAAAAATAAGCCGCGCGTTGACGACCTTTGAATATGATTCTGTCGTCGAACACGCGGTCAATATCGGAGTTAAGAATTGTTTCGTTCAAGTCGGCAAGACCGCCGATAAAAGTTTCATTCCAAATTTCAATCTGCATGGCATTTAAGTGTCACTTCTATGCGGGAGCCACTCAACTTGTATTTTAATTTCCTCGCCGGCTTTCGTGTTCATCACGTGGCGGTAAGATTCATCGTGCCAAGCAGGCGTGACCGTATCGAATAACACGTTGCCATTTATCGTCAGCTTAGTGTAATCAATCCAATAGGGAATGCGTTTAGCCTTGTCCTCCGGATTGCGAACGTCCACTCCGCGAAGATCTAATCGGATTTGTCCGTCCGACGTAGCCTTGGCGATGAATTCCATATTGCCGACATAGGATTGAATTACGTAACCGGTGCCGCCTTTATTAAACCACGCGGGCTTTTCTATACTAGCTCTACCGTCGGACACGGAAAGAATTTGAAAATCGCCCGCCGTTGTCATCATTTTAATATCGACACGAGCTGTAAAATAGCGGCTGAATTTGCGGATAACTTGGGTGGCGTCGTCAATTTGACAGAAATCCTCTTCTAGGAAATGTTTTTTGCTTTCACTAGTCGAACGGTTGCGATTGCTGATTTCCACGTCCTCCAAAACTTCAGCGATACCCCAAACAGAATACGTCCGTCTAAAACGCCCAAAACTCTTGCTAGCGTAGAAATTCGCCGCGTAGTGATAAAGTTCCGCATCAAAGTAGGAAGTAAACAATCCATAAGTACGGCTGGATTCAAACATCGCGTTCAAATAATTTTCGAGAATTTTTCCGGGAATACCTTTGTTGTTTTTGCCCAAGGAAAGTATCTTCTCCGCCTCTGCGTCACGCGGCGATAAATGAAAATACCCCCCCCCCATTTTCATGTTTTTTCCCTTTTTCTGCAGTGCGTGGGAAGCGTTCGTTAATTTTCTTGGCGTATTCGATAGTTTCGGGTGCGATTGAACGTTTTCCCTCAAAAGGAAAATTCAATAAATCGGGTTCATAACGAGTAAAAATCAGTGCCATAAGTAGCAACGGGTCGGGGCATTCCGGCGTGTCGAGTTGCAAAGTTCGGATTATTGGGTCGAGTGAGGGCGAAAGCGTTATGATATTCCGGAAATACTCGCTTAGTATAGGTTTGCCGTAATTGACTCTGCAACGTGTTTCCTCATAGAGATATTGCGGAATTTTTACAGAATTTTCGTCCTCAATCTTATATTTCTTGCGGATAATGCGAAAAGCCGACTCAAGAATATTTTTCATTGAACGGGACAGCTCAGCGGACAAAGCAGAAGAAAAAGGTATGGCGCGATTATTCTGGCTTCTTATAAATTTTTTCGGGTCTCCGCGCCAATAACCGCGTATTGTTTCCCCGCCTTGCCCTGTGAATTTATAACGCCTTGCTATTCCCTTTGATGAACCGATAAGCCAAGGGTCTTTGTAAAAAGGTTGCAAAGAATAGCGTTTAATCTTGAAGACGTCCGTTAGACTGTAATTTAAATTTGTTGTGTTAAAAGATTTGTTCAAAGTCAATCCGTAATGTTCGACGATTTTAGATGCAATTTCATAATCCTCAATGTAGACTACATAATTTTTTGCCGTGGAAGTACTAATCCATATTTTGTCTAAATCGATGCCCGAATGCAATGCGTTAAGGAAAGTAATACGGCTGTCAAAGCCGCCTGATAATTCGTTTACGATTAAATTCGTGTGCTCAGCGACTCCGCGATAAATATCGCCCCAAAGCTCAACCCAACGATCCAAAGCGGCAATACCTTCTTCTGAATCGGGAAAAATATTGTTTTCTTTGTAATCAATAAGCTCAATTTCCAAACTCTTCTTGGCAATATTGATTTGGAGGATTGCGCTTCTGTCGACGAGCTGAATTTCATTGACAGGAGTTTCAAAGTATGCGTGACTTACTAAATCATTAATCAGCAGATGATGACAATAGTCCCTGTTCACGGTCAGCGGATAATAATCTTTGACGTACTCAAGGAGACGGAAAAACGAATTACTCAGCGCGAAATAATCGCCGTGGCGGAAAAGATAAATGCCCCAACAGCCGTTCAAATCCTGCTTAATTGTTATCTTGCCGTCTTTAACGTCAACATAAACATAGCAACCGCGCCCGTCCAAGCCTGCGATTGCTTCGGATGTAAGGTCGTCGTTCTCGTAAATGCCGCTCGCCTGAATCGAATAGCCGTAAAGGTGCGGACGAACTTTGGATAAGTTGTTGGAATCGATGAGGAAGAATTCTTTTTCCACGTCGAAATAATTGATGCTGTTTTTCTCCAGCTCAGCGACTTGCGCTAAAAATTTTTTGTGTTCTTCAGCGTTTCTCATTCGCATCATCCTTTCTAAATGATTTATACCACACGATGGGCGGCATGTCAAAAAAAATCAGTAGCTCCACGCAAAAGTCGGAACTACTGATCTTTTTTTAGGGATTATCGAGGATTTATCGGAGGGAAGTGTCGCCCCCCGTTAATTACGCTAGAAAAGTTGCATAATCGACGAATTCTATACCGAGAGCGTCGGCGACGTTCTTGTTTGTGAGTTTTCCGTCAATCACGTTGAGACCTTTGGCAAGTCCGGCGTCCTCTTGGCAAGCCGCTTTCCAACCTTTGCCCGCAATTTTGAGGGCGTAGGGCAAAGTAGCGTTTGTAAGGGCGAGCGTTGACGTTCTGGAGACCGCGCCGGGGATATTTGCAACGCTGTAGTGAATTACGCCGTGTTTAACGAAAATTGGGTCGGTGTGCGTGGTTACATGGTCGCAAGTGGCAATCGAACCGCCTTGATCAATGGCAACGTCGATGATAACCGAGCCTTTCTTCATATTTTTAACCATTTCTTCCGTCACGAGCTGCGGAGTCTTCGCGCCAGGGATAAGAACCGCGCCAACAAGTAAATCTGCTTGCTTAGTCCATTGCGCGATGTTGTAATTGTTGCTCATGACGGTGCAAACTTTGCCGCCGAAGATGTCATCAAGGTAGCGGAGCCGCTCAATCGACAAATCAATAATCGTAACACGCGCACGCATTCCCAAAGCAATCTTCGCCGCATTAGTTCCGACCACGCCGCCGCCAATTATGACGACTTGAGCCGGTGCTACGCCGCTAACTCCGCCAAGCAGGACGCCGCTCCCGCCATATTGGCTTTCAAGGAACTGTGCGCCGAGTTGAATCGACATTCTCCCCGCAATTTCGCTCATCGGCGCAAGTAACGGCAAACTCCTGCCATCACGCCCGACAACCGTCTCATAAGCTATTCCAGTGACTTTTTTGTCGAGTAAAGCCCTTGTAAGCGCAGGTTCGGGCGCAAGATGCAGGTACGTGAAGAGAATTTGCCCCGCGTGAAACAAATTATATTCGGATTCGAGCGGTTCTTTGACTTTTATAATCATTTCCGCGTCGTCGAAGAGTTTATTTTTGTCCGCGACGATTTCCGCGCCCACTGACGTATAATTTTCGTCTTCAAAGCCGGATCCAACGCCCGCATTCGCCTCAATAAGGACTTTATGCCCAGATTTTACGAGCGAATCAGCACCCGCAGGCGTCAAACCTACGCGGTTCTCGTTATTTTTAATTTCCCTCGCTACGCCGATAATCATACTGCTGTCCTCCTATAAAACTTTGGTGAAACAGATTATTCTAAACGTCCTACTTTGAATACATGATAACTTGCAAAAATAAAAAGTCAACCCTTTGCTTAGGATTTTAATAAAATTTCGTCGACATTTCGGGCTTTTTTTTGCTAAAATCGGCGCGAGGTGATTATTTTGCTTAATATTAAGGTTTTCGGTATCGTTCAGGGCGTCGGCTTCCGTCCGTTTGTTAAAAATCTCGCCGATGACAATAAAATCGTCGGAACTGTCGCTAATCGCGGCTCTTACGTCGAAATTTTCGCTCAAGGCAACGATTTTAACTTAAATAACTTTTTAAACGCCCTAAAAACTAAAAATCCGCCGCGTTCGAGCATTTTAAAGGTCGATATTGCAAATTTTCCTGATAAAAACTTCTCAAATTTCCAAATTATCGACAGTGTGCACGAATCCGGCGATATTTTTGTCTCTCCTGACATCGCTATTTGCGAAAATTGCAAAAAAGAACTCTTCGACCCAACTAATCGACGCTATTTGCACCCGTTTATTAACTGTACTGCTTGCGGAGCGCGTTTAACTATCATGAAAAATATGCCTTACGACCGCGAACGCACTTCTATGAGCGATTTTCCTATGTGCGACGCTTGCAAAGCCGAATATTTCGATAAAAATTCGCGCAGATTCGACGCTCAACCGATTTGTTGCAACGATTGCGGCTGCGAACTCTATATTTTAGGCAAAAATATTCGCGGTCACGACGCAATTAAATTTACCCGTAAAATTTTGGCGAACGGCGGAATTGTTGCGATAAAAGGTATCGGCGGCTTTCATTTAGCTTGCGATGCACGCAATTTTAACGCAATTCAACGCCTTAGAAGTTCAAAAACGCGCCCAACTAAGCCTTTTGCCGTTATGTTTAAAGATATTTCCGCCGTTAAACGCGAATGTTTTATTTCTGATTCCGAAAAAGATTTTTTAGATTCTCCGCAGAAGCCTATCGTACTTTTAAATAAAAAAATCGGCTCAATCGCCCAAAATGTCGCTCCAAATATCAATAAATTGGGCGTTTTACTTCCTTATACGCCTTTACATTTGCTTATTTTCGATTTTCCGGACGAAATTACTGATTTTCCAGACGCTTTAATCATGACTAGCGGAAATCCGTCCGGCGTGCCAATTACGATTGATGACGACGACGCAATTAAAAATTTTGACTTCTGCGACGCTATTTTAAGCAATAATCGCCAAATTTTGCTCCGTTCTGACGATTCTGTCGCTGATTTTATCGAAAATCGCCCGTCAATGATTCGTCGTAGCCGCGGATTTGCTCCTCTTCCTATTTTTTACAATTCAAATAAAAAATCCGTGCTCGCTATCGGAGGCGAATTAAAAAATACTTTTTGCCTCGCTAAAAACGATTTATTTTACGCTTCGCCATACATCGGCGACGTTAGCGACCTGCGAACCGTCGAAATTCTTGAAAAATCGGTCGAAAGAATGGAAAATTTGCTTGAAATTCGCCCTGAAATCGTAATTTGCGACTTGCACCCGCGTTATCAAACGACTTTGCTCGCAGAAAAAATTTCTAAGGAATTAAACGCGCCTTTAATTAAAATTCAGCACCATTACGCGCATATTTTGAGTTGTTTAGCGGAAAATAATCATCATGGCGCGGTTATTGGCGTCGCTTTTGACGGAATGGGCTACGGAATTGACAAAACTATTTGGGGCGGCGAATTTTTTATTTGCGACGAGAAAAATTTTGAGCGCGCGGCGTCAATTAAACCGTTTATTCAGGCTGGCGGAGATAAATCTGCGCTTGAAGGCTGGAGAATTGCGTTAAATTTTATAAATCTCGACGTTGCCCGCGAATTAAAGCTTGCTGACGAAAAAAATTTGCGCGGCGTGAAATTTTTAATGGAAAAAAATATAAATTGCGTAGTTTCGACGAGTATTGGGCGAATTTTTGACGCGATCGCGGCGATTTTGGGAATTTGCAGCGTTTCAAGCTATGAGGGCGAATCCGCGATGCGTTTGCAAGCCGCCGCTGAACGTTCAAGCAAAAATTTCCGCGCAGAATTCAAAAATACGGACGAAATTGTCGCAGAAATTGTAAATAGACGCTTGAACGGCGAAAATATTTGCGATTTGGCACGATTATTCCACGAAAGACTTGCAGAAATGACTTCACAGACGATTTTTGAGCTAAGTGAGCGGACAAAAATAAAAATTGTAGCGTTGAGCGGCGGAGTTTTCCAAAATTCGCTGCTGACAACGCTTTTGACGGAAAAATTGCGTCGCGCGGGCTTAAAAATCCTTCGACACGGGCTGATTCCGCCGAATGACGGAGGAATTTGCCTCGGACAGGCGATTTACGCGAAAAATTTGCTCTGAAGTGCGATTTTGAGCCGCAAAACGGAAAATCCGCTATGTCGGATTTTTTTTGCCGATTTTGAGCTTTGAAGCCCGATTTTGAGCCTCGAAACCTGACTTGGAGGGGCGGTTTTTAGGGTCAAACGAGAAATTGCAAATAAATGCAATTTTCGGGTCTAAAAAATGGCGTTGTGGCGCGGATTTTTCGTGGGGTAAAAAAAACGCCCTAAATTTGGGGGTATTTTGGAGACTGAACTGGAAAAATGCATTTAAATGCAATTTTGCATTCTGGCGCAAAAAAAAGCCCGCACATCGGCGTTTTGAAGCCGCGAAACGGCTTTTGAGCCTTAAAACATGGCTTTGCGTGGCGATTTCGGGCGCAAACGAGAAATTGCAAATAAATGCAATTTTACTGGTCGAAGTCAATTTTGCATTCAAACATGCGATTCCACGGATTTGACACGACAAAACTATTCCATTGCGGAAAATATTTAACGGCGAACTCGTGCATGAAAATATTTTCCAATTTAACAAATTTCTGCTCGTGATCGCCATAATTTAAGCAAATTTTCAAGCCGTCGGGGAGTTTTGCGAGTTCAGCGGCGATTTGCGTGCGTGCGTTCGCCTGATAAGCCCAATCGTCGAGATAACGCGCGGCGAGGAGCCTGTCAATCGATTTTCGGCTCATTTTTTTAGTTAAAACGCCCGTTCCGACGGCAAAACCGCTCGAATTTGTCGCCGTATTCCAGCCGCCGTACGCTTTCAACTTAAAAAGCAAATTTTTCTCGTAAAGTTGCTCCATTAAAAAGTTATCTGAGCCGTTTGCGATGATAATATCGGCAATTCCGACGGGTAAATCCTGATTAACGGCGTTTTCGACCATTTCGGAGAACATTTTAGCGTTTTTAGCGAAATATTTTTCCTGTTTTTTGGTTAAAACTTGCGGCGGAACGGAATTATGCAGTTCAAAAGTCTCTCCTTTAGGGTCAGTATTGACAAAAAGGACAAAATCGGCGCGTTCAGGCTTAGGAACGAACATTCCGCCGGCGATAATAATTTCGTCGCGAATTGAATCGCCAATTTGTTCGTCAGAGTAATGCGGGACAGTTTTTGCGCCTTTTCCGCGATTAAATTGGACATTTACGAAGGGAATCGAGCAATTTAGGTCATTTACGGCGCGAGCGAGCAAAAGCATAGCGAATTCGTCAATTCCGGCGTGCGATTGCGCCTTAGTTTTAGGAATATCTTTCATATAAGCCAAAAGTTGGCGATTTTCGCGGTGAGTTTGGCATAAATTGGCATTATCGTCGCGCCCGATGATAAAAAAGCTGATAATATTTTGTCTGGTGAAATCTAGCAATTTTTTCGTCGCGGAAAGGTTTTTTTCACGTCTAGCGAAGTAATCTTGCAAAATTTCGTCGGGAATAGCCTTTTTTAAGTCGTTTAATTGAATAATTTCGGCTTTAGAGAGCTTTGAAGTCTCTTTTTTGTCGAGTAGGCGGGTATATTGGAAAATATTTGCGCCATATTGCCCGTAATAGGCAGGTTCTTCGCGATCTCCGGGCGTACCGAACATTGGCGTGCGCATAAGCGAGCCGAACAGGTACATATTCAAGTTTGGATTGTTTTTGCGCAGAATTTTAAAGTTTTCGACGCGAGAATTTAAAATATCGGCGGAAATTTGGTGAGAACGGGACGGAATCAGCCCTCCGTAAAGCAAAGCGTCGGAAGAAACGACAGCGGCGTCACAAATCGGCGCATTTTCGTGAAACCAAGCCCAAAGTTGTTCAGGTTGCGTCAAAAATTCGGTTGGCGGGGAAATAATTTCGTAATTTAGCTGTTTTATAACGTCAGCTGGCTGTTGGGAGGAAATTGGGCGGTCGTCGTGTGGAATAAAGAGTATTTTTTCTGCGTAGACGCTTGAATTTAGCAAAAAAAGTGCGGCGAGCGTCAAAAAAAACTTTTTCAGCATAAAACACACCTCCAAAAGATTTTTTCGGCAAGTTTAACACGAAAAAATAAATTTCGCAACGCGGCAGGTAAAATTCGGTTGCGCATAGAATTTTAAGGTTGAATAAAGCGGAAGGAGACTGATAAAGTGGATGAAAAGCTCGTCAACCCGATAATCGAAGCATTTATGGACGTAATGCCGCAAATGGGCTTCCCCGCGCCGAAAAGGCTCAGAGTTTATTTGCAGGACAGGAACGTAGTAAGCGACGGAGTGACGCTGACGGTTGGTTTTACTAATCAAATGCGCGGCAAAGTTGTTTACAACATGACGGCGGACACGGCGCGCTACATAGCCTCGACGATGATGTTGGGGGTTCCGGTCAACAAATTCAACGACATGGCGCAAAGTGCTCTTCGCGAGACCTCGAATGTGCTAACAGCGCGTGCCGCGACGAATTTTTCAACAAAACTCGGCGTAGAAGTCGACATAACGACGCCCGAACTTGTTATTAACGAGGCGCACACGATTAAAATCAGCGACGGCAGATATTTTGCGGTTGAAATGGAAATTGGCGGGCACAAAATGGACATTGCGCTTGCCGTAGACCGCGACGCTTAAAATTTTTCGTAAAAAGAAAAGCTCCCAACGACGGGAGCGATTTTTTTATGCGCTGAGCATGTCGACGATATGTTTTAAGGTGTCAACGTCGCCGACATTGCCGGGAAAAATTATGTAACTCATGCCTGGGAACTTACTTTCCGCGCCGATTTTCCAAACAGGGACGCCAGCCGCCACTTGACCGAGCACGAGGGCTTTTTTAACGCTCAAACCTTTAGTTCCAACGTCGCTGGAGGTAATTCCGCCCTTAGCGATTAAAAATTTCGGTTGGACGTTCAAATTTTTAACAATATTCGTTAAAGCGTCAGAAATTTTCACGGAAGCGGCGAGATTTTTTTCCGCATCGCCCAAATCTAGAACTTTTCGGCTGGTATAAATCGCCGTCGTCTGTCCGCGCGAAAGATTTTCCTCTGTTTGCCGAATAATTTTATCGATCGCGCCGAAATCGGCAACATCAAACTCGATAAAGGCGACGGAGGGAATTTTTTTCAGTTCGGAGAGTTGCGCGGTAGTTTTTTTGACGTGAGAGCCGACGATAATCAATCCGCCGTTGTGATTGCCCGCGTCGACGAGTTCTGCGCGAGTTAAAAAGTTTTTATCCCTAACTCCGCCGATAATTTTCGTAAACGCCGCCGCCGTCCTGAAAATAAAATTTTTCCTCGACTTTAGCAGAGCCAGCGCGAAAATTTCCACGTCGACATAATCAACCGCGTTTACGATAACTTTATTGAAGCCGCGAACCTTTTCCAGCCGCGCAGAAATTTTTTCGACATCGCCGCCGCGCAATTCGTCAAGGCTAATGCAGGTTACGGAATTTTTTTTGAACGCGCCGCGAGTTTTCTCCTCGACGTAAGCGGCAAGATTGGAATTTTTGTATCCGAAAGTTTTATCGCGGGCAAATTCGGTTTCGGCGGCGGGCACGAGATAATTTTCCTCCTGCACGTAGTGAATATCGCCGATTGTGAAGCGTCCGCCCTCTTTAAAGAACGGCATTAAAATTTCTCCGTCGATTTCCCTGCCGCGAGCCGTCAAAGTTTCGTAAAGCGTTTGAGTTTCAAGCGGATAGTGACCGCGCAAGGTCGAATCGCAGCGGCTGACGATCATAAAATCTTTTCCGAACTTTTTTCCCGCCGCAAAGACACGTTCGGCGATTTTTTTATGTTCGGCGCGGGTTTTAGCTTCGGAAAAGGCGCGGGAATTCGTCAGGATAAAAAACATGGAATTTTTTTCGGCAAAACCCGCCGCGATAGCCTCCTCCGTCCAATCCGTGTAAACTGAAATGCCGTTGACAGTTTGAACGCCGGTTGGGTCGTCGTCGAGCACGATAATTTTTTTGTTGAAGTTTTTTAGA
>JAFPVP010000155.1 GCA_017412925.1 Selenomonadaceae bacterium
AATGCGCGGCGATTGGCTAAAAAATTTTGTCGGCTAATCGCGCTAACTGGATGCAACGTCACGTTGCTGCGTCGAATTTATAAATTTGGTTGCGGGCAAGTCGACGACGAATGTTATTGAAAAAATTTTAGCGGAGAAAAAATGATATGGAAGAATTGAACAACGTTTTAATCGTCAAGCTGAGCGCAATGGGCGACGTGATTCACGCGCTACCCGTCAGCTACGCCATAAAGGAAACTTTTCCCAACGCAAAGGTCACGTGGGTTGTCGAGCCGCCGAGTTTAGAACTGCTCAAGATGAATCCTTGCGTCGACAGAATTATCCTGTTCAACAAAAAAAATTTCCGTTCGCTGAAAGGCTTCATGAAGGAATTTTTCCCGTTCAAGCATGAACTTCAGGAGCAGAGCTACGACGCGGTTTTAGATTTGCAGGGGCTGTTCAAGTCGGCGGCGATAGCTTTTTTTGCAAAGTCGAACATCAAGCTGGGGATTTGCAACATGCGCGAGATGAGCGACAAAATTTCAAAGCCGGTCGTCGGCGAGAACGCGGAGGGGCACATCGTCGAACGCTACTTGGACACGGCGCGGGCGGTCGGTTGCGGCGTCAATGAAGTCGTCTTTCCGATCCAAATTCCCGTCGAACAATCGGAAAAGGCGCGGGCGATTATGGAGCACGCCGGCATTCGCGAAGGCAATCCCTACGTCGTGTTCGTGGTCGGCGCGAATTGGCCAAACAAACGCTGGCCTACGGAAAATTTTGCCGCGCTGGGCGATTGGTTCTATCATCTGGCGGTTGTGCCCGTGCTAATCGGCAGCGGCGACTTGGACGAAATGCTCGCCAAGGAAATCGAATCCAAAATGGAAATCCCGCCGATTAATCTCGTCAACCAAACGAATATTCAACAGCTGGCGCACGTGATTAGAAGTTCGCGACTGGTTATCGGCGGCGACACTGGACCTGTACATTTGGGCGCGGCGTTCGGCGTGCGGACGATTATGTTAATGGGACCGACCAACGTCGAGCGCAACGGACCTTTCGGGCAACTTCAGCACGCAATCGAAGTCGAAAGACCTTGCAAGGGCTGTTGGAAACGCGCCTGCCCCAAAAAAGAAATTTGCCTTGAAAAAATTCCCGTCAGCTTTGTCGAGGAAAAAATTAAATCTATGGGCTAGAGAGGAGCTTGTCGTTTGAAGTTCCTAAACAGATTTTTCGACGGCATTCAGCGCGACGCCAGATTATTTTTGTTCGTGCTGATTTTGCTGGAAATTTATCGCGGGCTGTTTATCTTTTTTATGTCGAGCTATATCAGCGAGGCAACGGAAACGGCGCAAATTTTTTCCGCAATGTTTGCGGGCTTGCGTTTGAGCTTGAAGACGGCGGGCGCGGTAACTTTAATCTCGTTCGTGTTCGTGACAATCGGCGGCTTAAAGTCGCGGCTCCGCTTGCTAATCGGAATCGGCGCGTCGTTCGTCTTCTCGCTGCTGTTTATGCTAAGATTTCCGTACTATCGCGCGTTTCAATCTACGTTCGGCATGGAAGTTGTAGAAGGTTTCAACGACGACATTTGGTCGATAATCGTGACGATGTTTCAAGAGTACGGAATTGCTTGGCGGCTTATCGTCGCGATAATTTTGATGATTCTCTGCGCGGCGATTTTGAGTCGGCTGTTGATGATTAAAACTTTTCCGTTGCCCGCATTGGACACCAAGAAAAAAATCGCGGGCTTCAGCGCGGCACTTGTCGTTGGAATTTTTTTGTTCGGATTGTTTGTCAGGTTCGGCGGCAGTTTCACCTACGCGAGCGGCTTGAACTGGGAAAATGCCGGCGTCACGACCGATGATTTTTTGAACGAATGCATTCTCGACGACGCGCAGGCACTTTATCGGGCGCGAGCTATGGCTAAGCGCATGGAGGCGGGCGAAATTTTTGGCGTCGACAAAAATAAAATTTTGGAGTCCGCGCAACTTATCGCCGTTAATCACGAGCTGACAGAAAAAAATCTCGCGCCGTATCTCGAACGCAAAGCTGGCGGCGAAAAAATTCCAAAGCCGAAACACATTTTTATAATCCTCGGCGAAACTTTCATGCAGTGGCCAATGCTCGGCAAGTACGACGAACTTTTAATCGCGGAGGGAATTAAATCGCTTATCGCGGAGGACAAGTGCTACTACAGCCGCAACTTTATGCCCAACGGCGATTTCACTTCCACGGCGATAACGGGGCTGGTGACTGGCTTGCCCGACGTGAATATTAAAGTTAATTATCAAAGCCGCACTTACGACAAACTTTATATCACCGCGATGGCTCCGATGTTCCGCGAACTCGGCTACAAAGTTGATTTCTGGTACGGCGGCATGCCAACTTGGGATTCGATTGCTAAGATGTCGCTCGCGCAGGGCTTCGATAGTTTTTACGGTTACCCCGACTTCAACGCGCCAAAGCAGACGACATGGGGCACTAAGGACGAAAATTTATTCAACGCGCTACTTGCGCATTTGGAGGACGAGCCGCCGACAGTTCATTTGATTATGACGACGACGAATCACCCGCCGTATAATTTGGATTTGGCGGCGGAAGGCTACGACGTGAACGCGGTCACCGAAGCTTTGAAAAAAATCCCGAACGTCGACGACGTGAATCAGCTGGCGATTGAGCTGGGGCATTATTGGTACATGGACGAGGTCATCACGAATTTTGTCCGCGCGGCTAGTGGAAAATTCCCCGAAAGTATTTTTGTAATCACGGGCGACCACGCCGTCCGCTGCGACCCGTCAACGCACCCGACGATTTTTGAACATCAAAGCGTGCCGTTCGTCCTCTACGGCGCGGGCATTAACAAAGAAATTTTGCCGCCCGACGCTGTTGGCGATCACATTTCCATTGTCCCGACGCTTATCGAACTTATCGCGCCAAAAGATTTTGCTTACTATTCAATCGCGCCAAGTCTTTTCAACAGCGACGGCGTCGGCTTCAACAACGCGGCTTTCGTCACGTCGAAGGTCGCCGGGCAAATTAATTCTGATGTCATGGAGTTGTTGCCGCACGTCTCCAGCAACGAATTGAACGACGTAAATTTGACCGACGAGCGCACGCACGCCATTGAAATTATTTCGGCAATGCGAACCGTCGCTTGGTGGATTATAATCAACGGGCTTTTCATGGGCGACGAGCCGACGAATTAAAATTTTTCCCCGCCGAATACAAGCGGGGATTTTTTTATTTCCAAGATTGGCGTTCGGAAAAATATTCAATCTGTTTTCATTGACGCGAAAAGGCAAGTAGTTTAATATATGCGCGTGAAAAATTTTTACGTCGGAGGTGAATGACGTTTGAGCGTGGCAGAAAATTTTCGTTCGATAAGGCGCGAACTCGGCGGGGCGATAAAACTTGTGGCGGTCACGAAAAATCACGGCGTGGAGACAATGCGCGAGGCAATCGACGCGGGCGCGACTGACATCGGCGAAAATCGAATTCAGGAGGCGGCGGAGAAATTCAAGACACTCGACCGCGCAGTTATACGGCATTTAATCGGGCACCTGCAGACAAATAAAGTCAAGCAAGCCGTTAAGCTCTTCGATTTGATTCAATCGGTGGACAGCGAACATTTAGCGGCGGCACTCGACAAGGCGGCGGCGGCAAACGGCAAAGTCCAAGAAATATTAATCCAAGTAAATTTGGCGCGCGAGGTTCAAAAATCGGGCGTGTTGCTTGAGGATTTGGACGGGCTGATAAAATTCGTCGACGCGGCAGAAAATTTGCGACTGCGCGGGCTGATGATGATTGCGCCGAATTTCGCGGAGGTTGAAAAATGTCGTCCGCTGTTCAAGCAAATGCGCAAGCTCTTCGACGAGCTGAAAACTTCGCGCGAGGGCTTCGACTATTTATCAATGGGCATGACGCACGATTATAAAATCGCCGTCGAGGAAGGCGCAAACGTCGTTCGCGTCGGCACGGCTATTTTCGGCGAAAGGCTTTACTGATAGAAATTTTTCACGAGAGGAGTTTGAGTGAATGGAAATAATAGACAGGGTGAGCCGAACTCTCGGACTGTCGGAAAAAGATGGGAAGAAGGAAGTTGAGATGAGTACAAAGGAAGAATTGCCGAACGCAGAGCCAGAGCAAAAGGAATCGCCAATTCAACCGCCGCCCTTATCTGAGCGTAAAGTAGTTGACTTCAATTCGGCAATATCGGCGAGGGATAATTTGATGAGTAATAACAACACTGCCAAACCTATGGTAAAATCTAAAATAACGACGGTGAGACCAAAAAATTTCGACGACGACGCAAAAGTTATCGCCGATTGTCTGCGCGAAGATGTGCCCGTCATAATCAACTTGGAGGACACGAACCCCGAACACGCGCGGCGCATTATCGACTTCGCGCTGGGCACGACCTACGCTATCGACGGCGATGTTCAAATGGTCAACAAAGACGTTTTCGTCTGCACGCCCAAAAGCGTCATGGTCATAGCCAACAAGGAAGAGCCCAAGCAGGAAAGAGATTTCTCTTGGCTTACTCGCAAAATGTAAGGAGAAATAAATTGCAGGACGCACGGGAAAAAATTATTCGTTACTACAAGGGCACGGAGGGCGAGGCTACTGTCGTTAAGCTCGTCGATTTTGCCGCGCAGACGATTAAAAATCGCAAGTGCAAGCTGACGGGTTTTTTGTCGCCGTTTGAACAGGAAATGGCGGGCGTCATTGCCAACAGCCTCGGCGAGCTCAACGTCGACTTTTACGGCGGCTATCGCGGGGCTGAACGTCAACGCGCCGCTTTTTGTCATGAAGAATTTCAAGGCACGCCCAACTTTGAAATTGCGGTCATCAAGGCGGAGTGGAACGGCGAATTTGCCAGGCTCGGTCACCGCGATGTTTTGGGCTCGATTTTAAGTTTGGGCGTCGACCGCGAATATATCGGCGACATTATCGCGACCAAAGATTGCGCACGGATTCTCGTCGATAAAAAGATGAGCGATTATTTCACGGCGAACTTGACGCAAATCGGCGGGACGACGGTTGAAACTTCGCTTGACGAACTGGAAAATATTTCTGCCAAAGAAGAGCGCACGAAGGAAATTCGAGCAACAGTTGCGTCGTTGCGGGCTGATTCGATAGCAGCGGCGGGCTTTGGCATGTCGCGTAGCAAGGCGGCACAGGAAATTTTAGCTGAAAAAATTAAGCTGAACTGGCAGACCGTCAAGAATGCGTCGCAGTCGGTCAAAGAAGGCGATGTGTTGAGTATGCGCGGGCGCGGGCGTTTGGAAGTTGCCGAAATTCGCGGGCAGACTAAAAAAGGTCGAGTCGGCGTTTTGTTAAAGAGATTCTTTTGAGGGGGCGATAACTTTGCCAATGACGGAAGAGGAATTGAGCAAATGTAAAAAAATAATTCATGGGCACGCGGCTGCAGCGGCGGCAGGAAATTTGGTGCCAGTGCCGGGCGTAGGAATCGCAGTGGATACCGTGACGATGACGACGATGGCAATGGCTTTGGCGTCGGTGTTCGGCGGCTCGATAACCGAATCAGTCGCAAAAAACATGGCAACCAGCGCGATTATCGCAACGATAAAAAAACAGCCGCTCCGCGTCATCACGAAGGAAATTTCAAAAATCTTGCCGTTTATCGGACAGCTGGTCGCGCCGTCGGTCTCCGTGGCTATGTTGGAGTCGGCGGGCTGGCTTTTAGCGGAAGATTTAGCGGCGGAACGTGACAAAAAAAATAAAGTTGAAGAACCGCCCACGCACGGCGGGCACAACTTCAAATACGATAAAAAGTTTGAACTTCCCGAACCTTAACGAAGTTTTGCCGTTTATCGGGCGGCTAGTCGCGCCGTCGGTCTCCGTGGCTATGTTGGAGTCGGCAGGCTGGCTTTTGGCGGAAGATTTAGCGGCGGAACGCGACAAAAAAATAAAGCTGAAGAACCGCCCACGCACGGCGGGCACAACTTCAAATACGATAAAAAGTTTGAACTTCCCGAACCTTAATGAAGTTTGG
>JAFPVP010000014.1 GCA_017412925.1 Selenomonadaceae bacterium
AGCCTTTAAAGACTCCCGACTTCTTTTTTTGCCAAGAAAAATATTTCAGATTGCACCGCCGACAGAAGCGACAATGTAAGCCACAGCTGCGCCGACGAAAGGACCTGCAATCGGCACCCAAGCATAGCCCCAATCGGATCCGCCCTTGCCGGCAATGGGCAGGATAGCATGAGCAATGCGCGGACCGAGGTCACGGGCGGGATTCATCGCATAACCCGTGGGACCGCCGAGCGACAAGCCCAAAGCTACAATCAGAATGCCGACTAAGTAAGGACCAACTCCCGGAGGAAGTGCGCCGACAGGTTTACCGAAAATCATCCAGATAACGAACATCAGGAAGAACGTCGCGATAGCCTCAGTTAAAAAGTTTGCGATTGGGCTGCGAATTGCCGGACCCGTTGCGAAGACGCCGAGCTTAGCGGCGGGGTCAGGAGTCTCTGCCCAATGCGGAAGATATGCTAACCAGACGATAGCCGCGCCGAGAATTGCGCCGACTAATTGAGCGGCGGACGTCGCTAAAAATTGTGCGGGCGTGTAAATGCCGACCATAGTTTTTGCAAGCGTGACAGCAGGATTTAAATCGCCTTGAGGAGCTCCGAGCGTCGTGGCAGTGAAGACTCCGAGCGTAACTGCAAATCCCCAGCCGAACGCTATACAAATCCAGCCCGCGCCCTGACCTTTGGATTTCGTCAACGTCATGTTCGCACAGACGCCGGCACCGAAAACGATAAGCACCATCGTGCCCATAAATTCGCCAAATAAATTATCCATGAATAATACCTCCTCAAAGGGACGGAAGGCGAATTCCCGTCCCTAAAAAGTTTTTAAGCCGCGAACCTTAATCTTCAGCGAGCCAATTCATCGCGTGCTTGACGGCTTTGCGCCAGCCCTTGTAGAGATTATCCGCTTCGTAGCGTTTCATTTCGGGTTCAAAGCGCGTTTCGAGTTGCCAAGCAGATTTAAGTTCGTCTTTATTCTTCCAAACGCCGACAGCCAAGCCAGCCAGATACGCCGCGCCGAGAGCAGTCGTTTCGACGATTTGCGGACGGTCAACGGGCACGCCGAGCAAGTCAGCTTGGAATTGCATCATCAAATTATTTGCGGAAGCTCCGCCGTCGACTTTGAGCGCGGAAAGTTTTTCGCCGCTGTCAGCCTCCATTGCCTCCAGAACGTCGCGGGTTTGATAAGCGAGCGAGTCGAGCGTTGCGCGGACAATGTGAGCCTTTGTCGTGCCGCGTGTCAAACCGATAATCATGCCGCGGGCGTTCATGTCCCAATAAGGCGCACCAAGTCCTACGAACGCCGGAACGAAATACACGCCGCCGGTATCCTTAACTTTTTTGGCGACCCATTCGGAATCGGGCGCACTGTCGACCATGCGAACGCCGTCGCGCAACCACTGAATCGCCGAGCCAGCCACGAAGATTGAACCTTCCAGCGCGTACTCAACTTTGCCGTCGAGACCCCAAGCAATCGTCGTGACCAATCCGTTTTTGGACTTGTGAATTTCCGTGCCGGTGTTCATCAGCATGAAGCAGCCCGTGCCGTAAGTGTTCTTCGCCATGCCAGGTTCAAAGCAGTTTTGTCCGAAGAGCGCGGATTGTTGGTCGCCCGCCGCGCCGCTTACGGGAATTGCCGCGCCGATAATCAGCGGAGTTGTCTCGCCGTAAACATAAGACGACGGCTTGACTTCGGGGAGAATCGCCTTGGGAATGTCGAGATACTTCAAAAGTTGGTCGTCCCATTCAAGCGTGTTGATGTTGTAAATCATCGTGCGCGAAGCGTTGGAGTAATCCGTGACGTGAACTTTGCCGCCGGTGAGTTTCCAAATCAGCCACGTGTCGATTGTGCCAAAAAGAAGTTCGCCCGCCTCAGCTTTTTCGCGAGCACCTTCCACGTTGTCGAGGAGCCATTTAATTTTCGTGCCGGAGAAATATGCGTCGATTTGCAAGCCAGTCTTGTCTTGGAACTCGGCGGCGTGTTCAGCCTTGAGAGCCTCGGCAATGGGCGCGGTCTGTCTTGACTGCCAAACGATAGCGTTGTAAATTGGGCGACCGGTTTTCTTGTCCCAGATAACTGTCGTCTCGCGCTGATTGGTTATGCCGATAGCCGCAATGTCACTTGCCGCCAGCCCCGAATGTTCGAGAGCCTCTTTCATGACGGCGACCATCGTGCTCCAAATCTCGTCCGCGTCGTGTTCGACCCAGCCGGGTTTCGGGAAATGCTGCGTGAATTCTCTTTGCGCCACGCCGATGATTTTAGAATTTTTGTCGAAGATGATAGCGCGATTGCTGGTTGTGCCCGCGTCGAGTGCCATTACATAATTTTTTGCCATTCAAAAATCCCTCCCAAAATTTTTAAACAAACCTCGGAAAAAATTTTCACCTCCCGAAATTTATTGATAAGCCGCCGCCAAAATTTCAATTGGGTGGCAGGGCTTGATACCTGAGCCGTGATGAATCTGCATTCGACAAGTCCCGCAGTCGCTGATAACTTTGTCGAAATCTTTGCGCTTGACACGCTCGAAAAGTTTCGCGCCAATCTTCATGGAAATATCGTATTTATCTTTGCGGAAGCCGTAGTTGCCGGAAATGCCGCAACAGCCCGCGTCAGCCGTCTGAACATTCGCGCCGAACTCTTCCAAAATATTCGCGGCGGGCAGTCCGATAGCTTGGCACTTCAAATGGCAGGGCACGTGATACAAAAGTTTTTGGCTAATCGGTTTCACGTTGTCATTGAACTCGCCGCGCTCTTGAAGAATCTCCAGGAACTCAAAAGCGTCGTAAACATTTTCCGCCGCCTCGTGGAATTTGTGTTCGGCGAAAAGTTCGTGATATTCTTCCTTCAACATCAGCGAACAGCTGGTGCAGGGCGTCACGACGGGAATACCTTTCTTCTTCCACTCTAAAATTCTATCGGCGTTGTTGTCTGCGTGCTGTTTAGCTTCGTCCAAATAGCCCGTGACGACCAGCGGCGACCCGCAACAATTAAAGCCCTTGTCGATTAAAACTTCGTAGCCGTTCGCGTTCATGACTTTGACAAAAGCCTCGCCGACCTGCGGCTCGTTGTCGTTGATGAAACAGCCCGTGAACATGACAATTTTTTTACCGCCCGCAGTCTGTTTGATTCGGCTGTACAAATCTTTAAACGGCGTCGACGCATAGGCGGGCATGTCGCGTTCGCCGGCGAGTCCTAGCTTGCTGAAAATGCCCAAAGTTTTTCCGAATTCCATTCCGATATTTGCGAACGTCGCGCCGAACGGCATCATGCGAACCATTTTGCCCGCCCGCTCGCCGTGAGCAATCATATCTTCGGCTTGCGTGTGCGGATGAGTTTTGTAATATTCGGCGCGTTGCAACATGTTTAGCGTCGAGACCGCCACGCCCGAAGGACACGCCCTGTCGCAGCTCTTGCAGTTGGAGCAAAATTCCAAAGTCGCCTCGATGTCTTCCTGAGAAAAGTGCATTCGACCATGCGCAGGTCCAACGAGTTTTGGTCCGCGATAATCTTTAATCGCCGCCATGACGGGACAATTCGCCATGCAGGACGTGCACGAGAGGCAACGGTCGCCCGTGAAAATCGCTTGAGTTTTGTCGCTCATGATGTCGCCCCCTTGTAAGCAGAAGAAATTGCCACGCCGCCCGCTGACCGCTCAAAAACAAAATCGCTGCCGCCGAGATTCGCGCCGACTACGTGCAAGTTCTCGAATAAAATTTCTCCGCTCTCGTCAATCGGTCTCAAGCTCTCGTCCGTGAAAATTCCCGTCATAGAAAAACCTTGCGGCTCGTCGCTGAAAAGTTGCTCGTTGCTCCAATTCTCCGCGCCCGTCGGGAAGAAAACCGGCAAGTCAAAAATCGGCTCGCGGGGTTGGTCGAAGTCGCGCATTGTGATTCCGCCGCTGTAAAAGCCGCCCGTCGCCAGGATAACTTTTCGGGCAGGGAAAACTTTTTCGCGAACGGAATTTTCGACGACGACGCCCGTAACTTTTTTGCCGTCAACGACACCGCGCACGACCTTAGAATTTTCAAAAATCCTGACGCCCGAACTCTGCAGATATTTTATAAAGGCGCGTTGAAGTCTGATACCTGTCGGCGAAGGCGGCAAGCAAGTCGTCTCCAAAATTTCTGCGCGGAGTTGCGATTTAATTGCGGCGCGGGAAGAATTTCCCTCTAGCCCGAAAATCGGCGGAATAATTATCGCGTCATCGTCGCCGACGTCCAAAGTTTTCAGCCCGTCAGCGAGAATTTGTTCGTTGACGCTGATAATCTGCGCGGCGTCCATGCAAGTTATATCGCGCCCGCCCAAAAGATTCAAGTCAAGCTTGGCGACTTCAAAAGTTTTGTCGGGGAAAATTTTTTTGAGATTGTCGACAATCATCGCCGCGTAAAAATCTTTCAAGCCTTTAATCTCGACGACAAAAATTTTTTTCTTGTTGACAAGATTTGAAGCGTCCATAGATTCAGGGACAAGCGCGGAATATTTCAGCGTGCCAACCGCCGTGACGATTGGAATTTGCGCGGATAATCTGCCGTTGTAGGGAAGGTCGGCTTTGGCAGCGATGTCGACGAAAAATTTAGCCGCCGCGTCGCAAGCTTTTAAGCCGATTTTTTTATAGGGGTGATGCGCGGGGAGATTTTTAATCGCAACGTCGGGAGCTTTGGCGTTGAGAAAATCAATCGCGCCGCTCGCCAGTGGCAACGAGCCGGAGCCGTAAGTCAACAGCGCGACACGTTGACCATTGTCAGCCGCGACAGCCGCCGCCATTAATCCGGCAAGCCCGCCGCCGATAACAATCACGTCGAAAGGTTTCATTGCGGCGCACCTCCTTTGACGTTCAT
The DNA here is from genome assembly GCA_017412925.1 of Selenomonadaceae bacterium. Classification (GTDB taxonomy): domain Bacteria; phylum Bacillota; class Negativicutes; order Selenomonadales; family Selenomonadaceae; genus Quinella. Next base: position 4,839 of record JAFPVP010000014.1, read on the forward strand.
GGAAAGTTCGTAAATCGCGCGTGTCATTTCCGTTTCGCGCAACGTCCTGCCGAGTAGCACGGGGCGAATTCCCTTCCAACGTCCCTGTAAAAATTCGCGCAGTCGCGCAAGTGAATCCTTCGCCGTCGGCTCAACGCCCATTTCCGAAAAGACCGCCGCCGCTCTCAACGCGCAGAAATTTCCTTGACAAGTGCCCATGCCGATTCTTGTCCGCCGCCGCACGTCGTTGACGATAAAGCTGGTGTCGTCCTTGCAAATTTCTTCAGCTTCGGCGCGCGTGACGTTTTCGCATTCGCAGACAAGTTCGCGACTTTCGGGGTCACTCTCCAAACGTTCGACGACTTTTTTAAATCTGTCGACGCCTAAACGAGTTGCCGCCAAGTTGACGCCGTAAGACGGGAAAAATTTTTTGGCGCGGTCTTTGTCCTCCTGCGAAACTTCTTCGACGAGCGGCTCCTCAGCAGTGCGGCAGGGCGTGTCGTTGCCGAGTTTGGCGCAGATTTGATTGCACATTTTTTCAGCCATCAATCGATAGGTCGTGAACTTGCCGCCGACAATCGTGAAGAAACCTTTCAAGCCGTCGTTATCGTGGTCGACGATTGCAAAGCCGCGAGAGGCACTGCGTCCGACTGCGCCGCCCGGCGGAATGTAAAGAGGTCTGGAGCCGGCGAAGGTGCGCAAAATTCTAAAGTCGCGCAAGTCCTCAAAAGTTTGTTCGCCGATTTTAAGGAGGCTTTCAACTTCTGCGCGGCTCGTGGAAGTATCTTCGGGATTCGGGACGCTCATCGACGACGTGCCCAAAATTGTAATCGAGCCGTGCGGAACAAAAATATCGCCGTCGGAGGACTTGTGCAACCGATTGACGACGTGATTAACAATGCGCTGATTAAAGGCAATTAAAGTTCCTTTGTCGGGTTGAACGCCGATTTCGACGCCCGCCAATTTGCCAACGAAACCAGCCCAGCCGCCCGCCGCATTAACCGCAATATCACAGCCGATTTCGTATTCTTCGCCGGTGAATTGGTCGCGAACTTTTACGCCGCGCAGTTCTCCGTTCACCGTGTCGAAGCCGATAACTTCCGTGTAAGTTTTGACTTGCCCACCGTAACGTTTGGAGGAGTCGACAAGTTGCCAAGCCATGCGAAAGCCGTCAACCGCCGCGTCAGGGACAAGATACGCGCTCTTGACGTGCTTGCGGGAAAGTCGCGGCTCCAGTTTAAAAGCTTCGTCCAAAGTTATCGGCGTCGCCTCAATGCCGCTGTCCTTGCAACCTTTAACCCAAAGCTCCTCGTAAGCCTCGTCGTCGATGTCCAGCCGCGTGAACATGCCGCCGCACGGTTCGACGCAGGACTTGCCGATTTTGCGCATGATTTGATTTTCGATAATGCATTCGCGCGCCGCTTCCTGGTCTTTGACGGCGTAGCGTCCTCCGCTGTGTAAAAGTCCATGGTAGCGCGAGCTTGCGCCGTTGACCAAGTCATTTTTCTCGACGAGCAGAGCCTTGACGCCGCGCATAGATAAATCGCGCAGGATTCCAAGACCGGTAGCTCCGCCGCCAATTACAACGACCGTAGCTTTTTCCATAACGCTCACCTTCGTTAAAATTCTCCTGAAATTTTTATGTAAAAGTTTATATCACATTTGAAGTTTGGTCAACCACTTGCGGAAAATTTTTCAGAAAATTTTTTGGCGCAAAAAAATCCCCCGCGAGTGCAGGGGAAAATTTTTCATTTGATAAATCGCCGACAAATAATTTCTCCGACAAGCAAGCCCGCGATTGAAGCGATTAAACCGCGCCAGCCGTAGTAGTAGCAGCCCGCCGCCACGACAGGCACCAAAATTACTAAGCGGACAATCGCCTTGACGTGTTGGCGGAAAAATTTTTTCCACGGATAATTTTTGATGCGGCTCCAATTTTGGCAGAGCCAACAGCCCAAGCTGTAGCCGACAATCGAGGTAATTAAACCGAGCCAGCCGTTGTAGCAAAAGCCCCACACGCCGAACGGAATAAAAAATATCAGCAAGAATTGCGTCCGCGATAATCTCCTTAAAAATTTTTTCATGCTCTCACCTCTTACAGGAAATATAACTTTTGCGTATTATAACAGAAAAATTTTTTCGCGTCGACAAAAATTTTTGACAAGCCGCCATTTGGAAAATATAATGCAAAAGATTTAACCAACTTTTACGCAACAAAGGAGGTTTGAACGTGAGCAAGTTTTTTTTACCGCTTATGCTGATGATTTTTATTCTGGCGGGCTGTGGAGGTGAAAACAATTCAAAAAATGTCAACAGCACAAAATACGAGCGGACACTTGTAGTCGGGCTTGACGATGCCTACGCGCCGTTTGGTTTCCGCGACGAAAACGGCGAACTTGTCGGCTTTGACGTTGACATGGCAAAAGAGGCCGCCAGGCGCATGGGCGTGAAGTTTGAATTCAAGCCGATAGGTTGGAGCAACAAGGAGGACGAGCTGGAGTCGGGCAACATAGATATTATTTGGAACGGGCTGGACATCACGCCCGAACGCAAGGAGCGCATTCTCTACAGCAAGCCCTACATGGACAATCGCCAAATTCTTGTTGTCAGCGTGGACAGCGATTTACATTTTTATTCCGAATACGACTTGGGCGGCAAAATCGTCGGCACGCAAGCCGGCTCCAATTCTGAAACTTACATTGAAGCTAATCCTGAACTTAAGAATAGTTTCGTAGAGTTTAGGACTTATGGCAACTTCAAGCAGGCGTTCGAGAATTTGGAAATGGGGAGTATCGACGTGCTGATTATTGACGAATTGCCCGGACGTTATGAAATTAGCAAGATTCCGAAAAAATTTGACGTAGTTGATATAACAATCGGTCCGGTCACGGAGTTGGGGATAGGTTTTCGCAAGAATGATGTTGAGTTGCGCGACAGAGTTCAAAAAGTTTTCAACGAAATGATTGGCGACGGCACGGCACGTAAAATCTCCGAGAAATGGTTCAAAGCCGATTTAATTAAGTCGCGGTGATTTCAAAGCCTAGGAGGTTTGCAGCGTGAAAAAATTTTTTCTACCGTTCCTGCTGATGATTTTTATCGTGACGGGTTGCGGCGGCGAGGAAAAATCCGAAGACGGTAAAAGCTCGCGGTACAACGGGAAAATTGCCGTCGGGATTGATGAAGACTTCGCGCCGATGAGTTTCCGCGACGCGAACGGTGAACTTGTCGGCTTTGATATTGACATGGCTAAAGAAGTCGCCAGCCGCCTGGGAGTGAAATTTGAATTCAAGCCCATTAACTGGGACAACAAACGCGAGGAAATTCTCTCCGGCAATGTTGATATGATTTGGAGCGGCTGCGACATCACGGACAAAAACAAGGAGTACATGGTTTTTAGCAAGCCCTACATGGACAATCGCCAAGTTCTTGTTGTCAAGAAGGACAGCGATTTGAGCATTCTCTCCGAATACGACTTGGAGGGAAAAATCGTCGGCACGCAAGCCGGCACGACTTCGGAGCATTACGTAAACGACAACGAAGACCTTAAGAAAAGTTTTGCGGCGTTCAAGACTTATCCCAATTTCAAAGAGGGATTCGCGGCTTTGAAGAGGGGCGAATTTGAAGTTCTGATTGTCGACGAAATTGCGGCGCGTTACGAGATGACAAGACACCCCGATACGTTCAGAATTTTTGAAGTGACGGTGGGACCTTTCATGGAATTTGGTATTGGTTTTAGCAAGGATAGAGTTGAGTTGCACGATAGGATTCAAAAAATTTTTTACGAGATGATTAAAGATGGCACGGCGCGGAAAATTTCTGAGCAATGGTTTGGTGCTGACTTAATCAAATCGCGGCGGTAAAAAATATTTTGCCGCTGTGCTGATTATTTCTGCTTTAACGGATAATTTTAAAAGGAGGGTGTTTTTCAGCATGAAGAGAATACTTTTGCCGCTCCTGCTGATTATTTCTGCTTTAACGGGGTGCGGCAGTTTCGGTGGAGTTGACAAAGTCGTTATCGGGATTGATGATGAATTCGCGCCGATATGTTTTCATGACGAACGCAACGAACTTGTCGGTTTTGACATTGACCTAGCCAGAGAAGCGGCGGAGCGTATGGGCGTCGAAATAGAATTCAAACCTATCAGCTGGGACAACAAAGAAGAGGAGATAGTATCCGGAAACGTCGATATGATTTGGAACGGTTTGGACATAACCGAGGAGCGCAAAGAGTACATGATTTTCACCAGACCCTACATGGACGACCGCCAAATTCTTTTGGTTAGGCAAGGCGACGACCAAGGCATTCACGCGGAAGAAGACTTAGCAGGAAAAATCGTCGGCACGCAAGCCGGCTCCACTTCCGATTCTTACATTAATCAAAACGCAAATCTCAAAAACTCTCTCAAGGAATACAAAACTTACATGAAGTTCAATGAGGTGGTTGCGGCTTTGAAGAGCGGCGAGATTGACGTGCTTATCTGCGACGAGCTGGTCGCGCGCTACGAAATGAAACAAGATCCTGGTCATCTTGAATTGCTAAATGTGCGAATCGGTTCAATCGCTGAAATGGCTGTCGGTTTCGGCAAGGACAAAATCGAATTGCGCGACGAAGTTCAAAAAGCTTTCAACGGCATGATTAAAGACGGGACTGCGCAAAAAATTTCCGAGAAGTGGTTCCAAGCCGACCTAATCAGGGAGTAAAGGTGGCTTTCATTTTTTTTTCAAAAGCTTGCAATGCCAATTCCGATAAAGTATAATGCAACGCGGTTATCAAAAGTTTTTTAGCGAAAGGAAGTTTTTTAGGTGAAAAAAATTTTTATGGCGGCACTGCTGCTTGTGACGATGGTTTTTACAGGTTGCGGCGGCGGCGAGGCTCCCAAGGCTGACGGCGACAGCTCGAAGAAAATGGAAAAAATCGTAATCGGACTCGACGACGAATACGCGCCGATGGGATTCAAGAACGAGCAAAATGAAATTATCGGCTTCGACGTCGACTTGGCAAAAGAGGCGGCAAATCGTCTGGGCACGGAAGTCGAATTCAAAGCGATTGACTGGAACAGCAAAGAGGCTGAACTCAAGAGCGGGCGCATTGATATAATCTGGAACGGCTTAGACATCACGCCCGAACGTCAAGAGAACATGCTTTTCAGCGACCCGTACATGGACAACCGCCAAATCATCTTCGTGAAGAAGGGCAACGACCAAGGCATTAATGCGGAGACTGACTTGGCTGGCAAGACCGTCGGCACGCAAGCCGGCTCCACTGCCGAGGCTTACATTGTCGAGAATGCGGCTCTTAAAGATTCTTTAAAAGAATTTAAAACTTACGGCGACTACGTGAGCGCGTTTATGGATTTGGAAAACGGCAGAATCGACGCGCTTGTCTGTGATGAAATTGTCGGGCGTTACGCAATGAGCAAGCAGGAAGGAAAATTCGACGCGCTTAACGTGAATGTCGGACCTGTCAGCGAATTCGGCATTGCCTTCCGCAAAGATGACACTGCACTCCGCGACAAAGTTCAGGGCGTTTTCGACGAGATGGTTAAAGACGGCGCGGCAGGAAAAATTTCCGAGCAATGGTTCGGTGCAGATTTAGTCAAGAAAAAATAATCGGCGATTGCTGATGATTGCAGAACAGTGACCGCCGTCGCAAGACGGGAGTTAGGGAATACCTGTTATGGAAAAATTTTTGGATATGACAGTCCTCATCATGGAGGGCGCACAAGTCACGCTGGAAATTTTCTTCGTGACTTTAATTTTAAGCTTGCCAATCGGAGCGTTGGCGGCTTTGGGAAGAATTTCGAGTTTCGCGCCGATAAGGTATTTAATGGAGTTCTACGTTTGGATAATGCGCGGAACGCCGCTGATGTTGCAACTGTTGTTCGTGTACTTCGCACTGCCCATGGTCGGGATAATGCTTCCGGACGTGGCGGCGGCTCTGCTGGCGTTCACGCTCAACTACGCGGCGTATTTTGCAGAAATTTTCCGCGCGGGCATTCAAGCGATACCGAAGGGGCAATACGAAGCGGCAAAGGCGTTGGGGCTCAAGCATTGGCAGATGATGCGCTACGTAATTTTCCCGCAAGTGTTGCGCGTCGTCCTGCCGCCAATCTCAAACGAAACGATAAACCTAGTCAAGGACACGTCGCTGATTTATATCTTAGCGATGAACGACTTGCTGAGGGTGGCGCGGACAATCGTCCAACGCGAATTCGACATGACGCCGTTCGTTATCGCGGGCGCGTTCTATCTGGCAATGACGGCGGTACTGACGTGGATCTTTAAGAAACTCGAACAGCGTTACGGTTCATACGAAACTTAAATTAAAAGAGGAGGCTTTGGATTGATTAGAAAAATATTGCTGAGTCTCCTCATTTTAATTGCGGCGACTTCAGCGGCACAAGCGGCGGAACACCAAAGGTCGGAACCAAATTTTAGCGAGCGGAAAGCCACCCTTGCCGAGGTGAGCAATATTCGTGTCGGCTACGGCGCGGGCACAATTCGCATCGTCGTCGACATGACAAAAAAAGTTGACTTCACCGAGTCTTACGTAGAAAATCCCTCGCGGATTATCATCAACCTAAAAGATTCGTGGCTCAATCCGACCGTCAAACGCGAAATTGAATTAAAATCTTTGGCGGCAAAAAAAATTCGCGTCGCGCAATTCGACCCGTCGACGGTGCGAATCGTTATCGAGAGTATGGCGGAGATAAAACCCTTCCACCTTGACGGCGGTCCTAAAGGTCATCGATTTATCATTGACATTGGCAACGCCGAATTCAAGCCGAGCCCCGAAGCCCCTAATCCCGACGACGCCGCCTTGAAACAAAAGCAGGAGGCTGAACTTAAAGCTAAACAAGACGCTGAGCTTAAAGCTAAGCAGGACGCTGAACTTAAAGCTAAACAGGACGCTGAACTTAAAGCTAAGCAGGAAGCTGAACTTAAAGCTAAGCAGGAAGCTGAACTTAAAGCTAAGCAGGAAGCCGAACTTAAAGCGCAACAGGAACGTGAACGCGAATTGGAGCGGCGTGAACGGGAGCTTGAACAGCGCGAACGCGAACTTAAAGAACAAGAAGAACGCGAGCTTAGAGAACAGAAAGAGCGCGAACTTAAAGAAAAGCAGGAGCGCGAACTTAAGGAGCAGCAGGAACGCGAAAAGGAACTTGAAAAACGCGAAAAAGAACTTGAGAAGCGCGAAAAGGAACTGAAGGAGAAGCAAGAGCGCGAACTTAAAAAGAAACAAGAACGCGAACTTAAAGAAAAGCGCGAACGGGAAATTAAAGAGCAACGCGAACGCGAAAAGGCATTGAAGGAAAAAGAAAAGCAGGAGCAGCGCGAAAAGAAGGAAAGTGAAAAACGGGAAAAGGAAAAGAAGGAAAAGGAAGACGAGAAGACTAGCGAGGTTGATGAGCCGTTCAAAGGTTTGGAAGATGATTTGGGAAATATCACCGCGCTAAAGGGCAAGAAAATTGTAATCGACCCTGGGCACGGCGGCAACGACGCGGGCGCAATAGGTCCTACGGGCGTCATGGAAAAAAACGTCACGCTCAATGTTTCTCGCGAACTTAAGAAATTGCTTGAGGCGGAGGGCGCGACAGTTATCTTGACCCGCGAAGGCGACACGACCGTTTCCGAAAAAGGTGCCAAAGCCTCCGACATTGAAGAACTCGGCGCGCGGTGTGCAGTTGCCAATCGCGTCGGCGCGGATATTTTCATATCGATTCACGCTGACAGCTTCACGCGACCCGAAGCGCGCGGCACGACCGGCTACTACTACGGCAAAAGCACTTCGGGCAAAGGGCAGAAACTCGCCGATTGCATTCGCCGCAACTTAGTCGAACAACTCGGCACGCCCAGCCGCGGAACTCAGCCTTGCAATTTCTACGTCGTGAAAAATACCGACATGCCCGCCACGCTTATCGAACTCGGCTTTATCTCGAACAAGGAAGAGGAAAAACTTTTGAACTCTAAGGAAGGCGTGCAGAAGGCCGCGCAGGGAATTTTCGACGGCATAGAAGATTATTTCGGATAAAAATTTAATCCCCCGCCACAAACTTTCGGCGAGGGATTTTTTAGTGCCAACTTAAAAATGCCGATAAACTTTTTGAAAAAATTTTTTGGAGCGTGATTGATATGGGCATTTGGGAAGTAAAAGTTTCTTCGTTGGATATTGACGTCAAAGTTTCGGCTAAGAGCAGTTCCAAAAGTGTTGCTTCGGAGTATTCAAAAATTCTCGCCGAAAAAATTTCCAACATAAAAACCGACGTTCAAGCCATGCGGGAGACTCAAGAGCAACTCGACGAAATCCGCGACATGCACGAGGAATTGACGGGCGAAATTAAAATCGACGAGGATTCGGGCAATGCCAACCGCAACGGCGGCGACACGTCGACGAAAATTGTTGAAGTTGAAACGATTAAGCGATTCATGCCCGACGGTTCGATAATGATAACGACCTACGAGGGCGGGAAAATCACGGGGCAAGTTCGCCACAAGCCGCACATGATGGTTGTCCCCGACTACACCGCGCCGCCCAAAGCTGACGGCTCGCCCGCGACAGAGTTAAAACCGTATCAGAATTTGGATTTGGAAATGTTGCTGATGATGTGAATTATCCTTGACTTTGCTTGGAAATTTCTGTATATTTTCTTTGCAAGCAATTCGTAACGGAATAGTTATTTCACAAGGAGGTTTTTAAAATGGCGGTAAACAGTATGGCAGGAGCGTCTTGGGGCGTCGCGCAGTACGCAATGCAAGCCAGAAAGACGACCGACACGAAATCAGCCGCGCAGAATCAGACGACGCAAGCTCAATCGGAGCAAACTAAAGTTGGCGACGCATTCGAGCTGAGTCTTTCGCCGGAGGCAAAGCAAGCGGTTCTGCAATCGAAAGATACTCCCGTCGAGGAAGCGGGCGCAAAAGAGGCTAAAGGGCTTTCCGCTGAACAAGTGGACGCGCTCAAGGCGGATTTGGAAACTCAACAGCAGACCATGCTCAACATCATGATTCAGGCGTTGACGGATTCCAACGACAAATTGCAGGGCTGGCTTGACGAAGGCGTAGGAATTTTGAATTTCGACGGCGTGCAGATTGACGCGGCGCGTTTTGCCTTGCCCGAAGTGGCAACCAATCCCGAAGACGCAGCCAAAGCCATTGCTCCGGGCGGCGATTGGTCGGTTGACGCAGTTTCCACGCGCATTTTCGATTTGGCAACGGCGATAGCGGGCAACGACCCCGAAAAACTTTCGCAGATGAAAGCTGCCGTCGAAGAGGGCTTCAAACAGGCGGGCTTGACTTGGAAGGACGCGACCGGTCAAAGCAAATTGCCCGAAATTTCCAATCAAACTTACAACGAAATTATGAGCCGCTTCGACAAACGCGCAAATGAATTGAACGGTACGTCTGTAGTCGAATAAAATTTTTACCGATTGAACTAAAAAAGACCGTCTTGCGGAAAACGTTGGCGGTCTTTTTGATTCGAGCGCGGCGACTTGCCAAAATTTTTGAGCGACAAATCGCGCACGTTGTTCCGTCGCTTTTAAAGCGACAAAAACGCCGCCTTTCGACGACGTTTGAATTTTCGATATGGTGGGCAGGGATGGATTCGAACCATCGTACTCAGTGAGAACGGATTTACAGTCCGTCGCCTTTAACCACTCGGCCACCTACCCGTGGCGACCCTGGAGGGACTTGAACCCCCGACCCTTTGATTCGTAGTCAAATACTCTAATCCAGCTGAGCTACAGAGTCGTTTATTTTAAGTTGGTGGACCCACTAGGACTTGAACCTAGGACCGACCGGTTATGAGCCGGTTGCTCTAACCAACTGAGCTACGGGTCCAACCGGTTTCCAACTTGTTATCAAAAAAAATTGGAGCGGAAAACGAGGCTCGAACTCGCGACCCCAACCTTGGCAAGGTTGTGCTCTACCACTGAGCTACTTCCGCTTGTTCTGGAGCGGACAACGAGGCTCGAACTCGCTACCTCAACCTTGGCAAGGTTGCGCTCTACCAGATGAGCTATGTCCGCTTGTATCAGTCGCTTGACTAACACAAGGCGCATTATAGCGGCTTAATAAAACTTTGTCAAGGATTTTTTCCAAAATGTTTAAGCATCGCGCCGACCGAATCAAAAACCTCCGACGCCTCGCGCTTGACGAAATCTTTTGCCGTGGCGACCGTGTAGCCGCCAAAATGTTTTATCATCGGCAAATCGTTCGATTCGTCGCCGATAACGAAAACTTCGCCGCGCCAATCGCGAATGCGCAATAAATTTTCCACGCCGCGCGCCTTATTCATGCCCGCTGTCACAATGTCGACGCTGTGAGTATTTTTTTGCGCAAAAATCACGTCGCCGAATGTCTTATTCAGCATTTCCGCAGCCGCTTGCGCCTCGTCGGGGCTTTTGAAGTCAAGAGCCAGCTGATTTATCTTCGGAAGCGTTTCAATCTGCGCGGCGTCGACGATTTCAAGCGGGAAATTCCAGCGATTGCTTTCGCGAATCACCCAGGAATTTTCCTTGACGTTCGCACAAAAAATTTTGTCCGCCGCCTCGAACGCAAAATGCAAACTTTTCTGTGCAAACGGCTCATTCATTATCTCCAACAAAATTTTTTTCGGCAACTCCGTTTCAAAAATTATTCGCCCGTCGCTGTCGTGAATTATCGCGCCGTTCTCGCAAATCGCAAAGTCTATCGCCAAATTATATTCCAGCAAGTGCGGCGTCAGCATGATATACGCCCGCCCCGTCACAATTCCGAATTTATTTCCCGCCGCTCGCCAATTTTCTACCGCTGACCAGTCTTCCGCCGAAATTTTCTGCTCGCGAAATATCGTTCCGTCAAAATCGCTCGCCGCTACCTTAATTGCCATAAATTACCGCCTCCGTCGCCCGCAAATAATTTTTCTCGTCCGCGTAGTTGCCCAAAATTTTTTTCATGCCGTCGAAAATCTGCGCGGGCAATTTTACATCGTGCGTCGTGAAGTTCACGGCAACCAAAATTTTTTTCTCGGCAAGCGTCCGCGTGTAGATGTAAAGCTCCTCGTTGTTTGGATAAAGTTCCGCGTAGTCGCCGCTGATTAAAACGTCGCTAGAATTCCTAAACGCACTCAATCGCCGATAAAAATTCAAAACAGAATCGCCGTCGCGCTCCTCGATTGCAACGTTGCAAGTTTTAAAATCGTCGTGAACGGGCAACCAAGGTTTTCCGCTCGTGAAGCCCGCATTTTTCGACGAATCCCACTGCATAGGCGTGCGTGCATTGTCGCGGCTGAACTTTTGCACGAAACGCATCGCCTCTTTGTCGCTCAAGCCGTCCGCACGCGCCAAATTGTACTGTCCGCGCGAAGAAATGTCGTCGTAGTCGTCGATTGATTTAAAAGCCGCGTTCTCGTAGCCCAGCTCCTCGCCCTGATAAATAAACGGCGTGCCGCGCAGAGTAAATAAAATCGTCGCCAAAGCTTTCGCCGCCAATTTTTTATCAGCATTCGCCGGAAAATAAACATTAACCGAACGCGCCCTGTCGTGATTCTCAAAATAAATCGGATACCAGCTGTCGCGCGTGGCGGCTTGGCTGTCGCTCAAAGTTTTTTTAAATTCGCTCAATCTAATCGGATGCGAGTGGTGCCAAACTTCGTCGCCGTTCTTGAACATGATGTTGACGTGGCTGAATTCAAACAAAGTGTTAAAAATTCCGCGAGAACCAACCCACGCGGGCAAATCTTCGGGCGCAACGCTGTTTGCCTCCGCGACCGTGAAAATATCTTTGCCGTCGAAAACTTCGCGCTTGAATTCGTGCAGGAAATTTAAAATGCCGTCGGTGTTGGCAATCATGTTGTGCACCGCGCAAGTGCCGTCGGGCGCGTCGGGTTTGCCGTCCAAAAACTTTTCGGGCTTTTTAATGTAAACAATCGCGTCGATTCTGAAGCCGCCCGCTCCTTTTTCAAGCCAAAAATTTGCCGCGTCGTAAAGTGCTCGCCGAACAGCAGGATTTTCCCAATTTAAATCCGGCTGAGCCGTCGCGAACGTGTGCAAATAATATTGCCCGCGCTCCTCGCACCATTCCCAGGCACTTCCGCCGAAAATCCCGCGCCAATTTGTTTTTTCGTCGCGCCAAATGTACCAATCGGCTTTGGGATTGTCGCGGCTTGATTTTGATTCCAAAAACCACGGATTCTTATCGGACGAGTGATTGAAAACCAAATCCACGATAATTTTAATGTCGCGCGCCTTCGCCTCGGCAACAAGTTCCTCAAAATCAGCCATCGTGCCGAAACGCGGGTCAATCGCCGTGTAATTTGCGATGTCATAGCCGTTATCAATCATCGGCGATTCGTAAAACGGCGTCAACCAAATCGCACCGACGCCCAAACTTTTTATGTAGTCCAATTTCCGCGTGACGCCGCGCAGATCGCCGGTACCTTTGCCGGTCGTGTCGAGAAAACTTTTCGGATAAATTTGGTAAACGGGCTTTTTCTGCCACCATTTTATTTCCGCCGCCGCGTCGACTAAAATTATCGGATTCGCCCAAGCTAAAGCGGTCATTGCCATTGCCCCCTTGATAAATTCACGTCGATTCATAAAAAAAACCTCCTTGGCGGAGATTTTATCACAATCAAAACGTTCTAACAAAAATTTTTGTGCCGAGCGGAAATTTTTTGTAAAGTTCATGTTCGCGCCCGTTCAGAATAATTTTTAAGCGCGTGCCCTTGCCCGTGCGCAACTCCAAATTTTTAAAATGGCGGTTCATGTCGTCGAAAATGAACCATTCGCCGTCCCGATAAAATTTTCCGTCGCCGGCGTCGAAGGGTAAGCCTACTCCTTGCGATTTATATTTCGTGCGGAGCAAAACAAATTCGCCGCCGCGAAACTCCAGCTCTTCAACGACGGGAGTTTTCTGCACGGAGTGGATAAATTCAATCGTGAGCGGCAAATTTTCTTCAGCATCGACAACGGCAATGGTTTTTTGCTCCGTTCCGATAAAAATTTGGGGCGTACTCGTGATAAAAAATAAAATTATCAGCACGAAGGCGGCGATTAAAAAATTTTTCATGATTTTAGCCTCCGAAAACGAAATTTGAGCGATTATAACACGAGAAGAGCGATTTGGAATGGATTTTGGTTTAAAAATCGTTTTGAAGTCTATTTGGAGCGTTGAAAGAGGTTTTTAGGGCGATTTTTAGGCTCAAAACGGGAAATCCGGAATAGCGGATTTTTCAAAAGGCTAAATGGTGTCGTGGCGCGATTCTTTAAATTTTGGATAAAAAACGGGCTTAAAACGGACAAAAAAATCCGCCATAGCGGATTCTTTAATATTTGGCTTATTTAAAGCCTTGTCTTGAAAAAAGCAACGGTTGCGATATAATTTGCGCCTGGTGATGAAATTGTTTGAATATGAATTCATGCGCAACGCATTGGTCGCGGTAGTTTTGGTGACGCCGCTTTTCGGTTTGCTGTCGACGATGGTTGTTTCAAATCGCATGGCGTTTTTTTCGGACTCGCTCGGTCATGGCGCGTTCACGGGAATAGCAATCGGCGCGTTAATCGGCGTCGGATCGGAAATTTTCGGCTTGCTGGGCTTCTCGATAATCTTCGCGCTGTTGATAACGTACATAAAAAACAAATCGCACGCGGGCGCGGATACAGTTATCGGTGTTTTCAGCTCTACGGCAATCGCCTTGGGCTTGATGATAATGTCGGCGGGCGGTCAGTTCAATAAATTTTCGCGATTTTTGATAGGAGACCTTTTGAGCATCACGCGCGACGATTTAATTTCGTTGACGGCGGTATTTTTAATTGTGGTGGCGGCGTGGGCGATTTTATTCAATCGGCTGCTGATTTTGTCGGTGAATCAGACGCTGGCGCGAAGTCGCGGGATAAAAACTCAGCTCGTTGAATCAATTTTCGCGGTTTTATTGGCGGTTGTGGTGGCGTTAAGCATTCAGTGGGTCGGAATTTTGATAATCAACGCGCTTTTAGTTTTACCGGCGGCGGCGGCTCGCAACGTCACCAATTCCGTTAAAAGTTATCATTTCTTGAGCGTGCTAATTGCGTTGAGTTCGGGCTTGGCGGGCTTAATTGCGGCGTATGAAATAAATTCGGCGGCGGGCGCAACGATCGTGGTCTTTGCGGCGACGATTTATTTCGTGACGTTGATTTTAAAGCCGCGATTCATTAAGTAGGTGAAAACTTTGAGCAAAAGTTTAGCATTAATCTTTGTCGGCGCGGCAGGAATATTTTGGGCGAGTTCGGGCGTTGCGGTTCAAGATTTTTTTATGCACTCGGAAAAATCGGCGATGGAGCTGACGAATATCCGCATGTGCACGGCGGGCGCACTTTTAATTTTAATCGCGTCGCGGCGGAAAAAATTTTGGTTGTCGCTCGGAATTTTAAATCGTCATCTGCGACTTTGGCTCGACGTTATAATTTACGGCGTAATCGGCGTGATGTTCATGCAGTTCACGTACTTTCAAGCGATTTCAATCGGCGGCGCGGCGGCAACGACCGTCATAACCTACGCATGCCCGGCGATGGTCGTCATGTGGGAATCATTTTACCATAAAAAATTTCCGAAGCGCGGCGAAGTTATCGCGGTGATTTTGGCGATGAGCGGCGTATTTTTATTGGTGACGGGCGGAAATCCGACAAAATTACTCGTTCCGATAAGTTGCGTTGTTTGGAGCTTATTGAGCGGCGCGGCTTTTGCCTTCAGCGCGATTTTCCCGAAACATTTATTCGCAAAAAAAATTGACCCGTACTTTTTGACGGGCGTTGGAATGTTTATCGGCGGGCTGTCGACGTTTGCGCTGATTGAGGAAAAAAATTGGTTGCCGTTCCTTGCGCCGGACGTTTTATTCGACGTGAGCTGGATAATAATTTTCGGGACGGTTGCGGCATTTTTGAGTTTCAACGCGGGATTGAAATTTCTGACGCCCGAAGAAGCTTCGATAACCGCCACGACCGAACCCGCCGCCTCCGTGATAATCAGCTGGATAATTTTCGGGACGGCGTTCGGATTGATTGAATCGTTCGGGATAATTTTAGTTTTGCTGGCAATCGTCATGCCGTCGATAATCAAACGATAAAAATTATTTTTCTATCTTAAAGCTTGGGTCTGCCGCCTCGATAAGTTCTGAATATTTATTGAGCCGTGCTTCAAATTCTTCGGTTTCTTTTTCGTACTTCGCTTTAACGTCCGCGCTCATGTCTTTGACTATCGAATCCGAGGCGGTAATTCCCATCGCCATTAACGAGCGACCGACGTTAATAAGAGCCTTTTCAATTTCGGGTTGAGTGTTTAACTCCAACAATCTTTTAATCGATTCCTTGTCTTCGGGCTTGCCGTCCCTGTCGATGTCAATCTTTACGTCCGCTAAAAATTTTCCTATGTTTTCAAGAACGTACTTGTTTTGCGCGGCTTCGTCCATTTGAATATATTGGCGCATTTGCGGTTCGTACTTGGTGAGCACGCCGTCAGCGATTTTGTAAGTGCCGTAGCCGAGAGCAACAAAGCCGATAACCGCGATAACTCCGATAATCGCAAAGACTATCAAGATTTTTTTAAACAATTCAATCACACTCCAAAATTTTTTTTATGGCTACTCGACGGGGAGCCGGCGTTTTAATTCGTCACGCAAATTTACGAACGCCGCAATATATTTGTCGAAAATCAAATTTATAAGTTCGGCGGCAATGTCTTCGTCGTAAATGTGAATCGATTGATTACGACGTTGGAGCATGTCCAGCCAAATTTTTTCGTCGTCTAAGAAATGGAATTCGTAACCCGCCTTGAGAATTTCGCGCGGCGAGCCGGTTGACGCTTCTTTAACGCCGTGAATCAGAAGACTTTCGCGCAATGCCTTCCATGACAATTCAAACGTTAAATTAAATTGTCCGATGATACCCATGCGATAAATTTTGTCGTCAGCTTCTTTTTCAGCCGCGAGCAAAACCGCTAAACATTTATCAAAGACATTAAACTTTTTTATCACGGCGGGAGCCTCCTCGAACAAAATAATTCCGTCGCGGTTAATTTCGGCTTGAAAATCTTGCGCAATGCCCTCGTCGAGATTTACAACGTCGAATGAAAGCAACGTGTCAAGTTCTTCGACCGCCGCAGTGAATTCAAAAATGTTTCCGCCCGCCGCCGCAATGTCAATGTCGCTCCGTTCACGATTGGTGCCGCGTGCCCGCGAGCCGAATAGAATTAATTTCTTCACGCCGAATTTTTTTGCAAGAAAAATCATTCCGCGCTCAATTTTTTTGTCAAGGTTGTAATTCATCTTTCCCAAAGGAGCGCGACCGTCACGCCTTTAAAAGAAGTTTTCGGCAGGGCGAAGCGTGCATTTTCTACGCAACAAAGAGCCGCCGCCTCGCAGACATTGCCGACGCCGATTGACCGCGTTACAAATTTTGATTCGCCGAGCTTGTATTCGTCGATTTTCTTTTGGAGTTCGGCGGCGGAGAAAAATTTTATCTCAAGCCCCATGACTTCCGCCAACGATAAAAGTCCCGTCTCGTCCTTTTTTGCGTCGGCACTCGCCAAAAGTTTCACGCGCTCTATCGGCTGGTGAATCATTGCGCAAGCCCTTTGAATCGCCTCGAAAATTTTCAGTGACGAAGTTCCGCGCCTGCAACCGACGCCCGCGACTAAGTTTTGCGGAATTAAATTCAGCCGAACGTCGCCCGCCTGCACGTAAACATCTTCGCCGCGCAGAATCGCCGTATTAATCACTTTAATCGCCTCTTTGGGTTCGGGGACAAGTCCGAGCTTGGAGGCGACGGCGTCAACGGAAAATTGCCCTGCAACGTCGGTGGCCGTCGTTATCACCGGATTGGCGTCTAGGGCTTTGGCAACTTCAACCGTCAATTCATTTGCCCGCCCGACGTGCCCGCTCAAAAGGCTGATGACATTTTGCCCGCGTTCGTCGATGACCAAAACCGCCGGGTCGCTGAGCTTGCTGACTATGTGCGGCGCGATTATTCGCACGACGATACCCGCCGCGCAGATAAAAATCATTCCGTCGAACTTGCCGAAAATCTCCGCAACCAAATCGGCAAGCTTCGTGAAATTTCTTCCCTTTGCAAAGATTTGCCCGCCAACTTTTTCCGCGATTTTCTCGGCAAGTTGCGTGCCTTTTGTCGTTAATGAAATAATTCCTGTTCTCAATTTAAAATATCGCCTGCCTGAACATGTGACTGAACTTTGGGGAATAAAGATTAGATTTCTGCTGAGTTTTGGCGTTCAAACATTGCCCGACGATAATCATTGCCGTGCGGTCAATGTTCGCCTCGCTGACTTGCTGAACAATCGTATCGAGCCGCCCTTGAATAATTTTTTCTTCGCCTGGCCAAGACGCTTTGTAAATCACGGCTACGGGCGTCGACGATTTGAAGCCCGCGCTCATAAGGTCTTGTTTGATTTCGGGCAAAAGGCTGACCGATAAAAATATGCAGAGCGTCGTTTGATGTTGCGCCAGCTTTTTTAAAGACTCCGAATCGGGCACGGGCGTGCGTCCTCCGCGCCGAGTTATCATGACGGTTTGCGTTATGCCGGGCACCGTGTATTCCCGCTTGAGGGCTGCCGCCGCCGCCAAAAATGAACTCACGCCGGGCGTCACGTCGAATTCAATGCCGCGCGCCTCCATGGCGTCCATTTGCTCCTGTGTCGCGCCGTAAAGGGACGGGTCGCCCGTGTGCAAGCGCACTGTCGTTTTGCCCGCCTTTTCCGCCAGTGTGATGACGTGCAGAATTTCTTCAAGCATCATCTGCGCGGAGTTGTAAATTTCTGCTTCGGGCTTGCAGAAATTCAAAATCTCTTCGTTGACGAGTGAGCCCGCGTAAATCACAACGTCCGCCTCGCTGAGGAGCCGCTTTCCTTTAACGGTGATTAAATCGGGGTCGCCCGGTCCCGCTCCGACTATGTGAACCATTGCTCCTACCACCTTTAATTTTTGAAATGATTTTATCACGCAGGGATTTTTCATGCAACGATAAATTTCTGGGATAATCCGCCGGAAAAAAATTTCGTTTTCAGCCAAAAATCCTTGTATCGCCGAAAAATTTATGCTATTCTTTGCACAGAGTTTGTACGGATTTTTTCGATTCAAGGAAGAGGAAAGGGTGACACAAAATGGCTAGCATGACATTGGGCGGCGTCAATTCCTACATAAACAACTACAACCGAATCAGCACTGCCAAGCATGACACGATGCAGAAAATTTCTACCGGCTCCAATTATCCGAGAGCGGCTTACGGGGCGTCCGAATACGCGATAGGTGCACGCTTGACGAGCAATATCGGAGCTACGTCGCAGTCAGTTCAAAACACGCAGAATATGGCTTCGATGATTAAAGTTGCCGAGGGCGCGACGAAAAACACGATTGAGGGCTTGACGAATATTCAGGCGCGCCTCATTAA